>NZ_CP069396.1:5805997-6114663 GCF_016887565.1 Archangium violaceum
GGCACCACAGCAGCTTCAGCGCGCACCGGTAGAGCGGCGTTCCCGCTCCCGCGTTCCCCAGGTTCTCGTAGGGCACGAAGCCCACCGTCAGCCCTCGCTCGATGGCCTCCAGCCACGGCGAGCTCCGGATGGACGCCAGCAGCGCGTCGTAGCGCCCCACCGCCTCGTCCAGCGACTTCAAGCTCTCCTTCAGGTGGTGCCGCTCGCTCTCCGCCCTCGCCACCTCCAGCACCGAGCGCGTGTACTCCCGCTCCAGCAGCAACACCTCCGTGGTCAGGCCCGCGGACCTGCCCGCCATCGAGGCATCGAAGCCGTCCAGCTCCCGCTTCAGCGCCTCCAGCCTCGTCTGCAGCTCCGCCGAGCCCTCCGACAGCGACAGGTTCGTCTGCGCCATCTGCGCCAGCTGGTGGTTCGCCGTGAGCCGCTCCTCCCGCACCAACATCCGCGCGTTGTAGAGCGCCTCCGTGCGCGTGCGCGCCATCCCCGCGTAGGCCCGGTTGGATTCGGCGATCTCCTCGGCCGCCTCCCGGTACTCCCGGCGCAGCACCGCCAGCCTCCGCAGCGACTTCGCCCGCGCCTCCCGCTCTCCGCTCAGCGCCAGCCGGAAGCGCTCCTGGAAGTCCTTCTCCGAGCCCAACAGCCGCTCGGCCTGCTCCAAGCGCGCCTCGAGCTCCCTGCGGTCCGCCAGCAGCTTGTCCCGCGCCGCCGCCTGCTGTGCCAGCTGGGCGTTGAGCTGGAGGATCTGCGGATCCGTCGGTGACACCACCGTGGGCGTCACCCAGGCGTGGCCCACGAAGAAGAAGGCCTGCATCCCCAGGTACGACACCAGCCCCACCAGGATGAGGGCCAGCAACACCGAGCCCAGTGTCTTGTAGGCGTTGACCGCGAGGGTGTTGAGCTTGTTGACGATGCGCTGGTTCATGGCGTCGTGCTCCCTCCCACCGTTCGCGTGGAGGAGATGATGCTGGGGGCCTGCTTGGCGGGCGGCACATCCGCGGGCGGTACGGCGGGCGCCGTGCTCGGCTTGCCCCGCGTCTCCCAGCTCCCCGAGTCCAGCGTGAACAGCGCCAGCGGGGTGAAGAGTGCGTAGGTGATGGGCATCAGCAGTCCCATGGGCAGGAAGGAGATCGCCGGCACGCGCATGTCCGCCGGCAGATCCCTCTTGTCGATCCGATAGATGATCCCCATCGCCCCCATGACGAGCATGTGCAGCAGCAGCACGCCCCAGAACTGCCCGTTGATCAGGTTGTGGATGATGATGACGGGGTAGGAGAGCAGCAGCGCCAGCTGCGACACGTAGTGGACGCACACCACCGGGTGCAGTCTCCAGGCGTGGCTCAGCCCGCAGATCATGTCCACGAGGTTGGAGCGCCGCCAGCGCAGCTGCTGCGAGAAGTAGCCCGCCAACGTGGCCGGCGCCGCCGTCTGGCACCAGGCCGCCGTGGTGTAGACCGTCTCGTAGCCCGCCTTGACGATCTGCCGCGTGAGGAAGCGATCCTCTCCGTACTTGATGGGCACCCCGGCGATGTTGCGCGCCTCGAGGATGGGCTCCAGCTCCAGCAGCACCTGGCGCCGGTACGCCGTCAGACACCCGGACAGGCACAGCACCGAGCGGAAGCTCCGCTCCAGATCCTTGAGCCACTCCTGGGCGAAGTAGAACTTGATCTCGATCATCCGCGTCATCCAGTTCTGATGACGGTTGGCCACGTAGGTGCGGCCTCCCACCGCGGCGATGCGCGGGCTCACGAAGCGCCGCACCAGCTCGCGCACGGCGCTCGGGTGCACCACCACGTCCGAGTCCACCGACACGATGATCTCCGCCGTCGCCTCGCGCACCGCCCGGGCGATGCCCTTGCGCTTGCCCATGTTGTACGGGTTGCGCATCACCTTCACGCTCGGGTGGCCCTCGGCCGCCCTCAGCGCCCAGGCATGGCTGTCGTCGGTGGAGCAGTCGTCCACCACGCAGATGCTCAGCTTGTCCGCGGGATAGTCCTGCTCCAGCAGGCTTCGCACCGCGTGGTAGATGCCCTCGCCCTCGTTGAAGAGGGGAATCACCACCGTGACGGTTGGCTGGTAGCCATCATCCGCGGCGTCCACCCGGCGGCCTCGGAGTCGCCGCAGCAGCGGACCGAGCACGTACCGGTTCGTCATCACCACCAGTACCAACAGGTGAATGGGGAAGAGTTCCATGTCCCACCCGGTGGCTCGACCGAGCCCGTCGCGCCCTCGATACACACACCTCGGACGCTCGCTCCTGGCCCTGCCTCGCCCTGCCGCCCCCCTCGGCCCCGACCCCACCGCGCCCACTCCTCACGGTTCTTCGGGGCGGCGTGAAACTCGACCCGTGCCAATCCCTGGACAATTGCCCCGTGGGGTGGGCGGAGTGCTCTCCACCGACTGCGCACCCACCCCCGATGTCGGGCGGTGGGTCACCTCGATGACTCTGGTGTCCTCCCGTCGTCACACTGGCACGACCCGGGCACTGCTTGTCCGCGCTCGCGTGGACCCTAGGTTCAGCCGCCAGCAACCGCTAGGGGTTGTCAGGGGGTGGGATGATGGTGCGGTCATGCTTCGCGGTCTGGAGAAGACGCCTGCTGCTCGCGGCGGGTCTGCTGCTGGCGCTGGTCCCGTTGGCGGCGGAGGCGGCGGATCCCAAAGTGGCGGGGGAGTGGTCTCCACTGACGACCTTCCCCGTGTCCTTGACCCACTCCCACCTGCTGCCCACCGGCCAGGTGATGTTCTTCGGCGAGTTCGACGAGGGGCTGCTGCCACCTCAATTGTGGGACCCCGCCACGGGAGCGCTCTCCGGCCTGCCGCGGGCGGACTACAACATCTTCTGCTCGGGTCACTCCTTCCTGCCGGACGGGCGGCTGCTGGTGACGGGCGGCCATGAGGAGTCCCACGTGGGCTACCCCTACGTGAGCATCTTCAACCCCTTCACGCTCACGTGGAGCCGCGGCCCGGACATGAATGACCTGCGGTGGTACCCCACCAACACCACGCTCGCCAGCGGAGACGTGGTGGTGCTCTCGGGCGAGACCCATGCGTCCGGCACCTGCAACGAGCTGCCGCAGGTGTGGCAGTCCACCACGGGCACGTTCCGCAACCTCACCAGCGCCGTCCGGGACGTGCCCTACTACCCGCGGGTGTTCCTGGCTCCCAACGGCAAGATCTTCTACGCCGCTCCCCAGCGTACCTCCCGCTGGTTGGATACCGAGGGCACCGGCACCTGGTTCGAGGGCCCTCGCAGCGCGTACAACGGCCGCTCCTACGGCTCGGCGGTGATGATCGACTCCAAGGTGCTCCTCATCGGAGGAGGCTCGCCGCCCACCGCCACCGTGGAGGAGATCGATCTCGCGGTGCCGACACCCACCTGGCGCGCCCGTGCCCCGATGACCTGGCCGAGGCGCCAGCTCAACGCCACCCTGCTGCCGGACGGCAAGGTGCTGGTGACGGGTGGCAGCGGTGGCTCGGACTTCGATGACGAGACCCTGCCCGTCAAGGTGCCGGAGCTCTACGATCCCGAGACCGACACCTGGACGAAGCTCGCCCCCGCGGCGGACTACCGGGGCTATCACTCGACGGCGCTCCTGCTGCCCGACGGTCGCGTGCTGACCGGTGGTGGCCGCAACCTGCGCACGGTGGAGCTCTTCTCGCCGCCCTACCTGAAGCAGGACGGCTCCCGTCCCGCCATCCAGGAGGCTCCGGCCGTCATCACTCCCGGGACGAGCTTCCTCGTGCAGACCCTGGACGCGTCGCGGGTGGCCAAGGTGACGCTGCTCGCCCTCGGCTCGGTGACGCACGCCTTCGATCAGAACCAGCGTCTCCTCAAGCTGGCCTTCTCCCAGACGAGCGGTGGCCTGAGCGTGACCGCCCCCGCGAGCAACCTCTCCGCGCCTCCGGGCTACTACATGCTCTTCATCGTGGACGGGCGGGGCGTGCCCTCGGTGGCGCGCATGGTGCGCGTGGCCCAGGTGACGCCCTCCGCGCGGAAGAAGATCGTCCTCGGCGACACCTGGAAGTACGACGACCGGGGCATCGATCAGGGCACCGCCTGGCTTGCCCGGGACTTCGATGACTCGGCGTGGAAGACCGGCTCGGGTCAGCTCGGCTACGGCGACGAGGACGAGGGCACCGTCCTCACTCACGGCTCTCCCACCTTCTACTTCCGCAAGAAGCTCACCCTGGACAACATCGTCACCGCGGCCAACCTCGAGGTGCTGTACGACGACGCCATCGCCGTGTGGGTCAACGGTGTGCCCGTCTTCTCCCGCAACATGGGCAACGGCACGAACTTCTCCGCCTGGGCCTCCGGCTCGGCGACCAACGCGTACGAGCGCGTCCCGCTCCCGCTCACGTCCAATCCGTTCCGCGTGGGAGAGAACGTGGTGACGGCGATCGTGAAGCAGGTGTCGGCCAACTCGGATGATCTCACCTTCGCGCTCGCGCTGGAGGTGGAGCAGCTCTCGGGCCCGGTGCCGGACATGCTGGTGCTCACCGCGCCCAACGGGGGGGAGGTCTTCCTGCCGGGCGCCTCCAGGTCCATCACCTGGGCCAGTACCGGCAACGTGGCGAGCGTGGACCTGACGCTCTCCACGGACAATGGCGTGAGCTGGACGCCCATCGCCTCCGACGTGCCCAACACCGGCGTGTACGCGTGGACGGTGCCGGAGGTGAGCACCACCCAGGCGCTGGTGCGCGTGGCCCGCGTCGGCGGGACCCCGCTGTCGGACGTGAGCAACGCTCCCTTCACCATCAGCCGGCAGACGACGATCCTTCCCATCCCCTTCCGGTCCGTGTGGAAGTACGACGACAGCGGGGTGGATCCGGGCATGCACTGGAACATGGCGAGCTTCGATGACTCGGCGTGGAAGTCCGGCGCGGGCCAGCTCGGATACGGCGACGGCGACGAGGCCACCGTGCTCACTCGTGGCGCCGTGTCCCAGTCGAGCGTCTACTTCCGCAAGAAGATCTTCGTGAACGGGGCCGTCACCGAGGCCAACCTGCGCGTCCTCTTCGACGATGGGGTGGCGGTGTTCGTCAACGGCTCGCAGGTGTTCGCCCGGAACGTGGGCAAGGGCCTCGCCCATGACAAGTACGCGAGCGCCGGCACGGAGAACGAGCTCGCCGCCGACTCCATCCCCATCGGGGTGTTCGTCCAGGGGGAGAACACCATCACGGTGGTGGTCAAGCAGACGGGCGCGACCTCGCCGGATCTGTCGTTCGACCTGGAGCTGCAGCTCGGCGTCGTCACCGGACAGTGAGCCGGCGGGGGGGCGTACGACTCACCGGACTGGCGTGTCCGCTCACAACGCGTTAGGTGAGGGGGCTGGAGTCCGCCCATGACGCCAAGCCCCCCTTCCACGCCGCCCCTGACACTGCGCCACGACGAGGTCCACCTCTGGGTGGTGGAGCCGGAGCGTGTGACCGATCCCCGGTTGCTCGGGGCCTACGTGGCGCTGCTCGACGAGAGCGAGCGGGCCCGGCGCCTGCGCTTCCGCTTCGAGAAGCACCAGCACCAGTTCCTGGTGTCGCACGCGCTGGTTCGCGTCACCCTGTCCCGCTACGCGCCGGTGCCGCCCCAGGCCTGGCGCTTCGCCAACAACGCGTACGGGCGTCCGGATCTCTCCGGCTCGGTCCTTCCCGGGCTGCGCTTCAACCTCTCGCACACGGACGGCATGGCGGTGTGCGCGGTGGCGCTCGACACGGACGTGGGCGCGGACGTGGAGGACTCCGGGCGCCAGGGCCAGACGGTGGAGCTGGCCGACTCCTTCTTCGCTCCCTCGGAGGTGGCCGCCCTGCGCGCGCTGCCCCCCGAGCGCCAGCGCGAGCGCTTCTTCGAGTACTGGACGCTGAAGGAGTCCTACATCAAGGCGCGTGGCATGGGGCTGAGCCTGCCGTTGGATCAGTTCGCCTTCCACCTGGAGCCCGGACAGCCGCCGCGCATCTCGTTCGATCCGCGGCTGGCGGACGAGCCCGGCTCGTGGCGCTTCGTGCAGCTCCAGCTCTCGGAGCGGCACCCCGCGGCGGTGGCGGTGCGCCGCGCCTGGAGCCTGCCCCTGTCGGTGCGGTGCCAGCGGACCGTGCCGCTGGCGGGCGATGAGCCGCCCTGGGTCGTCACCGCCGGCTAGGGGCCGACCTCCGGGCACCAGCGGACGAGCTCCTCGCGGAGCGCCGCCAGCAGCGGCTCCCGGACCGTGCGCAGGAAGAAGTGCTTGCCGGGGAACCAGCGCAGCCGGAGCTCCTCCGTCGTCAGCTCGCCCCAGGCGTCGAGGCTCTCCTGGGTGACGTGCGGATCCTCCTCGCCCGACCAGGCCGAGATGGGGCAGCGCACCGGCGTGGCGGGCAGCAGGGTGTCCGCCACGGAGAAGTCGGCGCGCAGCGACGGCAGCACCATCTCCAACAGCTCCTTGTGGGCGAAGACCTCGGGGGGCGTGCCCTCGTAGCTGCGCAGCAGCTCGACGAAGTTCGCGTCATCCAGATCGTCCCGGGACGGACGGTCGCGGTGGGGCGCGCCGGCGGCGGCCATCACCAGCCCGAGCGGCAGGGGCGCGCCACGGGCCTGCCAGCGCTGCGTGAGCGCCAGTGCGATGCGCGTGCCCATGCTGTAGCCGAAGAAGACGAAGGGCTTGTCCAGCAGCGGCGCCAGGACCGGCTCCAGCGCGTCCAGCAGCGCGGGGATCCGCCGGAAGGGCTGCTCCAGGATGCGCCGCTCGCGGCCCGGCAGCTGCACGGCGCACACCTCCACGCTCGCCGGGAGCGCCGCTCCCCAGTTGTTGTAGATGGAGGCGCCTCCCCCCGCGTACGGGAAACAGAACACCCGCAGGCGGGTGTGGGGATTGGGCTGGCGAAGTGGGAACCAGGGATTCACGGGCGGGTTGGACGGTCGCATCATCTTTTTCGAGGCTGGATGGTTCCCATATCAGGGAATCCCGTCCGGTGGGGCCTCCGGACGCTTGGCGTGGATTTGCGGAGTGATCTCCGCACCTTCTGGGCCGAGGTAGGACCGGTGTGTGCAACAGCGGACGTGGAGCGCAATCCCGGGCATGCCGAGCGTGTGCTGCCGGACGGATCGATCCGGGGCTGGAAGGGGGGGACGCTCGTCTGTCCGCCCGCTTATGGGTATCGAATTTCTCATCATGAAAGATGAGGGGAGCGCGCCTGGGATGGAAGAGGGTACTCCGGCGCCGCCGGACCTGCCCTACCGCGAGCTGTTCCTGTCCGTCGTCGAGGAGCTGCCGGACGCGGTCTTCACCAAGGATCTGCAGGGGCGCTACACCTTCATCAACAAGGTGGGGGCGAGCTACCTGGGCCTGCCCGTGGAGCGGATCATCGGCCACAAGGACGGCGAGCTGATGACCGCCGAGGAGGCGCAGCGCACCCTGGAGTTCGATCGGCAGACGCTGCTGGCGGGGCGCACGCTCCACGCGGAGATGCACGAGCACATGGCGGGAGCCCATCGCGAGTGGCTCTCCACGAAGGGCGTGCTCCACCGGCCGGACGGGCAGGTGATGGGGCTGTTCGGCATCGCGAGGGATCTGTCGACGCACCGGCGCAACGAGGCGGTCCAGCGCCAGAGCGAGGCGCTCTTCCGGGCGGCGACCAGCAGCAGCTTCGACGCGTTCTTCATCGTCCGGGGCGAGCAGGAGCACCTGCGGCTGCTGCGCATCAACGCCCACGCCGAGTCCCTGCTGGGCTGCGAGGCGCGTCAGGCCGAGGGACGCCTGTTGTCCGACTTTCCGCACGCGGCCTTCATCGCGCCTCGGGCCCTGTGCGAGCAGCTCTGGCGGACCGGTCAGAACCATGACGACGAGGTGGATCAGGTTCGGCCGGGACAGGGCCGCCGCTGGTTCCGCCGCCAGCTGAGCGCGGTGGGCGACTGCCTGGCCATCACCATGCGCGACATCACCGAGCAGCGCGAGAACGAGCTGCGCCTGCGGCTCAACGAGCGCATGGCCTCCATCGGGATGCTCGCCGCGGGGGTGGCGCACGAGATCAACAACCCGCTGGCGTTCGTCTCCAGCAACCTGGGCTTCATCGCCACCGAGCTGCGCCGGCTGGCGCTGCCGGAGGAGGAGCTGCGCGAGCTGCTGGAGGCCCTCACCGAGGCGCGCGAGGGCACCGAGCGCATGCGGCTCATCGTGGAGAGCCTCCGGGCGCTGTCGCGGGGAGATCAGACGACCACGCACCCGTTGGATCTGCACGAGGTGCTGGAGAACTCGGTGCACCTGGCCTGGGGCCGGCTGCGCAGCCGGGGGCGGCTGGTGCGCGACTACGGGGAGCTACCCCAGGTGCTCGGCAACTCCGTGCAGCTGGCGCAGGTCTTCACCAACCTGCTCATCAACGCGGCGCACGCGCTGCCCAGGTCGGGCGGGGAGATCCGGCTGGTGACGCGCATGCAGGGCACCTCCCAGGCGGTGGTGGAGGTGCACGACAACGGCTGCGGCATCCCCGCCGAGAACCTCGAGCGCATCTTCGAGCCCTTCTTCACCACCAAGCCCGTGGGCGAGGGCACGGGCCTGGGGTTGTCCATCAGCCACGACATCCTCCGCGGACTCGGAGGCAGCATGTCCGTGGAGAGCGTGGTGGGGGAGGGGAGCACCTTCCGCGTCTTCCTGCCCGTGGTGGACGAGGCGCACGACGAGGGTGATGAGGACACGCGCCCCGAGGACGGCGCCCACCTCCAGCACTCCGCGGCCTAGGCGCGCGCCATCTTCTGGCGGAGGCTGAGCGGGCGCATGTCCGTCCACACCTCCTTGATGTACGCGAGGCACTCGTCCTTCGAGCCCTGCTTGCCCGCGTCCTTCCAGCCCAGCGCGTTCTCCCGGTCCGCGGGCCAGATCGAATACTGCTCCTCGTGGTTCACCACGACCTTGTAGGCGACGGTGTCCTGCTGCTCGCTCATCTCGTGCTCCTGAATCAGTGCGCCGCCATGGGCGGGCGCCACCTCTTACCAGCCGCCGCCATGCATCGGCCAGGGGCCTTGATGACGCACGGGGCCACTCTCCGGCCGTGCCTCGAACACACCCCGGGCTGCTTGCCAGTTGGGCGTGAAACATGGGAAGAACCAACTGCTTTAAAGGAAAGCAGTTAATTCTTGATTGGCTGTTTCTTCCGGACTTTGAGAGTCCGCGAATTCTGGATCGAGGATGGGTTCCGCATCACGACAGGAGCAGTCAGGGGGGGCTTCGGAGCCCAGGACGTCCAGGCGGTTGGTGGTCGACGACATCCGCACCTTCCGGGCGTTCCTCACCACCGAGGCGCGGCGGGGCACGTTCGAGGCCCTGCACCAGCCGAGCCCGAGGCACGCGGCGCGGGATCTGGTGGAGACGTGGACGCTCATCTTCGCCGCCTGGGCGCTGTGCTTCTACGTCTCGCCGCTGTGGACGCCGCTGGCGCTGATCGTCATCGGCTCGCGGCAGCGCGCGCTGGGCAACCGCCTGCACGATGCGTCCCACGGCAACATGCTGCGCGGCAAGAAGGCCAACCAATGGGTCGCCTCGCTGCTGTGCGCGCTGCCGATCTTCGAGGACTACGAGCTGTACCGGCTCGAGCACCTGCAGCACCACGCCTACCTCGGCACGCCGGGGAGGGATCCGGACTTCCTGGAACTGCCCGCGCAGGGAGAGGAGTCACCGCGGAGCGCCTGGCGGGTGTATCTCTCGTTCGCGCTCAATCCGAGAATGTGGCGGGACTCGGTGCTGACGACGCTGCCCCGCGTGGGCGCGGTGCAGCGGCTGCGTGTGCTCGCCTGGTGGACGGTCATGCTCGGCGTGCTCGCGCTGCTGGCGGGGCCTCGAGGTGCGCTGGTGTTCGCCGCGCTGTGGCTGGCCTCGAAGGCCACCGTCTACCATCTCATCAAAGTATTCGCGGAGATCTCCGATCACGTGGGCCTCGTTCCAGGCACCATCCTCGGCTACACTCGGAACCTCCCGAACAACTGGCTGTCCTTCTTCTTGCACCCGCATCACGACAACTACCACCTGACCCACCACCTCTTCCCTCGCATCCCGCTGGCACACCTGCCCCGGATGCACGGGTTGTTGATGGACGTGGACCTCTACGCACAGGCCCACCAGTGCGAGCGCTACTTCCTCGGAGAGTCCTCGGTGGTGCGCAGCTGGCTCCAACCCAAGCCAGGGCCCATGGCCGCCGTCCCGGTGGTGTCGTGAGCCTCGTGACTCCCATGTGGGTGCCGGAACTCTGAGTGGCGCCGTGCCCGTGTCGACTTCCGACGCGCCCGCGCCCCCCCTCGTCTTCTCTTCGCGGAAACCACCATGTCCGAAGTGACTTCGTCCTCGCGTGAGCCGCGCGCCTCCCTTGCCTCGCCCTCGGGCGAGGAGTCCCTCCATCCGCTCGGCCACGCCCAGCAGCGCATCTGGCTCACCGAGCAGTTCCACCCCGGGACGCCCATCGCCAACCTCGCCGGCCTGCTCACCGTGCGCGGTCCGGTGCGCATGGAGCTGCTCGAGGAGGCGCTGTACCGCTTCGCCCAGGGCACCGAGTCCCTCCACCTGGAGTTCGTCGTGCGCGGAGGGCAGGTGTACCAGCGGCGCTCGTCGCGGCCCGTACCCCGCCCGGAGGTGGTGGACTTCTCCGGCGAGGCCGATCCGAAGGCCGCCGCGGAGCGCTGGTGCTCCGAGCGGACGCGGGTGCCCTTCGCCCACTTCGATGGACCGCTCTTCCGCCTCGCGGCGGTGAAGCTCGGCGGGGGCCAGGGGGGCTACTACGCCTGCCTGCACCACCTGATCGGCGATGGCTTCTCGCTCGGCCTGCTGGTCCGCTCCGTCAACCGCATCTACGAGACGCTCCTGGCGGGGAAGGCGCCGGACGCGGCGGTGGGTGGCTCCTACGTGCGGTACCTGGAGCGCGAGCGGGCATATCTGGGCTCGCCCGAGGCCGAGGAGGAGCGGCGCCGCTGGCACGAGCGGCTCGCGGGCCTGGACGAGCCGGCGCTGCTGCGCGCGGCGGGCTCGCCGCTGGATGGCACCCGCGCGGTGCGGCACACCGTGGTGCTGGACGAGGCCACCACCGAGGCCGTGGGCCAGGTGGCCGCGCGCTCCGGGAGCACGGTGGCGCGCTTCTTCGCCGCGCTCACCGGCCTCTTCGTGTCCAAGGTGACGGGCCGGCGGGACGTGTGCCTGGGGACGTTCGTCCACGGCCGCGGCGTCCGGGAAGACCTGGTGACGTGCGGGATGATGGTCGGCACCGTGCCGCTGCGCTTCCAGGTGGAGGGCGGAGCGCCGTTCGACCAGGTGCTGCGCGGGGTGGGCTCCGCCCAGCATCAGGCGCTCAAGCTGTCACGCTACCCGTTCGATCTGCTCGCGCAGCAGCTCCGGGCCGGCGGGCTCGACGGGTCGCCGCTCTTCGACGTGCTCGTGTCCTTCCAGAATGGCCGCTTCGATGCCCGGTTCGACGGGCACCCGGTGGACATCTCCTGGTTCTCCAACGGCCATGAGACGCACGCGCTCGCGGTGCACGTGAACGACCGCATCGGGCAGGGGCGGCTCACGATCGACATGGACTTCCGCGAGAGCGCCTTCCCGGAGGAGATGCCGGCGGTGCTCGCGGAGAGCTTCCGGCACCTGTTGGACGAGGTGCTCGCCGGAGCGGGCGGGACCGAGGAGCGTCCGGTGTCGCGGCTGTCCGTGGTGAGCCCGCGCCAGTCCGAGCGGCTGGCCTCGTGGAACCCCGGGCCCCGGCCGTTCCCCCGCGAGGACAACGTGGCCGAGCTGCTCGCGCGGCGGGCCGCCGAGGTGCCCTCGCGGGTGGCGGTGCGCGCGGGCGCCGAGCGCCTCACGTATGGCGAGCTGGATGCACGGGCTCGCGCGGTGGCGGAGGCGCTGGTGGCGCGTGGCGCCGGACCGGGCGGCGTGGTGGGGCTGATGACGGCCCGCTCGGCGGACCTGCTGGTGGGACTGCTCGGCATCCTGAAGGCCGGGGCCGCGTACCTGCCGTTCGATTCGCACCAGCCTCGGGAGCGGCTCGCGCTGCTGGCCCGTGACGCGGGCGTGCGCCTCGTGGTGGCCGATGCCCGGCACGCGGAGCTCGCGGGCGGGCTCGGCGCGGACGTGGTGCGCGTGGACGGTGTGGCTCCCTCGGCGGCGGCCCCGGTGGCCTCTCCGGCGCGGCCCGAGGACGTGGCCTATGTCCTCTATACCTCCGGCTCCACGGGCAAGCCCAAGGGCGTCCAGGTGCCGCACCGCGCCCTGGCCAACTTCCTCGCGGCCATGGTCGAGGCTCTGCCCCTGGAGGGCGAGGGCCTCCGCTTCCTCTGCACCACCACCGTCACCTTCGACATCTTTGGCCTGGAGACGTGGCTGCCCCTGTGGCTCGGCCACGAGGTGGTGTTGGCGGACGAGGAGACGCAGCGCTCGCCGGATCGGCTCGGCGCGCTCATCCGCGAGAGCGGTTGCCACCTGGTGCAGCTCACGCCCTCGCGCTTGCAACTGCTGATGGAGGAGCCGGTGGGCCGCGAGGCGCTCGCGGGCGTGCGGCTGGTGCTCGTCGGCGGCGAGCCGATGCCGGCCCACCTGCTCGCGCGCCTGCGGGAAGTGACGCGCGCGCGCATCTTCAACATGTACGGCCCCACCGAGACCACCATCTGGTCCACGGTGAGCGAGCTCACGCACAAGACGCGGGTGGACGTGGGTCGGCCCGTGCTCAACACGCAGGTGCTGGTGCTGGGCCCGGACGGTGAGCTGCTGCCCCCCGGCGTGGCGGGCGAGCTGTGCATCGCCGGCGAGGGCCTCGCGCGTGGCTACCTGGGCCGCCCGGACCTCACCGCCGAGCGCTTCGTCGCCTCGCCCCTGGCGCGCGGCGAGCGGGTGTACCGCACCGGAGACCGTGCGCGCTGGCTGCCCACGGGCGAGTTGGAGCACCACGGCCGCATCGACCTGCAGGTGAAGCTGCGCGGCCACCGGATCGAACCGGGGGAGATCGAGGCGCAGCTCGTCACCTCGGGGCTCGCCTCGGCGGCGGCGGTGGTGGTGCGCAATGAGCCGAGCGTGGGCGCCGTGCTGGCCGCCTTCTACGTGCCCACCCAGGACTCGCGCTCGCCTCGCGAGGTGTTGCTCCAGACGCTGCCGGACTACATGGTGCCGGCGTACTTCGTGAAGCTGTCCGCGCTGCCCTCACTGCCGAGCGGCAAGGTGGACCGCAACGCGCTGGTGCTCGTCACCGGACAGGGCGGCTTCGACCGCGACGTGGTCCCGCCCTCCACGGAGACCGAGCGCTGGCTGCTCGCGCTCTTCGGGCAGGTGCTGGGCGTGGAGCGGCTCGGGGTGACGGATGGCTTCTTCGAGCTGGGCGGGCACTCGCTGCTTGCGGTGCAGCTCGTCCACCGCGTGGCCGAGGCCTTCGGACGGAGGCTGTCGCTCGCGGACGTCTTCCACTCGCCCACCGTGCGCGCCCTCGCCGCGCGCCTGGAGTCCGCCGCGAGTGCCCAGGCCCCGCTGCCCCGGGTGGCCGATGCGTCGCATTACCCGGCCTCGCCCGCGCAGCGTCAGCTCTTCATCGCGCAGGAGCAGGGTGGGGCAGGGGACACGCGCTACCACATGACCGGTGCGCTGGCCCTCTCGGGGCCGCTGGACGTGGCGCGGCTGGAGAGCGCCCTGCGGACGCTGGTGCAGCGGCACGAGGCGTTCCGTACCTCCTTCGCCTTCGTGGAGGGCGAGGTGGTGCAGCGCGTGGCGCCGTCCGTCCCGTTCTCGCTCGAGCGGCCCGCCGCCGGGGGCGAGCTGCCGGAACTGGCCCGCCGCTTCGTCCGCCCGTTCGACCTGGGCTCGGCGCCGCTGTTCCGCGCGGGCCTCGTGGAGCGCGAGGGCGCGCCCGCGCTCCTGCTGGTGGACCTGCACCACATCATCTCCGATGCGAGCTCCGTGGAGCGCGTGCTCGCGGAGCTGGTGGCGCTGTATGAAGGCAAGGAGCTGCCGGCTCCTGGCCCGCGCCCGAGGGACTTCGCGTCCTGGCAGCTCTCGCGCTTGGAGACGCCGGAGCTGGTGGCCCACGGCGAGTACTGGAAGGGCGTCTTCGCCGAGCCTCCTCCTCCCCTGGATCTCCCCGCGGATGGGGCTCGCACGGCCCATGCCTCGCTCGATGCGGGCGTGCACGCGGTGACGCTCGCGCCCGAGCTCACCGAGCGCGTGCGCGACCTGTGCCGCCGTCAGTCCACCACGCTGTTCAACGGGCTGCTCACCGCGTTCAACCTGCTCCTGTCGCGCCACGGTGCGACGCGGGACGTGGTGGTGGGCACGCCGGTGCTCGGTCGCAACCACCCCGAGCTGCGCGAGGCCGTGGGCTTCCTGGTGGACACCGTCGCGCTGCGCAACCCGGTCCGCGAGGAGCTGTCCGTCGAGGCCTTCCTCGGCCAGGTGTCGCGCCACACGGCGGAGGCCCTGGAGCACCAGGAGTTCCCCTTCGCCCGGCTCGTGGAGGTGCTGCACGCGCGGGGGGCGCTGGCCCGTGGCTCGCTCTTCGACGTGCTCTTCAGCCTGGAGGAGGCCGGGCCGGCGGTGCTGGCCTGTGAGTCCGGCCTCCGCCTGGAGCGCCTGGAGCCGCCCCTCCCGACTTCGAAGGTCGAGCTGACGCTCACCGCCCAGGTGCGCGAGGGTGGTGCCCTGCGCCTGGAGTGGAGCTATCGCACGGCGCTCTTCTCGCCCGAGCGCATCGCGCGGATGGCCCAGCGCTACGTCCGCCTGCTGGAGGCCATGGTGGCGCGGCCCGGCGCGGCGCTGCGCGACCTGCCGATGTACAGCCCGGCCGAGCGGACGCAGCTGCTCGACGGCTTCAACGCCCACCGTTACGACTACCCGATCCACCGCACCATCGGTGAGCTGTTCGAGGAGCAGGCCGCGCTCCACCCCGACGCGCTCGCCGCGTGGCACGAGGGTCGCGGGCTGACGTACCGGGAGCTGGACGCGCGGACGAACCAGCTCGCGCGGAGCCTGCGCGCACGGGGCGTGGGCCGCGAGACGGTGGTGGCCGTGCTGGCCCGCCCCTCGGTGGAGATGGTGGTGGGCATCCTCGCCGTGGTGAAGGCGGGCGGCGCGTACCTGCCGATGGACCCGATGCACCCGGCCGAGCGCATCGAGCTGCTGCTCCAGGACGCCGGGGTCCGGCTGCTGCTGGAGGACGAGGTCCACCCGGAGGTGCGCTTCGAGGGCACCCGGCTGTCGCTCACCGCGCCGTCGAGCTTCGACGCGGACGCCTCGCCGCTGGCGCGCGTGAACGCGCCGGAGGACCTGCTCTACGTCATCTACACCTCGGGCACGACGGGCAAGCCCAAGGGCGTGATGGTGGAGCACCGGGCGCTCTGCAACCAGGTGCACTGGCTGCGGCGGATGTTCTCCCCGGCGGGACGGATGCGGCACATGCTGCTCGTGTCGCCCGCGGTGGACGTGTCCGTGCACCAGCTCTTCCTGCCACTGATGCGCGGCGACGCGCTCTTCCTGCCCACCTACGAGACGCTCGTGTCCCCCGAGGGCCTCTATGCCTACGTGGTGGACAACCGCATCGACGTGGTGGACTCGGTGCCCGCGCTCCTCAAGGGGCTGCTGGAGCACGGCGCCGGTCACGCGAAGCTGAAGGTGCCCTACCTGTGCTTCGGCGGAGACGTGCTGAGCGCCAGCGTGGTGGAGCTCGTCGAGCGCCACGCGGAGATCTCCACCCTCATCAACTACTACGGCCCCACCGAGGCCTGCCTCAACACCACCGCGCTCTTCACCCAGGACTGGCGCCAGTACACCAAGGTCCCCATCGGCCCGCCGGTGGACAACTACCGCGTGTACCTCGTCGACGAGCACCTCAACCTCGTGCCCCCCGGCTCGGTGGGAGAGATCTGCGTCGGCGGAGTGGGCCTCGCGCGGGGCTACCTCGGACGGCCGGACCTCTCCGCCGACCGCTTCGTGCCCAACCCGTTCGCCTCCGGCGAGCGGATGTACCGCACGGGTGACCTCGGCCGGTGGCTGCCGGATGGGAAGATCGACTTCCTGGGCCGCGTGGACCACCAGGTGAAGATCCGCGGCTTCCGCGTGGAGACGGCGGAGATCGAGGTCGTCATCAGCCGCATGCCCGGCGTGGCCGACTGCGTCGTCGAGGCGCTCGACGATGGTGACGGCAACAAGCGCCTGGCGGCCTTCCTCGTGCCCAGGGCGGGGGAGAGCGTGGACCTCGCCCAGGTGCGCGAGGCGCTCAAGGCCCGGCTCCCGTCCTACATGGTGCCCTCGGTGCTGGTGCCGCTGGAGGCCATGCCCGTCACCGCGAGCGGCAAGTTGGACCGGAAGGCGCTCGCCGGGCTCGCCGAGACGGGCAGCACGACCGACACGGCCGCCTCCCGCCCGCTCACCGCGTTCGAGCAGCAGGTGGCCGCCCTCTGGTCCGAGGTGCTCGGCTCGCCGGTGGCCCGGCCGTCCGATGACTTCTTCGACCTCGGTGGGCACTCGCTGCTGGCCACGCAGGTCCGCTCGCGCGTGACGCAGACCCTGGGCCTGGACGCGCCCCTGCGGATGCTCTTCGAGAACACCTCGCTGGAGGACTACGCCCGGGCACTCGAGGCCCTTCGGCCCACGGCGCCCGCCGCCCCGGCGGAGCGCATCCCCGTCGTTCCCCGCACCGGAGGCCTGCCGCTCTCCTCGGCGCAGCAGCGGCTGTGGTTCCTGGATCAGCTCGAACCGGGCAGCCCGCTCTACAACATTGCTGGTGCGGTTCAGCTGGAGGGGCGGCTCGACGAGGCGGCGCTCTCGGCGGCCTTCGATGAGCTGGTGTCGCGCCACGAGTCGCTGCGCACCACGTTCTCCCCGAAGGACGGCGGCTGCGAGCAGCTCATCCACCCGGAGGCCCGCTTCGCGCTCGAGGTGGAGGACCTGCGCGAGCAGCCCGAGGCCCGCGCCGAGGCGGAGCTGGCCCGGCGTCTGGCGAAGGCGGCCGAGCAGCCGTTCTCGCTCGCGGAGGGTCCGCTGCTGCGCGTGCGCCTCTTCCGTCTGGAGGCCGAGCGCAACGTGGTGCTGGTGGTGATGCACCACATCATCTCGGACGGCTGGTCCATCAACGTGCTGTTGCGCGAGTTCGCCGCGCTGTACGCGGGCCGCGCGGGTGGGGCGCCGGTGGCGCTCGCGCCGCTGCCCATCCAGTACGCGGATTACGCCGCCTGGCAGCGCCAGGGACAGGGCGCCGCGGGGCTCGAGGCGGACCTGGCCTTCTGGAAGGAGCACATCGGTGACAACCCGCCGCCGCTGCGCCTGCCCACCGATCGGCCCCGCCCGCCCGTGCAGACGCACCGGGGCGCGCTGCTGTCGGGCAAGTGGTCGCCGTCGCTCGCCCGGGGGCTCCAGGAGCTGAGCCGCCGCGGCGGGCGCACCCTCTTCATGACGCTGCTGGCGGCCTTCCAGACGCTGCTGCACCGTCAGACGGGCCAGCGCACCATCATCGTCGGCACGCCCATCGCCAACCGCACCCGCGCGGAGACCGAGGGCGTCATCGGCTGCTTCATCAACACGCTCGCCCTGCGCGCGGACGTGGATCCCTCTCAGTCCTTCGAGTCGCTCGCCGACTCGGTGGGCCGCTCGGTGCTCTCCGCCTTCACGCACCAGGCGCTCCCGTTCGACGTGCTGGTGGAGAAGCTCGGGGTGGAGCGCGACCTGAGCCAGTCGCCGCTCGTGCAGGTGCTCTTCGCGCTGCAGAACGCGCCGGGCGGGCCGGTGGAGCTGCCCGGCCTGCGGATGTCGCCCGTGGAGGTGCCCACCGGCACCGCCCGGTTCGACCTCTCGGTGGCCGTCTCCGAGGAGCCGGACGGGCTCGCCTACACCTTCGAGTACAACACCGACCTCTTCCTCCCGAGCACCCTCCAGCGCATGGTGCGCGCCTTCGAGGTGCTGCTGGAGGGAGTGGTGAGCCGGCCGGACGCCCGCGTGGGCGAGCTGCCGGTGGTGCCGCCCGAGGAGCAGCGCTTCCTCGCCAGCCTCAACGACACGGCGCAGCCGGTGGAGTACCGGCTCGCGCGGGAGATGCTGGAGGCCCAGGCCCGCAGCCGTCCGGACGCGCCGGCCCTGCAACACCGGGGCGTGCAGGTGACGTATGCCGAGTGGGACCGGCGGGCCAACCAGCTCGCCTGGGCGCTGCGCAAGCGCGGCATCGGGCCCGAGAGCGTGGTGGCGCTCAGCCTGGAGCCCTCCATCGACGTGCTGGTGACGTTCTTCGGCATCCTGAAGTCCGGCGCCGCGTACGTGCCGCTCGACCCGAGCTACCCGCAGGATCGGCTCGCCTTCATGCTCCAGGACTCCGGGGCGAAGGTGCTCATCACCCGGGAGAGCCTGCTGGGCCAGTTCCCCCTGCCCGAGGGCGTGGAGCCGTTCGTCTGGGAGCGCGAGACGGAGCGCATGGCCGCCGAGCCCGTGGAGGCGCCGCCCGCCTGGGTGGAGCCCGACACGCTCGCGTACCTCATCTACACCTCGGGCTCCACCGGCACGCCCAAGGCGGTGATGATCTCCAACGGCGCGATGGTGAACTACGCCGCCGCAGCCGCCCGGGGCTACGGCCTGCGCCACACGGACAAGGCGCTGCTGCTCTCGCCCATCAGCTTCGACATGAGCCTGGAGCAGATCCTCCCGTGCCTCTACGTGGGCGGCACGCTCGTCATCCGCGAGGAGGACACGCTCGACTCGGTGGAGAAGTTCGTCGAGCAGGTGCGCGGCTGGGGCATCGGCTTCCTCAGCATGCCCGCGGCGCTCTGGGCCGAGCTCACCGCCGGCCTGGACCAGGGCCGGCTCCAGTTCCCGCCCTCGGTGCGCGTGGTGAACTCCGGTGGAGAGAAGATCCTCCCCTCGCGCGTGCTGGCGTGGCGCCGCGTGGTGGGCCCGTCCGTGCAGATGATGAACTCGTACGGCCCGACGGAGGTCACCGTCATCGGCACCACGTGCAACCTCACCACGCTCGAGCAGGAGATCCTCGAGACGCACGAGGTGCCACTGGGCCGGGCGATCGCCAACGTGCGCGTGCACGTGCTGGACAAGCACCTGCAACCGGTGGCGCGCGGCGTGGCCGGGGAGATCTACATCGGCGGAGCCGGCGTGGGCCGCGGCTACCACAAGCGCCCGGACCTGACCGCCGATCGCTTCATTCCGGATCCGTTCTCCCCGACGCCCGGTGGCCGGATGTACCGCACCGGCGACGTGGCCCGGCTGCTCGAGAACGGCATGGTGGAGTACCTGGGTCGCAGCGACCATCAGGTGAAGATCCGCGGCTTCCGCATCGAGCTGGGGGAGATCGAAACGGCGCTCAGCCAGCACCCGAAGGTGAAGGACGTGGTGGTGGTGGTGCGCGACGAGCCTCCGGCGGGCAAGCGGCTGGTGGCCTACGTCACGCCTCGCGGCGAGGAGCGTCCCGCGGGAGTCGAGCTGCGCGGCTTCCTCAAGGGCCGCATGCCCGACTACATGGTCCCCAACGCCTACGTCTGCCTGGACGCACTGCCCATCGCGCCGGGCGGCAAGGTGGACCGCAAGCGGCTGCCGGCTCCGGATCGCGAGGAGGGCGAGGCCTTCGTGGCGCCCCGGGGCGAGCTGGAGGAGGCCGTCGCCAACATCTACGCGGCGGTGCTGTCGGTGCCCCGCGTGAGCGCGACGGATGACTTCTTCACCCTCGGCGGGCACTCGCTGCTGGCCACCCAGCTCGTGGCGCGCTTGAGGGACTCGCTCTCGGTCGAGGTGCCGCTCAAGACGGTGTT
This sequence comes from Archangium violaceum, assembly GCF_016887565.1. NCBI lineage: Bacteria > Pseudomonadati > Myxococcota > Myxococcia > Myxococcales > Archangiaceae > Archangium > Archangium violaceum. Next base: position 5,825,715 of record NZ_CP069396.1, read on the forward strand.
CGAGCACCCCACGGTCGAGGCGCTCGCGAAGGCAGTGGATGCGTTGCGCCAGCAGGGGGCGCGCGGTGGTGAAGATCGAATCGGGCGCGCCTCGCGCCAGGGCCGGAAGGTCAAACGGTGAGCAGCGATACGAACCCCTCGGTGGCGCTGGAGAAGGACGAGGTCTTCGTCTTCCCGGCCTCGTCCTCGCAGCGTCGTCTCTGGTTCCTGGATCGTCTGGAGCCGGGGCTGGCGACGTACAACATGCCCTTCGCGCTCCGGCTGGAGGGCTCGCTCGACATCAAGGCCCTGGGCGCGAGCCTGGATGCGCTCGTCGAGCGGCACGAGGTGCTCCGGACCTCCTTCGAGGAGGAGGAGGGCGGGGAGGTGGTGCAGCTCGTCCACCCGGCCCGTCCGCTCGACGTGCGGCGGGTGTCCCTGGCCTCGCGGCCTCGTGAGGAGCGGGAGCGGGAGCTGCGCGCACTGTGCACCACCGAGGCGGGCGCGCCCTTTTCGTTGGCGCAGCCTGGGCTGATCCGGGCGACGCTCATCGAGCTGGGGCCTTCGGAGCACGTGCTGCTGCTCGTGCTGCACCACATCATCTCGGATGGCTGGTCGATAGGCGTGCTGACCCGCGAGCTGGCCGCGCTCTACCCGGCGCTGGCCGCGGGGCGGGAGTCGCCGCTGGAGGAGCCCGAGCTCCAGTACGTCGACTTCAGCGAGTGGCAGAACGAGTGGCTCGCGGGGGACGCTCCGCGCGCCCAGGCCGACTACTGGCGCGGGAAGCTCGGCGGAGAGCTGCGCCAGGTGGAGCTGCCCACGGATCGGCCGCGCCCGGCGCAGGCCACCTACCGGGGCTCCACGCGTGAGTTCGCCCTGTCCCGCGAGGTGTCCGAGCAGGTGCGGCGCTTCAGCCAGGAGCAGGGCGCCACCTCCTTCATGACGCTGCTGGCGGCGCTCGACGCGCTGCTGCACCGGTACACGGGGGAGACGGACATCATCGTCGGCACGGCGATCGCCGGCCGCAATCGCCGCGAGCTGGAGGGCGTGATCGGCTTCTTCGCCAACACGCTCGCGCTGCGCGTGTCGCTGGAGGGGGACCCGGACTTCCGCGAGCTGGTGCGGCGGGTGAAGACCGTCACCCTGGAGGCGTTCGCGAACCAGGAGCTGCCCTTCGAGCGGCTGGTGGAGGAGCTGAGGCTCCCGCGCGACCTGGGGCGCAACCCGCTCTTCCAGGTGATGCTGGTGCTGGAGAACATGCCCCTGGGCGAGCTGGAGCTCCCCGGGCTGACGCTCCGACCGCTGGAGATCGAGACGCACGCGGCGAAGTTCGATCTCACCCTGTCCCTGCGCGATACGCCCGAGGGGCTGCAGGGCACCGTCGAGTACAACCGCGACCTCTTCGAGCCGGCCACCATCGACCGGCTGGTGACGCACTTCGAGCGGCTGCTGGAAGGCACCGCGAAGCCCTGGGCCCGCGTGTCCGAGCTGCCCCTGCTCGGGCGCGCGGAGGAGACGCTGCTGCTGGAGACGTGGAACCCGCCCGGGGAGCTGCCTCGGGACGGCTCGCTGCTGCACTCGCGCGTGGAGGCCCAGGCCCGGCGGACCCCGGACGCGCCCGCGGTGGCGGACGAGACGCGCGAGCTCACCTATGCCGAGCTGGAGCGCCGCGCCAACCGGCTCGCGCGCCACCTGCGCGAGCTGGGCGTGGGCCCGGAGGTGCGCGTGGGCGTATGCCTGCGGCGCACGGTGGACCTGCCGGTGGCGCTGCTCGCGGTCCTCAAGGCCGGGGGCACCTACGCGCCGTTGGATCCGGACTATCCCCCCGAGCGGCTCGGCTACCTGCTGGAGGACTCGTGCTCGGCGCTGGTCATCAGCGAGCGCTCCGTGCTCCCCGCGCTGCCCGTGTCGCGTCCCCGGACGCTCGTGCTGGAGGAGCTGGGCGACGTGCTGTCAGCCGGGCCGGACGCGCCGCTGCCCGCGAGCTGTGACGCGGAGAACCTCGCGTACCTCATCTACACCTCGGGCTCGACGGGCCGGCCCAAGGGCGTGGCCATCACGCACCGCAGCGCCGCCATCTTCATCTCCTGGGCGCTGAAGGAGTTCCCGCTCGACGAGATGCGGGGCGTGCTCGCGGCCACCTCGGTGTGCTTCGACCTCTCCATCTTCGAGCTCTTCGTGCCGCTGTCCTGCGGTGGCCGGGTGCTCGTCGTCCCCAACGCCCTGCACCTGCCGGCCTTCTCGCGCCGCGACGAGGTGACGCTGGTCAACACCGTCCCCTCGGCCATGGCGGAGCTGGTGCGCGCGCGCGGGCTGCCGCGCTCGGTGCGCGTGGTCAACCTGGCCGGCGAGGCCCTGCCCAAGCGCACCGTCGACGCGCTCTACGCGCTCGGGCACGTGGAGCGGGTGCTCAACCTCTACGGGCCCTCGGAGGACACCACCTATTCGACGTTCGACCACGTGCCCGCCAACGAGGGCCGTGGACCGACGATCGGCCGGCCACTGGAGAACTCCCAGGCGTACGTGCTGGACCGCCACCTGCGGCTCGTGCCCCAGGGCGTGCCCGGAGAGCTGTACCTCGCGGGTGACGGGCTCGCGCGTGGCTACCTGCTGCGGCCGGACCTGACCGCCGAGCGCTTCCTGCCGGATCCCTTCAGCCGCACGCCCGGCGGGCGCATGTACAAGACGGGCGATCTCGTGCGCTACCTGCCGGACGGGCGCCTGGACTACCTGGGCCGCCTGGACCACCAGGTGAAGGTGCGCGGGTTCCGCATCGAGCTGGGTGAGATCGAGGCCCGGTTGCGCGCCCACGAGGATGTGGCCGACACCGTGGTGGTGGCGCGCGAGGACACGCCCGGCGACAAGCGCCTGGTGGGGTACGTGGTGCCCAAGGCGGGGCGGACGATCTCCACGACGTCGCTGAAGTCCGAGCTGTCCAAGCACCTGCCCGAGTACATGGTGCCGCCCCACTGGGTGGTGCTGGAGAAGCTGCCGCTCACGCCCAACCGGAAGGTGGACCGGGCCGCGCTTCCCGCGCCCGAGCGCGCCTCGGCGGGTGGGGAAGGGGAGCGCATCGCGCCCCGCACGGAGACCGAGTCCAAGCTGTGCGAGCTGTGGTCGGAGCTGCTGGAGACGCAGGTGGACGACGTGCGCCAGGGCTTCTTCGAGCTCGGTGGCCACTCGCTGCTCGCCATGCGGATGGTGTCCCGCGTGGAGTCACTCTTCCAGGTGCGCCTGCCGCTGCGGGTCATCTTCGAGGTGCCGAGCCTGGAGGCCCTCGCCGCGCGCCTCGACGCGGAGCGGAAGTCCGGGAGCCAGCCCGCGCTGTCTCCGGTGGTGCCGCAGCCGCGCACCCAACCCCTGCCGCTCTCGTTCGCGCAGCAGCGGTTGTACTTCCTGGATCGGCTGGAGCCGGGCAGCCCCTTCTACACCATCGCGAGTGGCGTCCGGCTCACCGGCCCGCTCGACCGGGAGGCGCTGCGGCACGCACTGGCCGCGCTCGTCGAGCGCCACGAGAGCCTGCGCACCGTCTTCACCCTGGAGCAGGGCGAGCCCGGCCAGCGCATCCTCCCGCCGGCCTTCGAGCTCGAGAGCACGGATGCCACCCTCCTGCCCGCGCACGCCCAGGAGCCTTGGGCGATGGCGCTGGCGGATGACTTCGCCCGCCGCCCCTTCGATCTCTCCCATGAGATTCCGTTCCGCGCGCTGCTCGTGAAGGTGGGCGCGGAAGAACACCTGCTCGTCCTGGCGGTGCATCACATCTCCTCGGACGGCTGGTCGATGAAGCTGATGCTCCGGGACGCGGCTGCCTTCTACGAGGCCCGCCGCTCCGGACGCACGGCCTCGCTCCCCGCGCTGCCGTTCCAGTACGCGGACTTCGCCGTGTGGCAGCGGCGCCTGCTGGAGGGCGACGCGCTCGTGCCGCAGCTCGCGTACTGGGAGAGCAAGCTCGCCGGGCCCCTGCCGCTGTTGGATCTGCCGTCGGATCACCCCCGCCCGATGCAGCGCTCGGATCGGGGCGAGACACTCCACTTCGAGCTGCCGCCCTCCCTGTCCTCGGCGCTGCTCGCGCGGGCCCGTGCGTGGGATGTCACCCTCTTCACGCTGCTGCTCTCGGGCTTCAAGGCCGTCCTCTCCCGCTACGCGCGGCAGTCCGACATCGTCGTGGGCACGCCCATCGCCGGACGCGGCACGGCCGGCACGGATGAGCTGGTCGGCTGCTTCATCAACACGCTCGTGCTGCGGACGGACCTGTCGGACACGCCTCGCTTCGACGAGCTGCTCGCGCGCGTGAAGGCCACGTGCATCGAGGCCTTCAGCCACCCGGACGTTCCCTTCGAGCGGCTGGTGGAGCACCTGGACCCGCCGCGCAGCACCGCGCACACGCCGCTCTTCCAGGCGATGTTCGTCCTCAACGAGCAGCCCTCGGGCAAGGGGCTCTTCGCGGACCTTGGCGTCACCGAGGTTCCCCTCGAGGCCGGCACTTCCACGTTCGATCTCACCTTCACGGTGCTCCAGGAGGACGAGCGGCTCGGGGTCGCCATCGAGTACTCGACCGACCTGTTCGAGGCGCCCTCGATGGAGCGGCTGTTCGACTCCTTCCAGGCGCTCCTGTCGGACGCGCTCGCCCGGCCCGAGGCGCGGGTGGGGGAGCTGGGCCTGCTGTCTCCGTCGGCGCGCACGCGGCTGCTCGACGGCCGTCAGCCGGCGTGGGTCTCCCTCCCCGAGGACGAGACGGTCGTCTCCCGCTTCGAGGCGCAGGCCGCCCGGACACCCGAGCGCGTGGCCCTGGTCGCGACGGACAGGACCCTGACCTACGGGGAGCTGCTCGCCGAGTCCCGGGCGCTATCGGCCCGGTTGCGGGCGCGGGGCGTGGGACGTGGGCACCGCGTGGGCGTGTGCCTGGAGCGCACCAGCCTGCTGCCGGTCGCGCTGCTCGGCGTGCTCGGCACCGGCGCGAGCTACGTTCCGTTGGATCCGCGCTTCCCCCGCGAGCGGCTCGACCTGATGGCCGAGGACGCGAAGCTGAAGCTGACGCTCACCGAGCGCGGCTGCGTGGAGCGCGTCGGCCTGGCTGCCGGTGAGCGGCTGTTGCTGGACGAGCCCGCGGAGATGGGGGAGAGCGTTGCTGGCCCCGGGCCCAGCGGCCTGGACGAGGCCTATGTCCTCTACACCTCGGGCTCCACGGGCCGCCCGAAGGGCGTGAGCGTCCACCACGGCGCGCTGGCGAACTTCCTGCGCTCGATGGCCGAGGCCCCGGGGCTGACGGCCGAGGACGTGCTGGTGGCCATCACCACGCTGTCCTTCGACATCGCGGCGCTGGAGCTCTACCTGCCGCTGCTGGTGGGGGCGCGCGTGGTGCTCGCCACGCGCGAGGAGGCCCAGGACGCCTGGAGGCTGGCGGAGCGCCTGGAGCAGACGGGCGCGACGGTGATGCAGGCCACGCCGACGACGTGGCGCATGTTGCTCGACTCGGGCTGGACGAACCCGCGCCGGCTCATGCAGCTGTGCGGTGGCGAGCCCCTGCCGTCGGATCTCGCGTGGCGGCTGGTGGCCACGGGCGGGGTGTTGTGGAACCTCTACGGCCCTACCGAGACCACGGTCTGGTCCACGGTCGAGCCGATCCTCCCGGGTGGCGGGCGGCCGACGGTGGGCAGGCCCATCCTCAACACGTCCATCCACGTGCTGGACCGGAACCTGGAGCCCGTGCCGGTGGGCGTGACGGGCGAGGTCTACATCGGTGGCGAGGGCGTGGCGCGCGGGTACGTGGGGCGGCCGGAGCTGACGGCCGAGCGCTTCGTGCCGGATCCGTTCAGCGACAGGCCCGGTGCCCGGCTGTACGGCACGGGTGACGTGGGCCGCCTGCGGGACGACGGGCGGCTGGAGCTGCTCGGCCGTGAGGACTCGCAGGTCAAGATTCGCGGGCACCGCATCGAGGTGGGCGAGGTCGAGGCCGCGCTCCGCTCCGAGGCGGTGGTGAGGGACGCGGCGGTGGTGGCGCGAGAGTCCTCCGCGGGCGGGTTGCGGCTGGTGGGGTACGTGGTGGCGCGGCCGGGCGAGAGCCTGGACCCCGAGGCCCTGCGGCGCGCGCTGGAGGCGCGGCTGCCCGGCTACATGGTGCCGTCGGCGTTCGTGGTGCTGTCGGCGCTGCCGATGACGCTCAACAACAAGGTGGACCGCAAGGCGCTCCCGCCGCCGCCCGAGGAGGCGGTTCCGGTGGGCCGAGCGCCGCGCACCGAGCGCGAGGCGCTGGTCGCGTCCATCTTCGCCAAGGCGTTCGGCCGGAGCGCGGTGGGGCTCGACGAGAACTTCTTCGCGCTCGGCGGTGACTCCATCGTCGCGATGCAGATCGTCGCCCGGCTGAGGCGCGAGGGCCTCGCCACCTCTCCGCGCGAGCTCTTCGAGCACCCCACCGTGGGCCAGCTGGCCGAGCGGCTCGTCGCCGTGGAGAAGGCGGCGGCCGAGGCCGCGCTCCCGCTCACGGACGCCGCGCCGCTGTCCTCGATGCAGCAGGGCATGCTGTTCCGCTCGCTGTTCTCGCCCTCGTCGCGCGACTACTTCGAGCAGGTGGGCGCGATGCTGGAGGCGGGCCTGGACGTGGACGCCTTCCGCGCGGCGTGGCAGGCCGTGCTGGAGCGCCACGTGGTGCTGCGCACCGTCCTCTCGCTGGAGGATCCCTCGAACCCGGTGCAGCGCGTGCTGGCCTCGCCGGTGCTGCCGTGGGCCGTGCACGACGGGAGCGCGCTCTCTCCGGCCGCCTTCGAGGCATCGCTCCATGGCTTCCTGGAGGAGGACCTGCGCAAGGGCTTCGCCTTCGAGCGCGAGCTGCTCTTCCGCGTCACGCTGTGGCGTGCGCCCTCGGGGGAGTGGCGGTTCATCCTGTCCTTCCACCACGCCATTCTCGATGGATGGAGCCTGGGCGTGCTCCTGTCGGAGGTCGCCGCGCTCTACGAGGGCTCGCGGAAGGGCCGTGCGCCCGAGCTGCTCGCGCCGCCCGACTTCTGGCGGTTCGTGCGCCACGAGCGCACGCAGGACACCACGCCGCTCGAGCTCTTCTGGAAGGAGACGCTGCGCGGGTTCACCTCGCCCACGGCCCTGCCGAACAGCGAGCACGTGACTCCGGGCCAGGCGGAGCCCGCGTATGCACGGGAGTCCACGCGATTCGAGGCACGCGGGTCCGCGGACCTCCAGGCCTTCTGCGCGCGACACGGCGTGACGCTGGGCACGCTGCTTCAGGCGGCCTGGGGACTGGTGCTCGCTCGGCACGCGGGGGAGGGCGAGGCGGTCTTCGGCTCGCTCGTCTCCGGCCGCTCGGCGCCCGTCGAGGGCGTCACCGAGATGGTGGGCCTGCTCATCAACACGCTCCCGACGCGCGTGACGCTCCAACCCCGGCGTCCGGTGCTGGAGTGGCTGCGCGAGCTTCAGCGGGCCCAGGCGGACGTGCGCGAGCGCGAGCTGTCGCCGCTGGAGCGGGTGCAGCGCTGGAGCGAAGTGGCTCCGGGCCGGCTCCTCTTCGAGAGTGTCCTGGTGGTGGACCCGTGGCCCGTGCGCGGCACGGAGCGGAGCCTCTTCACGTCCGTCGAGGAGCTCGGGCTTCCGCGCACGGGCTTCCCGCTGCACCTGGCGGCCTACCCGGGCGAGCAGTTGGAGCTGCGTCTCACCTACGACGCCGCGCGCTTCGCGGCCCCGACCGTTGCCCGGCTGCTCGGGCACGTACGGACGGTGCTGGAGGCCGTGGTCGCGCGGCCCGAGGCCCCGGTGGGCCGGCTCTCGCTGCTCACTCCGGGGGAGCGCGACACCGTGCTCCAGACGTGGAATGGGACGGGCCACGCGTGGGAGCGCCCGTGCCTGTTGCACGAGCTGTTCGAGGCGCAGGTGGCCCGGACTCCCGAGGCCGTGGCCCTGGTGTTCGAGGGCCGCGAGATGACCTACGCGGCGCTGAACGCGCGGGCCAACCAGCTCGCGCACCGGCTGCGGCGCGAGGGCGTGGGCCCCGAGTCCCTGGTGGGCGTGTTCATGGAGCGCTCGCTGGAGATGGTGCTGGCGCTGTATGGCGCGCTCAAGGCGGGCGGCGCCTACCTGCCGTTGGATCCCAGCTATCCGGTGGAGCGACTCGCCTTCATGGTGGAGGACGCGCAACCGCGGGTCACCCTCACCACGCGCGCGCTGGCGGATCGCGTGCCCGCCGGCTCGGGACTCACGCTGGTGCTCGACGAGGACGGGTGGACGGAGGGCCTTCCGGCCAACGCCGCGAGCACGCCGCCGGTGGTGGGCACCTCGCTCGAGAGCCCGGCGTACTGCATCTACACGTCGGGTTCGACGGGGCGTCCGAAGGGAGCGCTCATCCCGCACCGGGGCATCCACAACCGCATCCTCTGGATGCAGTCCGCCTACGGCATGGGCCCGGAGGATCGGGTCCTCCAGAAGACGCCGTTCAGCTTCGACGTGTCGGTGTGGGAGTTCTTCTGGCCGTTGGCGGTGGGGGCGCGGCTGGTGGTGGCCCGTCCCGGCGGACACCAGGATCCCGCGTACCTCGTGCGGACGATGGAGGAGGCGGGCATCACCACGGCGCACTTCGTGCCCTCCATGCTCCAGTTCTTCCTCGCGGAGCGCGGGCTGGAGCGGCTGGGCTCGCTGTCGCGCGTCTTCTGCAGCGGCGAGGCGCTGCCCGCGAGCCTGCAGCGGCGCTTCTTCGAGCGGCTGCCCGGATCGGGGCTCTACAACCTGTACGGCCCGACGGAGGCCTCGGTCGACGTGTCGCACTGGACGTGCCGGGCGGACGACACGCGCAACACCGTCCCCATCGGTGCACCCGTCTTCAACACGCAGCTGTACGTGTTGGATCCGGAGCTCAACCTGCTGCCCACGGGGGCGCTCGGCGAGCTGTACCTTGGTGGCATCCAACTGGGGCGCTGCTACCTGCGCCGGCCGGACCTGACGGCGGATCGCTTCATGCCGGATCCGTACGGAGGGACACCGGGGGCGCGGATGTACCGCACGGGTGATCTCGCGCGCTGGTTGGAGGACGGCACGGTCGAGTACGTGGGCCGGGTGGACAGCCAGGTGAAGCTGCGTGGCTTCCGCATCGAGCTCGGGGAGATCGAGGCGCAGATCCTCGCGCAGCCGGACGTGGCCGAGGCCGCGGTGGTGGTGCGCCAGGCGCCGGGGGGTGATGCGCAGCTGGCCGCCTACGTGGCGCCCGAGGGCGGCAAGGCCGAGGGCAACTGGGTGGCGACGCTGCGGGCCTCGCTCGCGCGCGTGCTGCCGGAGTACATGGTGCCCTCGCGCTTCGTCGTGCTGGAGCGCCTGCCGCTCACGTCCAGCGGCAAGGTGGATCGGCGGGCCCTGCCTCCGCTGCCGGACCTGGAGACGGGGACTGCCGGCCAGGAGGTGGTGACTCCGCGCAACGCGCGCGAGCGGGCGCTGGTGGAGATCTTCGAGTCGGTGCTCGGCATCGGCGGGGTAGGGGCGACGAGCGACTTCTTCCAGCTCGGCGGCCACTCCATGCTGGCGCTGCGGCTGATCGCCCGCGTCGAGTCCACCTTCGGCGTGCAGCTGCCGCTCTCCACGCTCTTCCAGACGAGCACCGTGGAGGGGCTGGCGGTGGCGGTCGCGGCGTCGGGGGGCGAGCAGAGCGTCCTGGTGCCGCTCGGTGGCCAGGGCGATGCGCCTCCGCTCTTCTTCATCCACCCGGTGGGCGGCAACGTCCTCTCCTACCGCGCGCTCGTCGAGGGCCTCACGAAGGGCCGGCGCGTGTACGCGTTGCAGTCGCATGCCCTGACGGGCGGCGCGGCGGACGCCACGGTGGAGGAGATGGCGGCGCGCTACCTCCGGGAGATCCGCCGGGTACAGCCCTCGGGCCCGTACCACCTGTTCGGCTGGTCCATGGGCGGAGTCATCGCCTTCGAGATGGCACGCCAGCTCCAGGAGGCGGGAGAGCCGCCGGGCACGCTGTGCCTGCTGGACTCGACGCTGGAGGGCTTCGAGAAGCCGCTCACGGACGAGGACGAGGCGGCGCTGCTCGGTGCGTTCGCGGTGGACCTGGGACTCCCGGCTCAGGACGTCCCCAGGGGATTCTCACTCCCCGAGGTGCTCCATGCGGCACGGGCGCGCGGGCTGCTTCCCGCGGAGGCCCCGCTCGCCACGCTCGAGCGCCTCTATACGGTCTTCCGCACCAACCTCGCGGCGCTCCACCGCTACCGGCCAGCCCAGGCGTACGCGGGGGCTCTGCACCTGCTCGCGGCGGCGGAGGGCGGAATCCGCCATGCGACGACGGAGGACTGGGGTTGGGCGGCCTGGGTCCGGGGCGGGGTGCGTGTTATCCGCACCCCTGGCGACCATTACAGCCTCCTCACCGAGCCGAACGTGCATGTGGTACGTGAGCATGTCCGGGCGCTCGTCGATGGTCGGATCGACGGCTCACAGCAGACCCGTAACGAAAGGACGTAGGGCAACCCCATGAACTTCTACGACACGAAACTCTTCCCCTTCGTTCAGGAGCTGGAAGCCAACTTCCCGGCCATCCGCAAGGAAATCGAGACCCAGATCGAGTCCCGGTTCAAGCCCTACGCCTACTCGGACGTGTACAACGCCGGGTGGACCACGCTCGACCTGCTCTACTACGACAACCGCCTGAACGTGCGGAACATGCCGCGCTTCACGGTCTCCGATTGCACGGATCCGATGGCCCTCTTCATGGTGCTGCTCGGCGCGCCGGACTCCTTCGAGTCCCGCCTGCTGCAGTCCCGCCTGGGCATGGAGACCATGAAGGAACTGGCCTCCTATCGCTCGCCGCACGACTGCACGCCGAGCATGATCGACCGGCTGGTCGCGGGCATGAACTCGCTCGTCTATGACGCCGAGCTCTTCGTCGCCAACCAGGATCGCCTCCAGCTCGACGCGCGCTTTCCGCGCTCGCACGAGCGGCTCGAGGGGTTGCTCGCCACTGGCCGGCTGGTGAAACGGGACGGGCGCATCGCGCTCGGGGACGTGGGCGGCGACGAGGGGCGCGAGGCCCTGCGCTGGTTCCACCTCACCGTGCTGGAGGAGGTGCTCTACCCGAGCTTCCTCAAGAAGGGCGGCATGACCGAGTTCAAGGACGTGACGTCCGGCTGCCCGGTCACCACCGGCATCGTGAAGGCCATCCCCGGCCTGCGCAGCGTGTGGTTCTCGTGCCTGGCGCCCGGCTCGCACATCAAGTCGCACACCGGCAATGACGCCACCATGCTGCGCTGCCACCTCGGACTCATCGTCCCCGAGGGCTGCGTCATGCACGTGGGCTCGCAGCTCTTCTCGCCCAACGACTTCAAGAACGCCGATGAGATCCTCGCGCTGGTGAAGCCCTCGAACGACAGCGTTCCGGCGCAGCTGCTGCGCAGCGCGCTGCCGGGCGACGAGCTCGAGAAGCTCCAGAAGTACAGCTCGCTGGAGCAGCCGGAGGATCCGGACGCGGCGTGGAAGAGCCAGTGGGCGGTGGCCAAGGCGCTCAACACACTGGTGAGGCAGCCGGGCTTCTACTCGGCCTGGAGGGACCGTGTGCCGCGCCAGTCGGCCACGCCCGTGCTCGCCGAGACGGTGGCACGCCTGCGGGACATGGGGCTGCTGACGGCGGAGGGGCTGGTGGCGCCGGAGGCGACCAGCACGGAGAAGGGGACGGAGGAGCTGGAGTACCTCAACACCCTCTTCTTCATCGAGGCGGTCTTCCCGAGGTTCCTCGCGAAGGATCCGCGCGTGCGCAAGGAGCCGATCTCCTGGCGTGAGGGCCGCTGCTTCGTCTTCGACGACACGCAGTACCACGAGGTCTGGAACCGGAGTCAGAGCAACCGGGTCATCCTGAACGTGGACATCGAGAAGAGCGTCTACATCCGCTAGGTCGAGGTCATGGGGAAGCGAGTGAAGAAGAGTGCGTGGTGGGCCCGGATGGTGGGGCTCGTGGTGGGCCTTGCTCGTCCGGCCTTGGCGGCCGAGGAGCCGGCGGCGGTCTTCCAGGCCACGCGGGCCGAGGGCTCGCTGGCGGTCGATGGCCGGTTGGACGAGCCGGCCTGGGCCACCGCGCCGGTGTTCTCCTCCTTCACGCAGAGCTTCCCCACGCCCGGGACCGCTCCGAGCGAGAAGACCGAGGTGCGGTTGGTATACGACGACCGCAACCTCTACGTGGGCATCACCGCCCATGACAGCCAGCCCGGGTCCATCCACCGGGGCATCGGCCGGCGCGATGCCATCCCCGCCTCGGACGTGGTGCGGGTGATGGTGGACAGCCTGCGGGACCGGACCACCGGCTACGTCTTCGCGATCAACGCGGGCGGCACGCTGGAGGACGGGCGCATCACCGACGACGTCAACATCTCCACCGACTGGGACGCGGTATGGGAGGGGAGCTCGGCCGTCACGGAGACGGGGTGGACGGCGGAGCTGCGTCTGCCCCTGCGGCTGCTGCGCTTCCCCGAGGTCCCCGAGCAGCTCTGGGGCTTCCACGTGCGCCGGGAGATCGCCCGCACGCACGAGCAGCTGGACTCGGTCGTCATCCCGCGCGAGGCCAACGCCCTGGTGTCTCGCTTCACCGAGCTGCGCGACATGAAGGGCCTGCACCACGGGGGCCAGCTCACGCTCACGCCCTACCTGGCCAGCCGGCTCACCTCCCAGTCGCGGCTCGTGGATCCCTCGGTCGACGTCGGGCTCGACTTCCAGGCCAACCTCACGAGCGATCTGTCGTTGACGGGTACCATCAACCCGGACTTCGGCCAGGTGGAGGCGGATCGGCTGCTGGTGAACCTGGGCACCTCCGAGCTCTTCTTCCCGGAGAAGCGCCCCTTCTTCCTCGAGGGGTTGGATCTCTTCCAGCCGGTGGGCTCGGCGGATGGCCGCTCGGCGCAGTCGCTCTTCTATTCGCGGCGCATCGGCCTGACGACGCCGCTGCTCGGCGCGGTGAAGCTGACGGGCACCGTGCGCGAGGGCGTGCAGATCGGCTTCCTCGACGCGGTGGTGATGGGCTCGGTGGATCCCACGCGCGCGCAGGCCATCGCGGAGGGGAAGGATCCGGACTCGCTGCCGTTGGATCGCCGCTACCAGTTCCACCCGGAGCGCCCGTTCCACTTCGCGCCCAACAGCTCGCTGCCCGCGGAGGTGTCCGCGCCGACGAACTTCCTGGCCGGCGTGGTGCGGACCGAGCTGGCGGAGGGGGCGCGTGTCGGCGCCATGGTCACCTCCGTCAATCCGCTCACCGCGCGCTGCCCCACGGGCGTGCCGGCGGGAGACCCGAGCTGCACGCCCCGGGGTGGGCAGGGCGTGGCGGCGGACTTCTCGTTCCGCAGCAGGAGTGGCGCCTACGCGCTGCTCGGCCAGGTGGATGGCTCCCGCGTATCGGGCGGTCCCTCCGAGGGCGTGCTGCTGCGCGATGGAACGCGGCTGCGTTCGGGGGACATGGGCTTCGGCACCTGGCTGAAGGGCGGCAAGCTGGGCGGTGAGCCGTGGCGCCTGACGCTCTCGTACCAGCACGCCTCCCCGAAGTTGGATCTCACCGCGGCGGGCTACCAGCCCGTGCAGAACGAGCAGGAGGCGAAGGCTCACGTCGAGTACGGCTACAGCAGTGGCTGGGGGCCGTTCGCCGAGCTGTGGACCGGCGTGCTGGCCAGCGGCCGGTGGTCCACGGACGGGCGGGGAATCGGTCTCAACCAGTCGACGGTGCTGACGGCCGATGGCGTGCTGCCGGACCTGTCCTCGTTCTACTTCGAGCTCGGCCTGGAGCGGGGCCGGTTGGATCTCCGGGAGATCGACGGGGCGGGCATCGCCTTCCAGCGGCCGTCCTTCGTCTTCGGCATCTTCCAGTTCGAGACGGATCCGACGAAGCCCCTGTCCTTCAACTTCAGCGGCTACCTGGACAGGACGCGCGACGAGGCGCTGACGCAGGGGCAGGTGGGCTACGACGTGACGGTGGGCCTCACCTGGCGTCCGCTGCCGCGCCTCCAGACGGAGTTCACCACCGGCTACAACGCGACCCAGGACGGTCCGCGCTGGGTGGGGGATGACGGCCAGGGCCGGATCCTCTTCGCGCAGCTGCTGCCGCGCTTCCTGACGCTGACGCTGCGGCAGCTCGTGGTCATCACCCCGCGGCTCACCCTGCAGGCGTACGCGCAGCTCCTCACCGGATACGGCCACTATGGCCCGTTCTACTCCGCCGAGGCTCCGGGCGGAGGCATCCTCCGCTTCAGCGATCTCCAGATGGCGAGCGGGGATGTCGACGATCCGAGCTTCCACACCTCCGCGCTGAACGTGAACCTGGTGGCCCGGTGGGAGTACCGGCTCGGCTCGACGCTCTTCCTCGTCTACTCGCGCGCGCAGGAGGAGCTGCCGCCCCCGCCGGGTGCCGTCATCAGCCGCTCGCTCACGCCCCGGACGCTGCTGAGCGGGCCGAGCTCGGACACGGTGATGCTCAAGGCCAGCTACGCGTGGTGAGGGTGGCGGGCCTCAGCCCGGGCTGGCCACGGAGCCGGCCGGGGCGGGCTCGGAGGAGGAGGGCTCGTCGTCCAGCTCGCGCACCGGCCGGTACAGGTACGCGCCGATCGCGGCGAGGATGGCCAGCAGCCCCATCAACATCATGAAGAACCCGATGCCGCGCCCGGGCCCCACGCCCAGCACGCGGCCCACGCTGGAGGCCAGCGCGCCGCCGGGCATCAGCATCGGCTCGAAGACGCGGTCGGCCAGGGGTCCACCGACCAGGTAGGCGATGGGCGTCGACGCCCAGGCGAGCGCCGTGCGCACCGCGAAGACGCGGCCCTGCACGTCCGCGGGCACCTTGGTCTGCCACAGCGCCTGGCTGCAGGCGCCCATGGGGGGGTTGAAGAACATCAACCCGAAGCCCGCCAGGGTGATGAGCAGCAGCGAGGGGCGGAGCCCCGTCAGCATCACGCACAGGCCGTACAGCACCCCCGCGCCGAGGACGCCGAGGACGCGCCTGCGGGGCCCACCCCAGGCGCTCATCACCAGGCTGCCAATCACCATGCCCAGGGTGCAGCACCCGAGCACCCAGCCGAGCTTCTGCGGCGTGTCCATGCGCAGCACCAGGGGCGTGACGAGCACCTCGGCCAGTCCCATGGTGAGGTTGACGATGGAGAAGAACCCGAGCAGCGCCATCAGCCCCGGCCGCGAGGTGATGTAGTGCCAGCCGAAGGTGAGGTTGGCCACCAGTCCCTGATCGCGGATCCGCTCGCCCTCGGCGCTCCGGGTGGGGGCGGGGATGCGCGCCAGGAGCTCGGCGCTGATGGCGAACACGAAGCTCGCCAGGTCCAGCAGCATGGCCCCCTTGAGCCCCCAGTGGACGAAGAGCATGCCCGCCAGCGGTGGGGACAGGGTCCGCCCCGCGGCCTGGGCGAGCTGCACCAGTCCGCTCGCCCGTCCCAGGTGCTGTGGCGGCAGCAGCATCGTCGTGGCCGCGGTGAAGGCCGACTCCTGGAAGATGCTGGCCGCGGCCGACACGCTCACCCCCAGGTACACGTGCCACACCTCGAGCCGGCCCGTGGAATACAGCAGCAGCATCGTCAGGGTGCTGAGCGCCGCGGCGGTGTCGCTGCCGAACATCACCCAGCGCCGATCCCACCGGTCCACCAGCACGCCCGCCACCGGTGACAGCACCACCACGGGCGCCACCGAGCACAGGGTGATCAGCGCGAACTCCGTCACCGAGCCCGTGCGCTCATAGGTCCACACCCCCAGCGAGAAGGACGTCAACCCCGAGCCCAGCAGGGACACCAGCTGGCCCAGCCACAGCAGTCCAAAGTTCGCCAGGCTGGGGCTGACAGGGGCTGGGGTCTTCGACGTGCTGTCCATGTGGGGGTCGCGCACTCTAGTGTAACATCCCTGGATTCTCAAAAGCCGGGATTCTCGGAAATCGCGAGTCCGGCGGCTTCTTCGGGTTCAGCTTGTTTTGCGGTCCTACGGCATGGTAACCAATACTGGACATGTCCAACCCCGTTGCAACGTTGCCCGCCTCACGAGTGCTGCCCCTGTACCTGCATGGGTTGGCCTTTTTTGGGGGGTTCAACGTGATGTTGTTGGAGATGTGCGCTTTTCGCGTACTCCAGACCACGTTTGGTTCCTCCATCTACGTCACGGGGTTGTTGCTGGCGCTGGTGATGATCGCGCTGTCGGCGGGCTACTACCTGGGCGGCTGGTTCTCGCAGCGCTTCTCGTCGCTGGAGTTCCTGCTGGGGATGTTGCTGTCGGCGGTGGGGTACGTGGTGCTGACGGGCGTGCTGCTGGCGGAGCCGCTGCTGGACTTCTTCTTCGGGCTGCGTGACTCGTTCACGGGAGAGCTCACGGGCCACCTGGTGCCGCCGGCGGCGGCGACGCTGGTGCTCTACGCCGTGCCGATGCTGGCCCTCAGCCAGGTGTCGCCCTATCTGATCCGGCTGCTGGCCGTGCACTCCTCGGAGCTGGGCTCGGTGGGAGCCACGGCGGGCAAGCTGATGGCGGTGTCCAACGTGGGCAGCATCATCGGCACGTCGCTGCCCTCGTTCGTGCTCATCCCGCTCTTCGGGGTGCAGAAGACGCTGGCGGTGTTCATCGTCGCGGAGCTGCTGATCATCGCCCTGGGCTTCCTGGTGGCGCGCCGGCGGATGGCGGTGGTGGCGCTGGCCTCGGTGGCCCTGGTGGGCGCGGTGGCGGTGCCGGCGCTGCGCAAGGCCCCCACGCCCTTCTCCTACAGGGGCGCCCAGGTGGTGTTCGATTCCGAGTCCCTCTACGGGAACGTGAAGATCCTCCGCTCCATCGACGAGGACGGGGACGAGCGGCTCGAGTACATGCCCTCGCGCGGCTACATCCACTCCACGGTGTACCCGGGCAAGCCGCTGAAGGATCAGTTCACCACCGCCTACGTGAACGTGGGGCTGGCGCGGGGAGCCAGGCGCTACCTGGTGCTCGGCACGGCGCTCGGAGGCGTGGTGGCGGCCATCCAGGCGGCCGTGCCGGATGCGCGGATCACCACGGTGGAGATCGACCCGCTGGTGGTGGATCTGGCCAAGCGCTTCGTGCCCTCGCTCCAGCAGCCGGCCGTGACGCACGTGGTGAAGGACGCGCGGCTGTTCCTGCGCGAGGACACGGGTGAGTACGACTACATCGTCGTCGACATCTTCTCCGGCGAGCAGATCCCCGCGCACTGCGTCTCCCAGGAGTTCTTCGCGCTGGCGTACGCGCGGCTGGCGCCCGGCGGGGTGATGCAGATGAACACCAACCTGTGGGACTTCCACGTCACCACGGGACTGGAGCAGCCGGAGCCCTTCGTGCCGGTGCGCCACGTGCACTCGGCGCTGCTGCGCGTGGGCTTCGCCTCGCTCTTCCAGAACGACTTCTTCGAGCACGGCCACCTGTACGCCTTCCGCGAGAAGACGAGCGCGGAGCAGCTCTACCAGCAGCTGGAGCGCATGGCGCTGGACGAGCAGGTCGAGCCCAACCTGCGGGCCTCGGTGGCGATGGCGCGCCTGGCGCTGGTGCCCATTCCGGACGAGCGGCGGGAGCTGAAGCCGTTCTCGGATTCGTGGGTGCCCGAGGCACAGCTGCACCTCAAGGGCAACTTCGAGATGTACCTGTCGGCGCTCTCCCGCGCGCGGCGGCTGCCGGAGTGGAACAAGACGGTGGTCGAGCCGGGAGACACGCAGCTGCGCCTCATCAGCGCGCGCCACTACGCGGAGATTGGCGAGGCGTTCTCCCCGACGATGCACGGCTACTCCTCCTATATGAAGGCGGAGGGGGGCGAGGCGTACTGCCGGGACGTGCTCGCGTGGGTGGCGCGGACCTCACGGGAGAGCCTGTATCCGGAGCTCGCCCGGTACCTGCACACCCGCGTCATCCATGATTGTGAGCAGCGGTTCCAGGCCGGAGAGGCCGAGGCGAAGGGGACCGTGGCCAGCTTCCGTCGCTACGTCGGCGCGGCGGTGCTGGTGGACGAGAATGAGGGGGCGCGCGCCGTCCCCTCCCTGACCGAGATCCTGCGAGAGACCTCCTCCACCTGAGGGGGGGGAGCGCTCCGGCTCGGACAGTTGAGGCAGTCGAGAAGGAAGGCAAGAGAGATGGCCATCATCGACATCGAGCACATCGAGCTGTACGTGGCGGACGCGCACGCGGCCGCGGACTTCTATGTGGCGCGGCTCGGCTTGCGGAAGCTGGCCGTGGCGGGACCGGAGACGGGGCTGGCGGGTCGGCGCTCGGTGCTGCTGGGGCATGGCGGCATGAGGCTGGTGGTGACGTCCGCGCTGGAGCCGACGGGGCCGGTGGCCGAGTACGTGGCGAGGCACGGGGACGGGGTGGCGGACATCGCGCTGAGGGTGGAGGACGCGGCGGCGGTGTTCGAGCGGGTGGTGGGAGCGGGGGGCAAGGCGGTGGCCCGGCCGGTGACCACGCGAGTGGCGGGGCACGAGGTGGTGCGGGCGGTGGTGGAGGTGGTGGGCAACGTGCGGCACTCGCTCATCCAGCGTCCCGAGGGACTCCAGCGGGGCTGGTACGAGGGCTTCGTGGCGCTCGAGGCGGAGCCCACGCCGCTGCCGCACGGGCTGCTGGACTTCGACCACTTCGCGCTGTGCCTGGAGCTGGGGCAGTTGGATCCGCTGGTGCGCTTCTACCAGGAGGTGCTGGGGTTCCGTCTGTCGCACACGGAGTACGTGGAGACGGCGGCGAGCGGGATGAACTCGAAGGTGGTGGAGAGCGCGAACGGGCGGGTGAAGTTCCCGATGCAGGAGCCGATTCCGGGGCGGCCCGGGCAGATTGACGACTTCCTGGCGAAGCATGGCGGGTCGGGGGTGCAGCACGTGGCGCTGCTCTCGGACGACATCGCCGCGGCGCTGCGGGGCCTGAGCGCGCGGGGCATGCGCTTCATGACGACGCCCGGGAGCTACTACGAGATGTTGGGCGAGCGGGTGGGGCGGATCGACGAGGACGTGGAGGTGCTGCGCTCGCTCAACGTGCTGGTGGATCGGGACGAGTGGGGCTACCTGCTGCAGATCTTCGCCAAGTCGGACCACGACCGGCGCACGCTGTTCTTCGAGATCATCCAGCGCAAGGATGCCCGGGGATTCGGGAGCGCGAACGTGCGGGCCCTGTTCCAGGCGGTGGAGCGGGAGCAGATGAGGGCGGCGGCGTCGTAGGGGAGGGGGTCCAGGAGGGGCCTGATGGGGTCCGAAGTGTTCGGAGCCCGTCCGTAGCCCCACCGGCGCATCGTCGTCATTGTTCCGTGGAAGCGGTTACAGATACGTACCGTTCCGTAGAAACTGGTGCGGGTTACAGGGGAATGGCCGTGTTGGCAATTTCCCTGGGCAGGTTGAGGCCGCTCTCGAAGAAGTGGGAATCCGGAAGGGCTTTCTTCAGGTCTTCGAAGGAGGCCTGATCCCCGTACATGAGATCATAGACGCTGACCAGCCGGCCGCCCTGGTTGTATTCGAAGACGTACCGAAGATCATCCGGGTCCTCCCAGTAATACTTCGTTACGCCCAGCACCTTCTTGTTCTTGTCCAGGTTGACTTCCATCAACCCACGACCGCTCTGGCCTTGGAGGATGAGGGTAAAGCCTTCCAGCCCACCGGAAGCGGAATAGGAATGAGCTTCTTCCCATATGAGGTCGCGGACGGCCGTCAGCTTCCGCCGGGTCGTGAAGCCAACCCCCTTGTACATTTTGGAATGAGTGGCCTTGACGTCGTCGTCGCTGCGCTCGCCGGGGTAGTCGACCCGGGAGAGCTTTCCGCGGGAATAAAGCTCGACCCGATCCAACTGGCCAGGGGCACTGAAGAATGCCTTGGCATGATTTGCCAGCCCCCGCGCCGCTTCGGCGGTCACTTCCTGGCCGTCCTCTACCACGAATCCATCATAATACTTCACGCGCTCTTCAGTCTTCATGATCGGATCCCTCACAGATCAAGAGAAGGATAAAGGTCTAGCTTGCTCGAGGACTTCATGACAGAGAGATCCACCTTGACCTTGAATACATCCTCAATGAGGCTCGTAACCTCGTCACTGAAGGTCATCTCTGGAGTGACCCGGTCGAAATAATATTTCGGGACGAAGCCATCTTTTGTTCTCTTTTCGAGATCCTTCAGGATCTTGCGCGCGGCGTGCGGGTTCTGGGCTCTGCCGGCGATTCCATCGGCGCATCGGGTAGCGAACTTCAAGAACGCCTCATCCGAAACGAAGATGGCGACATCGATGTCCTTGGCATCAGGAGTTCTGAGCGAGGAGCCTTGGATCACCATCCGCCCATCCGGAATGCCGTATTTCGTAAGCAGCTGTTTGAGTCTGGACTGGAACTGCTGGAACTTCTTCAAGCTGTCGAAGTGATAGGGATAGCCTCGGGACTGGATGATCTTCACCCAGTTCTCCATCTGCTCTTGGACTTGTTCGGGTGTCAGCGGTAGTTTGGGTGGCTTCTTGCTAGGCTTGGCGATGGACCCCATCTCCAGGAAGTCAATGATTTGCTTGTCGCTCAACCCCAATCTCACGCCAGCGGCGGCGATCTCATCGACGTTCGCCGCCGTATAGACGCTCCGTATCTGCTCGGAGAGTTCCTTGTAGTTCAGCGGCTTCCGGAACTTGGGGGGATCCTTCCTGGGCTCCTCTGGGAGTTTGTCTCGGGAGACCTTTTTCCCGGCATTGGCCTCGTCGACGGCCTCATTGACGCCCTTCCTGAACGCCAACGCCAGTTCGTCCAGTTGCTCCGGACTCAACTTTTCGAGATCTTTGAACTCGACCGCTGTCTTCATTTCCTGCCAGAAGACGTCGAAATGTTTGATGCCTCTCTTGGCGGCGGCGTAGCCCAGCGCGACCATCTGGCGGAGAAGGTCTGGATTCACGCCCGAGTTCAACGTGCTGAGGCTAGCCCGGAGGGTCGTGCGGAACTGCTTTAAAGCAGCCTGGTACTGGGCTTCAGCATTCTCAGCTGCAGTCTTGCTCTTCTCCAGTGCTTTTGCTCGATCGGCGACCTCTTGAGCCGTTGGTGTCTTGGGAGAACTATCGGGCGTAAGCCTCTTTCCAGGGAGTCTTTCAGACGCCTCGGATACTGCCTTCACGAGCTTCTTCTTCGCAACGTCCGGAATGCTCTTCGAGACAGTCGTCACATTTTTCGCAAGTTCGAGAACCTTCGGAAACTTTGCGATGAGTTTGCTGAACTTCCCAGCCTTGCCCGCCCACTTCACGAGGGCAGCGGACCCCGTAATGATCGCCATGACGATCTCGGCGATTGCATAGCCAACCACCCAGCCACGGAAGTGCCATTTCTTGAGGAAGTTCTTGTCGTACCAGCGAGAACGGAAGGCTTCGAGTCCCACCTCGACCAAAGCCTTGAAGTCCATCTTCTCTACAAGATCCCACAGTTTCTTCAGGTCTGAGAGGAACTCGCCGGTGATGAGGCTCTTCAAGATTTTCCAGACCAGTTCCACCAGGTCGACGAGTCCGGTCAGGAGATCCCATATCGATTCGAGTATGCCGTGGATCAGGCCCGCTGAGAATGCCGCATGTCCCAGGATGTAATCCCCGAGGATCTCGGCGGTGAGCTTGGCTGCCTGCCAGACGTCATGGCTGATAGAGCCCGAACCCACCTTGCCCCGCATGCTCTTGGCGAATTCGAGGCTGGGAATCCAGATGAGATATTTCTCACGAGTCTGCGTCTTGTTCCAATCCGCGCTCGCATACGGTTTGTAGATACCGCTGAGTCCTTTTCTGCGGTTGGCTTCGACGAGGACATTGACATAGTACCGCTCGTCCTGCCCCCAATCCTGTCCCCAGGAGATAGTGCTCCCCGTGTGAAGCTGCTTCACGATCCCCAGGAAGCCTTCGTTGGGCTTGACCTTGTAGTACTGCGTCACAATCTCCAGAGCGCCCTCGTTGGGCTTGATCTTGTGGAGGACCGCCTCGGGGTCTGGGGGATTGATGCTCACGTACTTCGAATAAACGTAGCCAAAGCTCCCATCATCGAGCGTTACGAAGTACCAGTCGCCGGGGAGTTCATGGCTAACATAAACCCGTGTGTTGAACGGGAGCTTCTTGTGAATGGCCCCATCAGGCTTGGGTTTTTCGTGAAGATTCACTCCTTCGTCATTACGTACCCGGCCAAAACTCTTGACTGCCTTGCCTGCGTTGTACGGGACCGTCTTCGGCGCCTGGGTGCTGGAAGTCCTGGCGGTGGAGGCTTGGATGCTGGAAGTCTTGGCGGTGGAGGCCTGGGTGCTCGGGGCGGGGGACTGAGCAGTGGGCTGACTCTCCTGCGGAATCTTCAACACCTGACCAATCACGATACGGTTGGGATCGCTGATGCCATTCGCCTGGGTCAGCGCTTCCACCGTAACGTTGTTGCGTTGGGCGATTTTGGATAGGGTCTCGCCTGCGAGGACTCGGTGGGTCAGTAGCTTTGGAGGAGGGCTCGATGGAGACTGGCGCTCCTGCGGAATCTTCAGCACCTGACCAGCCCAGATGCGATTGATATCGCTGATGCCGTTGTTCAGGGAGAGCACTTCCACCGTGACGTTGTAACGCCGGGCGATCCTGTACAGAGTGTCGCCTGCCCTGACCCGATATTCGATGTTGGTGCCGGTCATGACCGTCCACGCCAAAGAGGGAGCGTTCTGCCCGGCCGGCAGTATAAACGCTTCGGACTGGGAAGGTGATGGCCGCCCAGAAGTACGGTTGCAGTGCGTGGTCCTTCGGGTGCCGCCGTGGAAGATGTCAAAGGATTCGTTGCCGACACCTCGCCCCTATGAATCGTCTGACTCCCTGTCCGGGGAGCGGGCACGGGCGTGGGCCTGGCCATCAGCCACGACAACATCCGAGGGCTCGGGGGGAAGCTGTCGGTGCAGAGCAGGGAGGGGCGCACCTTCCGCATCTGCCTGCCCGTGGTAGAGGAGGCTCCTCGCCCCGTACGCGCACAGGAGTGCCTGAGTCACAGCATGGCGTCGAACTCGGGTGTGGTCAGTGGTGAACGGCCCACGGGCCCGTCGTGGCGTCAGATTTTCCGGCTGTTCGCGGTCGTTGCATAAGGCGGGTCGCCTGCTATAAATCCCCCCGCAGTCCTGGTCCCGTAGCTCAGTTGGATAGAGCGGCGGTTTCCTAAACCGCAGGCCGCTGGTTCGATTCCAGCCGGGGCCACTCGCCCCGCCTCCGTGTCCCTCGGAGGCGGGGCTTTTTTTCGTCCGTGGGTGTTCGGGGAGGTGTGGTAGAGGCACCCCATGGACGAGAAGCTGCGACACGCGCTGGGTGGGGTGACTCGGCCCTGAGGCGCTGCCTGCAGGATGGGTGCCAGGGGCCCGGGCGGGTTCTCCTGCGCGTACTCCTGCGGCAGCCGTCCCATGCAGGAGGTCGCTCGGGTTGTCTCACCCGGTACACGCACTGTCTGGGGTTCCGCCGAGTCACCCGTCGTGGCACGAGGACTGGTCTCTCCTCGGCTGTCATGGGTCATTGAACCGTCAAACAAATAAAGAGAAATGAACGCGTCCTCCCGAGCCCCGGGCCGCCAGTCACGACTGGGCGCATGCGTTCTCGTTCACTTTCTCGGAAAATGGCGTCCCGTTTCTCTGCATGTCGAATGCAAGAATGAGCGCTTCTAACTGGTTTGTCAGTTCTGGCCGTGATTGCGTGTAGGACTGTTTCCACACTGGATTCCGGTTGGGAATTACATTACGTAGTGAATCGTACAGCTGAGTGGGGGCGGGCTTGGCGATCCGCGCGAAAGCCATTGCCATCCAATGGATCCCGCCTGTCGGGCCGCGACTCCTGCTCAAGCAGACAGTCTTCTGAGTCATCCGCCAGCGACTGCGCGCGCACTGGCGGTTGTATGGCCATTGCTCCAGCACGCCGAAACACACGCAAAATTTTCGTGTCTCTCAGGGTCAGATGCAGACAAGTCAGACACCAACAGGACAGGGCGTTGTCGAGGGTGCACGCGGTGCCGGTGAGCTGCGCGAATGGCTCATGGGGCAGATTGCCTCGCTCGTCGGCCTCGAGACTCGCGCGGTGGTGCCCACCGAGCCCTTCTTCAATCTGGGCGTCGACTCCGTCATCGCGATGAAGTTGATCGCCGGGCTCTCACAGAGGCTCGGCCGGCCGCTCTCGCCCACGTTGATCTGGGAGCATCCGACCATTGAAGGACTCTCCAGCCATCTCACCCAGACGGATGCGGCGAGGATTGCCACCACCGCGTCGAAGTCCGAGCTCGTCGCGGACGAGTCCGAGCCGATCGCGCTCGTCGGTCTGGCCTGCCGCTTCCCGAAAGCACCCGATGCCGAGGCCTTCTGGCATGTGCTTCAGGCGGGGCTCGATTGCGTGACGGAAGTGCCACGCGATCGTTGGGACGCGAATCTCTATTACGATCCGACTCCTGGGGCCCCGGGAAGGATCGTCACGCGCAACGGTGCCTTCCTCGACTCCGTCGATCGTTTCGATCCGAACTTCTTCGGGATTTCGCCCCGAGAGGCCGGACAGCTCGATCCCCAGCAGCGCTTGATGCTCGAGCTGTCGTGGGAGGCGCTCGAGGACGCGGGGATCGCGCCCCGGACGCTGCGCGGCTCCCGGACGGGCGTGTTCACCGGCCTGGTCTGGCGGGACTACGCCGATCTCCAGACGCTCCAGGGGGCGTCGCCCACGCTCCACACCTGCACCGGACATGCCGGGAGTATCGCCGCCAACCGGATCTCCTACGCGTTGGGCCTCGAGGGGCCCAGCCTGGCGATCGATACGGCGTGCTCCTCGTCGCTCGTCGCCATCCACGAGGCGTGCCGCAGCCTCCGGGCCGGCGAGTCGACCCTGGCACTGGTCGGCGGAATCCAGCTCAACCTCTCCCCCCGTACCTTCATGGCCGTCTCGGCCTTCGGCGCCCTCGCGCCCGACGGGCGGTGCAAGACGTTCGACGCGCGGGCGAATGGCTATGGGAGAGGTGAGGGCGGCGGCGTCGTCGTGCTCAAGCCGCTCTCCCGCGCCCTCGCCGACGGCGACTCCATCTATTGTGTCATCCGCGGCAGCGCGGTGAACAACGACGGCGCCAGCAACGGCCTCACCGCTCCGAATCCCAAGGCCCAGGAGCGGCTCCTTCGCGACGCCTACGCCTCCGCGGGCATCGACCCCGCCCGGGTGCAGTACGTCGAACTGCACGGCACGGGAACGCCCCTCGGAGATCCGATCGAGGCGGGCGCGCTCGGCGCGATCCTCGGTGCGGAGCGGGCGCCCGAGCGGCCACTCCACGTGGGCTCGGTGAAGACCAACATCGGGCACCTCGAGGCCGCCGCGGGTATCGCCAGCGTCATCAAGGTTGCGCTCGCGATCCGGAATCAGAAGCTCCCGCCGAGCCTGCACTTCGAGCAGCCGAACCCGCACATCGCCTTCGACGCGCTTCGCCTGCGCATGCAGACCCGGCTCTCCTCGTGGCCCGTCGAGGAGGAGCCCGCGACGGCCGGCATCAGCTCCTTCGGCTTCGGTGGCACCAACTGCCATGTCGTCGTCGAGGAGTATCGCTCCGGGCCGCGCGGGAGCGCCGCGCCGCCGCTCGATGCGCACGCTGTCCCGGTGCCGGGCCGTCCAAAGATCGCCTTCCTGTTCGCTGGCGCTGGCTCGGCGTGGTGGGGAATGGGGCGGGAGTTGCTGGGCTCCGAGCCCGTCTTCCGCGCTCGCTTCGAGGCCTGTGACGCCGCCTTCCGGCCACTCGGTGGCTGGTCGCTCGTCGACGCCCTGCTCGCACCCCGCGCCCACGCCCGCTTCGACCGGGGCGAGGTGCAGCTGCCGGTCGTCCTCGCGTTCCAGATCTCCCTCGCGGCCTTGTGGCGCCACTGGGGCATCGAGCCGAGCGCGGTCATCGGCTACAGCGTCGGCGAGTGGGCGGCGGCGCAGGTGGCGGGAATCCTCACCCTCGACGAGGTCTTCGCGCTCGCCCACCACTACATCCAGGTGCAGCGGAGCGTCTCCGGCGGCGCCGGAATGGCCGTGGTCGGGTTGCCCGGCGCCGAGGTGGCGGAGCGCATCGCGCCCTACGAGGGGCGGATCGCGATCGCCTCCGAGAACGGACCCCGTTCCACGGGGATCGGTGGCGATTCCGCGGCGCTCCAGGAGTTCACCTCGCGGTTGGCGGCGGCGGGGATCTTCGCTCGCACGGCGGAGATCGATTTCTACGCTCACATCCCGCATGTCGAGCCGCTCAAGCCGCTCTTCCTCCAGAGCTGTCCGGCGCTGCGGCCCATGCCGGGCCACGTGCCGATGGTGTCGACGGTCACGGGTTCCTTCGTCGACGGTCTGTCGCTCGGTCCGGCCTACTGGGCCGACAACTTCCGCGAGCCGGTGCGCTTCTCCTCGGCCGTGAGGACCCTGGTCGAGGGCGGGTACGAGCTCTTCCTCGACGTCAACCCGCACCCCATCCACGCGCCCTCGGTCCAGGAGAACCTCGAGGTCCTTCCGGGGCGGGCCTCGCTCGTCGCCAGCATGCGGCGCGGCGAGCCGTCTCGCGACGCGCTCCAGCGGGCGCTCACCACGCTGGCCGGTGCTGGTGGCGCGGTCCGTTGGGAGCACGTCTTTCCGGGGACGGGGGTGGCACCTTCCGCTGGGAGCCGGGCCGAGCTGTTCGTCCTCTCGGCGAAGACGGAGCAGGCTCTTCGGGAGCAGGCTGGCCGCACCGCCGCCCGGATCCGCCGCGAGCCCGGGCTTTCGCTCACCGACCTCTGTTACACGGCGGGGGCCCGGCGCAACCACCACGAGCACCGGCTCGCGTTGGCCGCGGAGACGGGGCCCTCGCTCGCGGAGGGGCTCGAGGCGTTCGCCCGCGGCGAGGCACTCCAGCGCAACCAGGCCCACGGCAGGGTGCGCCCCGGTGAGGCCCCGCGCATCGGCTTCGTGTTCTCGGGACAGGGGTCCTTCCCGCTCGGGGAGAGCGTCCGGTTGCTCGAGGAGGAGCCACGCTTCCGGGAGTCCTTCGAGCGCTGTGCGCAGGTGTTCCGTGCCCGGACCGGCGTGTCCCTCTTCGACGCTCTCGAGTCCGTGCGAGAGGGCTCCCGCCCGCCGCGGACCGAGGTGGAGCAGCCGCTCCTGTTCGCCTTCCAGGTGTCGCTCGCCGCGCTCTGGGGCACGTGGGGCGTCCGTCCCGACGCCGTGGTGGGCCACAGCGTCGGTGAGATCAGCGCTGCTCACATCGCGGGGATCCTCTCTCTCGAGGATGCCGTCGCCCTGGTCGTGAGCCGCAGCCGCCTCATGGGGCGCGCGGCCGGACTTGGGGGCATGGCCACGATCGAGGCGCCGCTCGAGCAACTGGTGCCCGTCCTCGAGCCCTACGGGGACCAGCTCGCGATCGCCGCGGTCAACGGTCCAAGGGACGTGGTGGTCTCCGGTCCGGTTCAGGCGTTGGAGTCGCTGCGGGACCTCCTCACGGGGCGGGGTGTTCGCGTTCGCCTGTTGAACGTCGACTACGCCTTCCACGGCCCGCAGATGGACCCGTACCTGGAGGAACTCGACGCCTGCCTCCAGCAGCTCGCGCCGAAGCCGCCGGTGATCCCCCTCTATTCGACCGTGAGCGGGAAGCTGGCCTCGGCCTCGGACTTCGATGCGGCTCACTGGCGGGCCAACGTCCGGCAGCGCGTCCTGTTCGTGCCCGCAGTCGAGGCGATGCTCGCCGACGGCTACCGCGCCTTCGTCGAGATCGCTCCGCACCCCGTCCTGTTGCAGCCGCTGAGCCGGATCCTCGACGCGTCGGGGCTCGAGGGCACCGCGGCGATGTTCTCCGCTCGCCGCGACCGGCCGCCGCGGGCCTCGTTGCTCGGGGCCCTGGGCGCGCTCCACACCCTGGGGCGCGAGCTCTCGTGGAAGGGTGTCTTCCCGGACGGCGGCCGCGTGGTGGAGCTGCCGTCCTATCCCTGGCAGCGACAGCGCTACTGGTTCGACGCCACCCCGGGGCCCGCGCCCGTCCGCGCCCACCCCCTGCTGGGCCGTCGTGTGGACGCACCTCCGGGGGAGACCGTCTTCGAGGCCGTTCTCCGCGGCGATCGACTGCAACTGCTCAGCGATCACCGGCTCTACGGCACGGTGGTCGTCGCTGGCGCCAGCATGGTCGGCATGCTGCTCGATGCCGCCGGGCAGCTCTGGGGCGGCGACCGCTGCTCCGTCCAGGACGTGCTGTTCCTGCAGTCCATCGCTCTCGAGGACACGGAGGAGCGCCTCGTTCAGGTGTCCATCGCGGCCAGCGGCGCCTTCCGGCTGTCGAGCCGGACCGGCCAGGGAGACGACGGTGCTCCGCGTTGGACCGTGCACGCGACGGGACGGCTCGAGCGCGGTGGGGCGGGGGAGCCCGTTCCCGAGCGCGAGGTGCTCGCCGAGCTCGAGGCTCGATGTCAGCCGATCGCGTCCATCGAGCGGTTCTACGAGGGCATCGACCGGCAGGGGCTCGAGCTGGGGCGGCAGTTCCGCTGGCTCGAGGCGGTCTGGCAGGGGAAGCGAGAGGCCTTCGGCCGGCTGCGCATGTCGGAGCCGAGCGATGGGGCGGGTGACTACCGGCTCCATCCAGGACTCATCGACTCGTGCTTCCAGGTGCTCGGCGCGGTCTCCGGGTTCGCGTCCATCGAGGGCCTCGCCTTCGTGCCCATTGGGATCGGCCGCTTCACGCTCCTGGGCGAGCAGCGCCAGCCGCGCTTCTGCCACCTGGTGCTCCGCAGCGGCTCGGGCGGGGTCGACGAAGCCTCGACCGTGGACCTGCGCCTGCTCGACGAGTCGGGTCTCGTCGTGGCCGAGGTCTCCGGGCTGGCGATCCGCCGGGCGCCGCGAGAGGCGATCCTGCGCCGCGACGCGGCTGCTCCGTCGCTGCTCCTCCGGGTGGAGTGGCAACCCCGGCCCATCTCCCCGTCACTCCAGGCGGAGTCCTCCACCTGGCTCCTCCTCGCGGATCGCGGGGGTCTCGCCGCCCGGCTCGCCGGACAGATCGAGTCCCTCGGAGGCCACGCGGAGCTGCTCGATCCGGGGGCGAGCGCGCGGGATGTCCTCGTACGTCTCGATGCTCTCGACGCCGCGAAGCGGGCCCGCGCGGGGATCGTCGACCTTCGAGGCGTCGATGCCGGCGCACCGCTCGAGGCACTCGAGGCGGGCGTCGGGCTCGTCCAGCAGTTGGTCACCCGCCGTGACGCGGCGGCGCCCCGCCTCGTCCTGGTGACGCGTGGAGCCCAGGCGACCGGGGCCGATGACGGGCCACTCTCCGTCGATCAGGCTCCACTCTGGGGTCTCGGTCACGTGATTGCCCTGGAGCATCCCGAGCTGCGCTGTCTGCGGATCGACCTGGATCCGTCGGGAGCGCTGGAGGACGCGGCACGGCTCGCGGCCGAGCTCGCGGCGTCGGGAGACGAGGAGCGCGTGGCCTTCCGCGCGGGACGGCGCCTCGTGGCGCGCCTCTCGCGCACGAAGCTGCCCCCGGCGGTGCGGCCCCTTCCGTTGGGGGGCGAGGCGACGTACCTCGTCACCGGTGGGTTGGGTGGCCTCGGGCTCGAGACCGCGCGGTGGATGGTCGAGCGGGGAGCACGCCACCTGGTCCTGATGGGCCGGAGCGAGCCGGGACCTCGCGCGCGGGAGCTGTTGGAGGCGCTGCGGGCCACTGGAGCCACGATCGTCGTCGCGCGGGGTGACGTGGCGGTGCGTGAGGAGCTCGCGAGAGTGCTCGGGGAGATCCGCGCCTCGATGCCGCCCCTGCGCGGTGTCATGCACGCGGCCGGTGTGCTCGACGATGGGCTCCTGGTCCGCCAGGACGGGGAGCGGATGGCCCGCGTCCTCGCGCCGAAGATCCAGGGGGCGTTGAACCTCCATCGCGAGACGCTCGAGGATCGCCTCGACTTCTTCGTCCTCTTCTCGTCGATCAGCGCGGTCTTCGGTACCTCGGGGCAGACCAGCTACGCGGCCGCCAATGCCTTCCTCGACCTCCTGGCCCACCAGCGGCGTGCGCGGGGCCTGACGGCCACGACCATCAACTGGGGCCCCTGGGCCGAGGTGGGCATGGCGGCGCGTCTCGCGCCCGAGGCGGGCAAGGCGTGGTCCGTCTTCGGACTCGGCCTTCTCGCTCCGAGTGCCGGCCTCTCGGCGCTGGAAGGAATCCTCCGCGCCGATCTCACGCAGGTGGTGGTGGCCGGAGCCGCGGAGAACGGGGCGCGGGAGACGCTCGCGCCCTTCTTCGAGGCGCTGGCCGCTCGCCGTTCCGAGGAGCCCCGTCCGGAGCCGTCCGGTGGCGCACTGGCCGGTATGCTCGCCGGTGCTTCGCCCCGCGAGGCCCGGGCCCGCCTGCTCTCGCATCTCCAGTCCCAGGCGATCGCCGTGCTCGGTCTGCCGCCTTCGTCCGTCATCGACCCGCGGCGTCCGCTGCAGGAGCTGGGTCTCGACTCGCTCATGGCGTTGCAGCTCCGCAACAGCCTCTCGACGAGCCTCGGTCGGCCGCTCCCCGCCACGTTGCTCTTCGATCACCCGACACTCGAGTTGCTCCTCGAGCTCCTCGGGCGCGATCTCGTCCCGGCGAAGGAAGAGGTGTCCGTACCGGCACCACGCCAGGTCAGGGCCCGGGCGGCGAGCACGAGTGGTCCGGAGCCGATCGCGGTGGTGGGCATGTCGTGCCGGCTGCCCGGTGGCGTCCGAGACCCGGAGGACTTCTGGAAGCTGCTCGCGGGCGGCGTGAACGCGGTGCGCGAGGTCCCCAAGGAGCGCTGGGATCTCGACACCTGGTACGACCCGGATCCCGAGACGCCGGGGAAGATGTACTCGCGGCACGGTGGCTTCCTCGACGAGGTGGATCTCTTCGACGCCTCGTTCTTCGGCATCTCGGGGGCGGAGGCCCGGTCGATGGATCCGCAGCAGCGGATCCTGCTCGAGCTGAGCTGGGAGGCGCTGGAGAGCGCGGGCATGGCGGTGGATCGGCTGAAGGGCAGCCCCACCGGGGTGTTCCTCGGGATCTGCCTGAGCGACTACGCCCTGCTCGAGCTCAATGCCCAGGATCCGAGCGGCATCAACGCCTACTCGGGCTCCGGCGGCGTGCTGAGCGTGGCGGCGGGGCGCATCGCCTATGCGCTCGGCCTGGAGGGCCCGACCTTCGCCGTCGACACGGCCTGCTCCTCGTCGCTGGTCGCCACGCACCTGGCCTGCCAGAGCCTGCGCGATGGCGAGTGCGACCTGGCGCTCGTCGGGGGCTCGAACCTGCTGCTCTCGCCCCGGATGACGGTCTATTTCTCCAAGCTGAAAGCGCTTTCGCCGGATGGTGCCTGCAAGGCCTTCGACAGCTCCGCCAACGGCTACGTGCGAGGTGAGGGCGCGGGTGTCGTGGTCCTCAAGCGCCTCTCGGATGCGGTCGCCGACGGGGACCCGATCCTCTGCGTGGTGCGCGGGTCGGCCGTCAACCAGGATGGCCGCTCGAATGGTCTCACGGCCCCGAGCCGCCCCGCGCAAGAGCGGGTGATCGAGAGCGCGCTCCGGCAGGCGGGCGTCGCACCCCTCGAGGTCGGCTATGTCGAGGCCCACGGGACGGGGACGTCGCTCGGCGATCCGATCGAGGTGCAGGCGCTCGCCGCCGTCCTCGGCCGGGGACGTCCGCGCTCGACGCCTCTCGGGATTGGCTCGGTCAAGACCAACATCGGGCACCTGGAGGGCGCGGCGGGTGTCGCCAGCCTGATCAAGGCGATCCTCGCCCTGCGGCACCGCGAGCTGCCCCGAAGCCTCCACTTCAAGGAGCCGAGCCCGCACATTCCCTGGGACGAGCTGCCGGTCGAGGTGATCTCCGAGCACCGGCCGTGGACCGTTCCCTCCGGAGGACGCCGGATCGCCGGCGTCAGCTCCTTCGGCTTCAGCGGGACGAACGCGCACATCATCCTCGAGGAGGCTCCCTCGGACGCGCGCCGCTCGGGCTCCCCGAGCACCGTGGAGCGTCCCGAGCTGCTCGTCCTCTCCGCCCGTGCGCCCGAGTCGCTGCGCGAGATGGCCCAGCGCTTCTCGGCCCGGTTGTCGGGTGCGGACGGAAGTGACGACGCGACGCTGCACGACTTGTGTTACTCGGCGAGCTGTCGTCGGAGCCACCATGAGCATCGGCTCGCCGTGGTGGCTCGTTCCCGAAGCGGTGCGGTGGAGGCGATGGATGCCTTCCTCCGCGGAAGGGCCCACCCCGACGCGCAGGTCGGGTACGCGCTTGCTGGCGCGGCGCCGCGGGTCGTCTTCCTGTTCACGGGCCAGGGGGGCCAGTGGCCCGGCACCGGCCGCGCCCTCCTCGCCGAGGAGCCCGTCTTCCGCGACGCCCTGCGGGCCGCGGATGAGGTGCTGAAGGGCCTCTCTGGCTGGTCGGTCATCGAGGAGCTCCAGCGGGAGAGTCCCCGCTTCGACCAGGCCCACATCTCCCAGCCCGCGCACTTCGCCCTCCAGTCGGCACTCGTGGCGCTCTTGCGCTCCTGGGGGATCGAGCCCGATGCGGTCCTCGGTTCCAGCATCGGCGAGGTCGCCGCGGCGCACGCGGCGGGGGTCCTGTCGCTGGAGGAGGCGATGCGCATCACCGTCGAGCGCAGCCGCATCCTCCACGCCATCGCTGGCCGGGGCGCGATGAGCGCCGTCGAGCTCTCCGAGGAGGAGGCCCTCGCGGCGATCGCGAACCATGGCGATCGGCTGTCGGTCGCGGCCATCAACAGCCCGGGCTCCACGCTCCTGTCGGGCGAGGCAGGTGCGATGGACGAGGTCCTCGACGCGCTCGTGGCACGCGGTGTCTCCTGCCGCCGGCTCGGCCTGGACTACGCCTCGCACAGTCCCGCGGTCGAGCCCTACCTCGAGGAGTTCCGGCGGACGCTCGGCGCTCTTCGCCCGAGGCCCGCGGCGCTCCCGATCTTCTCCTCGGTCTCGGGCCGCCGCGCGGAGGCGGGGGACTTCGATGGCGCCTACTGGGCCCGGAATCTCCGTCAGCCGGTGCGCTTCGCGCCCGCGATCTCCACGCTCGCCGGTGAGGGGTATTCGCTCTTCGTGGAGATCGGCCCCAACGCCGTCCTGGCGCGCCCGGTCCAGCAGTGCTTCCAGCACGCGGGGAAGAGCGCGACGGTGCTGTCGACGTTGCGGCGGGGCGAATCCGAGCGCCAGACCCTGCGGGCCCTGCTGGGCGGGCTGTTCGTCGCGGGTGTGTCCGCCGAGTGGAGCCGCCTCTACCCGGAGGGTGGACAGCTGGTGCCCCTGCCGCCCTATCCGTGGCGGAAGGAGCGTTACTGGGTCTCGAACCCCGCGTCGACCCGCCCGGTGCTCGCGGCGCGGAGCGATGTCGCGCTGCATGGGCGCCGGCTGCGTTCTCCGCTGGCCGAGACCCTGTTCGAGGCGGAGTTGTCCGCCGAGCGGATGCCCTTCCTGCGCGAGCACCTGCTCCACGGCGCGCTGGTGGTCGCTGGCGCCGGACATGTCGCCATGGCGCTCTCGGCCGTCCGGGAGCTCCGAGGCACCGCCCCGGTGCGTCTGGCGGACATCGTCTTCCCGCGCCCGCTCGTGTTGAAGGAGGGGAGCGAGTGTCCGGTCTCGGTGGTGGTGGGCCCGGAGCAGGGTGGCCGCGCGCCACTCCGCATCCAGAGCCTGGAGGGTGACTCGGAGTGGGTGCTTCACGCGGAGGGGCGGCTGCTGCCTTCGGAGCCGCGGGTCGCGGCGCCCGCGTCGGCACCTCTCGGGGAGCTGCGCGCCCGCTGTACGCGGGAGCTCGATGCCTCGCGGTTCTACGAGGCCATGGACGCCGACGGTATCTCGCTCGGGCGGCGCTTCCGGTGGGTCGAGCAGTTCTGGCAGGGGGAGGGTGAGGCACTGGGCCGGATGCGTGCCCCCGAGCCCGAGGATCAACACCCGAGCGCACCGCTCCACCCCGGGTTGATCGACTCCATCTTCCATGTCCTTCGCGCGATTCCGGGGATCGGGCGGGACGATGGCGTGCCCTACATCCCCGTGGGGATCGACGCGGTGTGCTTCCTGGAGCAGCCTCGCGGCAAGCTCTGGGCGCATGCGGTGTTGAGGCCCGAGGGCGGTCGTGACGGCGAGACGCTGACCGCCGACTTCCGTCTCATCGAGGAGGACGGCAGGACGATCGCGTGGATCGAGGGACTGCTCGTCAAGCGAGCCCCTCGCGAGGCCTTCGAGCGCGATGGCGTGCGCGGGCTCGGCGAGAAGTTGTTCCAGGTGCGCTGGCGGCCGGTGCCTCCGGTGGCTGCGACGGCACGGGAGCAGGGCTCGTGGTTGATCCTCTCCGATCGCGGAGGGCTCGGCGACGCGCTGGCCACGCGGCTCGGAGGAGAGAACCAGGTCTGCCGCACGATCGCCGCGCCGGAGCCGACGGAGTCCGAGCAGGCCTTCCATCGCCGGGTGGAGGAGGCCCTCGCCTCGGGAACCTGTCGGGGCGTGGTGTACCTCGCGGCGCTCGACGCGGGAGCCGCGCTGCCAGGAATGGAGTCCCAGGCCGCCACGGAGGCGTTGGTCGGAGCGGTCCGGGTCGTTCAGGCCGTCGCGCGGATGGAGCGTGGCACTCCGCCGCGGCTCTGGCTGGTCACCCGGGGAGCGCAGGCGACGGACGAGAGCCCTCGGCCCCTGTCACTCGCCCAGGCGCCACTCTGGGGACTCGGGGCCACGGTCCGTCACGAGCACCCCGAGCTCCGCTGCGCCCTCGTCGATCTGGATCCGGATCCGGCCGCGGATGGGGTGCTCGCCCTGGCGCGGGAGCTGCTCTCCTCGGATGGTGAGGAGCGGGTCGCCTGGCGTGGAGGAGCGCGGCTGGCGCAGAGGCTCTTGTCGCTCGACGCGATCCCGGAGCCCGGTCCCGTGCCGGTCTCGGCCGACGGCACCTACTTGATCACCGGCGGTCTCGGTGGGCTGGGTCTCCGCTGTGCGCGATGGCTCGCGAACGAGGGGGCGCGGCACCTCGCCCTCCTCGGCCGGAGCGCGCCCTCCGAGGAGGCTGGGGCCGAGCTGCGCGCCCTCGAGGCCCAGGGCGTCAGGGTGCGCGTGCTCCAGGTGGACGTGGGAGCTCGGGAAGCGCTCGCGCGTGCCCTCTCGGAGCTTCGCGCGGACATGCCCCCGTTGCGTGGCGTCCTTCATGCGGCGGGCCTGCTCGATGATGCGTTGCTGGTCCGCCAGGAGCGCGAGCGTATCGAGCGCGTCCTCCGGCCGAAGGTGGCGGGTGCCCTGCACCTGGATCAGGAGACGCGCGGCGATCCGCTCGACTTCTTCGTGATGTTCTCGTCGATCGCCGCGCTGATCGGCGGGGAAGGGCAGGCCAACTACAGCGCCGCGAACGCCTTCCTGGACGCGCTGGCCTCCGAGCGGCGGGCACGAGGACTGCCCGCGCAATCGCTCGCCTGGGGCCCCTGGGCCGAGGTGGGCCTGGCGGCGGCCCGATCCGATCGGGGTGAGCGCCTCGCGGCCCTGGGCATCGAGAGCCTCGCGCCCGACGAGGGCGTGGCCATCCTCGGGCGCCTCCTGCGCGGGACGGCCGCGGCGCACGTGGGCATCGCCCGGATCGACTGGAAGCGGTGGCGGCGGACGTCCCCCGCGGTGGATCAGGCCTCCCTGTTGGCCGAGTTCCTTCGCTCGCAGGTGGAGGCCCCCCCGCCGAAGGTACCCGTCGCCGCGCCCGACCTCCAGGAGCTGGCCCGCCTGGCTCCCGAGGAGCGCCGCGGGCAGATCGATGCCTTCCTCCGGCGCGAGGTCGTCACGCTCCTGGGTCTCTCCCAGGATCTGGCCGACGGCCGGCTCCCACTCGTCCGCTTCGGCTTCGACTCCCTCATGAGCATGAAGCTCAAGGCGAGGCTGGAGCTGACACTCGGTCTCTCTGTTTCGGCCGCCAAACTGCTGAGCGGTCTGAGTTTCGATGAGCTCGTGGAGCTCGTCCTCGCGCGGGTCGAAGAACTGCAGCCGGAACCCGCTCCCAACGATCAGATGGAGGAATTCCGATTTTGAACGCCACCGAACTCATCGCTGAGCTGACCCGTATCGGTGTGGAACTCAAGGTCGAGGACGATCACCTCCGGGTTCGCGCCGCGCGCAACGTCCTCACTCCGGAGTTCCAGAAGCTCATCGCTGCCCACAAGGCGGAGTTGATCGAGCTGCTCCGGCGGCGGGATGCGGCTTCTCCCTCCACGCGGCAGTACGAGCCCTTCCCCCTGACCGACATCCAGGAGGCGTACGTGGTCGGGCGGGGCACCGACTTCGGAATCGGAGGAATCTCCTGCCACCTGTACCACGAGATCGACGGCCGCGATCTGGACGTCGGGCGACTGTCGCGGGCGTGGCAGCGCCTCATCGAGCAGCACGCGATGTTGCGCTCGGTGGTGCTCCCGACGGGAGAGCAGCGCGTCCTGGAGAGCGTGCCGGCCTTCTCCATGCCCGTGCTGGATCTGCGCGGGCAGGCCTCCGCCACCGTCGAGCAGAAGCTCGCGGAGATCCGTCAGGAGCTCTCGAACCGGTCCACGCCCCTGGGACAGTGGCCGACCTTCGACCTGCGCGCGACGCTGCTCGATGGCGGACGGACGCGCATCCACTTCGACATCGACGCCATCACGGTCGATGCCTCCGCCGTGCTCGCGCTCCTCGAGGAGTGGCGCCAGCTCTACACCGCTCCAGAGCGGAGCCTCACGCCGGTGCCGGTCTCCTTCCGGGACCATGTGCTCGCGGAGATCGCCGCCCGGAACTCGGATGCCTTCCGGATCTCGGAGGCCTACTGGAACGCGCGCCTCGCGGAGCTGCCGGAGGCGCCGGTGTTGCCGCTCGCCACCTCGCCCGAGCGCCTGGTGCGCCCCTCGTTCCGGCGTCTGAGCGGCCGCCTGGATGCGGCGCGGTGGACCCGCCTGAAGGAGCGGGCCGCCGAGGCGGGGCTCACCCGCTCCGGCCTCGTCTGCACCGCGTTCTCCGAGGTGCTCGCGGCCTGGAGCGAGAACCCGCGCTTCAGCCTCAACATCACGCTCTTCCGGCGCCTGCCCATCCACCCCGACATCGACAGGGTCGTGGGTGACTTCACCACCAACGTGCTGCTCGAGGTCGACGGACGCGGAGAGAGCTTCACCGCCCGCGCCGTGCGTCTTCGCGATCAGCTCGCCCAGGATCTCGAGCACCTCCACGTCAGCGGGGTGCGCGTGATGCGCGAGCGCGCGCGGCGGCGGGAGGGGCTCGGGGTGCTCATGCCGATCGTCTTCACGAGCCTCCTCGGGCATCGCCCCGGCAATGCGGCAGGCGGATCTCCCTTCGATTGGCTGGGCGAGACGGTCCACGCCATCACCCAGACGCCGCAGGTGTGGCTCGATCACCAGGTCCGCGAGGACGACGGCGCGCTCTGTTACTCCTGGGACAGCCCGGAGGGACTCTTCCCCGAGGGACTCCTCGAGGATGCCTTCGCGGCCTACGGGGAGCTGCTCGGCCGGCTCGCCGACGACGGAGCGCTCTGGGCGGAACGCTCCGTGGTGAGACTGCCCGCCGCGCAGCTCGCGCGGCGCGAGAAGTACAACGCCACCGCGGCGCCCATCCCCGAGACGCGCCTCGACCGGCTCTTCCTCACCCAGGCGGAGCGGGGACCCGAGCGCATGGCTGTCGTGGATGCGGGGCGGACGATGAGCTACTCGGAGCTCCTCGGTCGTGCCGGATCGCTGGCGGCGCGGCTCGTCGAGCTCGGTGCGCGGCCCGAAGCGTTGATCGGCGTCGTTCTGGAGAAGGGGTGGAGGCAGGTCGTCGCGGTGACGGCGATCCACCTCGCGGGTGCCGCCTACCTCCCGATCGATCCGGCGCTCCCGGACGAGCGCCGCCGGCTCCTGATCGAGGAGGGCCGGGTCGAGGTGGTCGTGACCGAGTCCGCTCTTGAGGAGCGGCTCACCTGGCCCGAGGGAGTCCGTGTCGCGACCGTCGGCGATGTCATGGGTGAAGCGCCTCGGCGTCTGCCGACGCGCGCCGCGTCGGACCTCGCGTATTGCATCTACACGTCGGGCTCGACCGGCCGCCCCAAGGGGGTGATGATCGAGCACCGCGCCGCGGCGAACACGATCATCGACATCAACCAGCGCTTCGGAGTGGGCCCGGAAGATCGCGTCTTCGGCCTCTCATCGCTCGGCTTCGACCTCTCGGTCTACGACATCTTCGGGAGCCTCGCCTCCGGCGCGGCGGTCGTCCTGCCCCAGTCCGAGGCCGCGAGGGATCCCGCGCGCTGGCTGCAACTGCTCCGCGAGCAGCGCGTGACGATCTGGAACTCGGTCCCGACGTTGATGGAGATGCTCGTGGACCTGGTCGAGGCCCGCGGTGAGCGCCTCCCGGACTCCCTGCGCCTCGTGATGATGAGCGGCGATTGGATCCCCGTCACCCTCCCGGATCGCATCCGGCGCCTGTCGCGCGATGTCCGGGTCATCAGCCTCGGAGGCGCGACGGAGGGATCGATCTGGTCGATCCTGCATCCCATCGGCGAGGTCGAGCCCTCGGCGCGCAGCATTCTCTACGGCCGTCCGATGCTGAACCAGCGCTTCCACGTGCTCGACGAGGCGCTGTCGCCGCGCCCGGAGCATGTGCCCGGCGAGCTCTACATCGGTGGCGTCGGGCTGGCCCGGGGCTACTTCCGTGATGAGGAGACGACCCGCGCGCGCTTCTTCACGCACCCGCGCACCGGCGAGCGCCTCTACCGCACGGGTGACCTGGGCCGCTTCCTTCCCAGCGGGGACATCGAGTTCCTCGGCCGGAAGGATTTCCAGGTCAAGATCGCCGGGCATCGCATCGAGCTCGGGGAGATCGAAGCGGCGCTCCTGCGGAATCCAGCGATTCGCGAGGCGGTGGTCGCGGCTCCCGGCGAGCGCACTTCCAGGAGGCTCGTCGCCTACGTCGTCCCGGCCGAGGGGCAGGCCATGCCCTCGGACGAGGCGCTGCGCTCCTTCCTGGGCACGACGCTGCCCCAGTACATGGTGCCCTCCGTCTTCGTCCGCCTGGAGGCGCTGCCGCAATCGGCGAACGGCAAGGTCGATCGCAAGGCCCTGCCCGAGCCCGCGGTGCAGGCCTCGCGCACCGCGGGTCTCACGGAGGGGAGGGGAGGGGAGGTCCTCGCGAAGGTCACCCGGCTCGTCGCCGAGGTCCTCAAGCGCCCCAGGGTCGAGCCGGAGGATGCGCTGCTCCAGCTGGGGGCCACGTCGGTGGAGTTGATCAAGCTCGCGACGCTGCTGGAGCAGGCGTTCGGAAGCCGGCCACGGATGGCCGAGTTCCTCACGCTCCGGAGCGCCGCGGAGATCGCCGCCTACTACGTCGAGCGCCAGCCGGCGGAAGCCGCACGTGAAGGCGACAAGGCGAGCGGTGAGCAGGGTCTGATCCTCGACCTCGCGCAGCGCGAGGCCTGGAAGCGCGACCGCCACGGCATTCGCCGCTTCGACGAAGGCGCCGAGCAGGTGCCGATGGCCACCTTCCCCGATGACGAGAAGTACCGGCGGCGTCATCTCGAGCGCGCCAGCCACCGGACCTTCTCCTCCGAGCCGCTCGAGGCGCGGGCCCTGGGTCGTCTGCTCTCGTGCCTGCGGCCCCTCGAGCTCGACGGGAAGTTCAAGTACCAGTACGGCTCGGCCGGAGGCTCCTACGGGGTCCAGGCCTACCTTCACATCGCCCCCGGCCGGGTCCGGGGCCTCGAGGCGGGCGCCTACTACCACGATCCCGCGCGCCACACGCTCGTGCGGCTCTCCGGCTCCGGCGCGCTCGATCCGAACCTCCACACGCCGGGCAACCGGCCCATGTTCGAGGGCTCGGCCTTCTCGCTCTTCCTCATCTGCGATCGCCGGGCGATCGAGCCTCTCTACGGGGAGAAATGGCGGGACTTCGCGCTGCTCGAGGCGGGGCTGATGTCGCAACTCCTGGAGATGCGCGCCGCCGAGAACGAGCTCGGACTGTGCCAGGTCGGAGAGCTGCGCTTCGACGACATCCGCGCCGCGTTCCGGTTGGAGGAGGCGCACGCGTACCTCCACTGCCTCGTGGGCGGCTCCATTGCTTGGGAAGAGGGCTCGCTGTGAGCACATCCGAATTCGTCGTCGAGCTCCAACAGAAGGGTATCGAGCTCTGGGTCGAGGGAGACGCGCTGCGGTTCCGTGCTCCGCCCGGACTCCTCACCGACGAGGTGCGCTCGGCTTTGAGGGAGCGCAAGGCGCAGCTCCTGGAGCACCTGCGTGCCTCGAACCGTGTGGCGGAGGTCAAGGCCGCCGCGAGTGAGCTGGCCACGCCGGCCGCGCCAGCGGACGACGCGCGCTTCGCGCCCTTTCCGCTCACCGACATCCAGAACGCCTACTGGGTGGGTCGGCAGGATGCCTTCGACTCGGGCGGCGTCGCGGCGCACAGCTACCTGGAACTCGCCTTCGACACGCTCGAGCTCGAGCGGCTCGAGCACGTCCTCCGGCGCCTCATCGCTCACCACGACATGCTGCGCATGGTGGTGCTCCCGACCGGCGAGCAGGTGGTGCTGGCGTCGGTGCCGCCGTTCTCCATCACCTCCTATGATCTCCGCGGGGCTCGAGCCGAAGAGGTCGAGGCCCACCTGAAGGCGATCCGCGCCGAGCTCTCGCACCAGGTGCTTCCGGCCGATCGCTTCCCCCTGTTCGAGGTGCGCGCGTCCCGGCTCCCCAGCGGGCGGGTCCACCTCCACATCAGCCTCGATCTGCTCGTGGCCGATGCCTTCAGCGTCCAGCTCCTCATCGAGCAGTGCGCCGCGCTCTACCAGAATCCGGAGGCGGAGCTCGCTCCGCTGAAGCACACCTTCCGTGAGTACTTCGTCGCCGCCGCGAGGCGCCGCGACCCGGGCTCGAAGGCGTATCAGCGCTCGCTCGAATACTGGCGGGGCCGCCTCGAGACCCTTCCCGGTCCTCCCGAGCTACCGCTCGCCGCCGACGCGGACGTGAAGGGACCGCGCCGCTTCACGCGCCGGAAGGGAGGGCTGGATCAGGCCTCCTGGCGCGCCTTCCGGGAGCGCGCGGCGGCCGCGGGTGTGACGGCCTCCATGGCGCTGGCCGCGGCCTACGGCGAGGTGCTCCGCGCCTACAGCCGGAGCAACCGGCTGACGCTCAACCTGACCCTCTTCAACCGGTTGCCGCTGATCGAGGACGTGGAGCGGATCATCGGCGACTTCACCTCGGGCATCCTGCTCGAGATGGACGGGACGCGGCCGGAGTCCTTCGCCGCGCGCGCGCGCCGGCTCCAGGGACAGCTCTTCGAGGACCTGGAGCACTCGGCCGTGTCGAGCGTGCAGGTGCTGCGGGAAGCGGCCCGCGTCGATCGCCTGGATACCGGCACGGGCATGCCCTACGTGTTCACGAGCCTGCTCTCGGAGACGGGACGCTCGTTGCACCTGACCGAGGGCGTGCGGATCGTCGAGGTCATCAGCCAGACACCGCAGGTGTGGCTCGACCACCAGGTCTTCGAGCTCAACGGCGAGCTCTATTACAGCTGGGATTCCGTCGACGCCCTCTTCCCCAAGGGGCTGATCGACGCCGTCTTCGAGGCGTATGGGAGGCTCCTGCGCCGGCTCGCCAACGAGCCTTCGGCATGGGACGCGCCCGCCAGGCAGCCGCTTCCGCCCGAGCAGCTCGCGCGCCGGGAGGCCTACAACGCCACCGAGCGGACCGTGCCCTCGGAGCGAATGGAGGCGCTCTTCCTGCGCCAGGCGGCCGTGCGGCCCTCGGAGCCTGCGGTCATCACGAGCAACCGGGTCCTGACGTACGGCGAGCTCGAGCGCCGCTCGGCCCGAATCGCGTCGTGGCTCCTCGCTCATGGGGCCGGGTCGGGACGCCTCGTGGCGATCGTCGCCGAGAAGGGTCCGGAGCAGGTGATCGCCGCGCTCGCCATCCTGCGCGCCGGAGCGGCCTATCTGCCCCTGGATCCGTCCCTCCCGACCGAGCGCCTCCACGGCCTGATCGAGGAGGCTTGGGTGGAGCTGGTGCTCACGCAGTCGCACCTGGACACGTCGCTGCGCTGGCCCGAGGGGCCGAGACGGCTCGCGGTGGATCGCGACGAGCGGCTCGACGTGCCGGAGCGCGCGCTGCCGGAGCTTCAGGGCAATGACCTCGCCTATGTCATCTACACCTCGGGTTCGACCGGCCGCCCCAAGGGCGTGATGATCGACCATCGGGGAGCGGTCAACACCCTCATCGACGTGAACGAGCGGTTCGGCGTGGGACCCCGGGACCGGGTGCTCGCGCTCTCGTCGCTCAGCTTCGATCTGTCGGTCTACGACATCTTTGGAACGCTCGCCGCGGGCGGGGCGATCGTGATCCCGGAGCCCGGAACGCTGCGCGATCCCAGCCATTGGTTGTCGCTGCTGGAGAAGGGGCGGGTGACCCTCTGGAACTCGGTCCCCGCGCTGATGGAGATGCTCATCGAGTTCATCGAGGGGAGTGGTGGGCGTCTGCCCGACACGCTGCGCCTGGTGATGATGAGCGGAGACTGGATCCCCGTCACGCTGCCCGATCGGATCCGCGCCCTGGGCAGGGCCATCGAGGTGGTGAGCCTCGGTGGAGCCACCGAGGCGTCGATCTGGTCGATCCTGTACCGGATCGGCGAGGTCGACCGCTCGTGGCGGAGCATCCCCTACGGCCAGCCGATGGTGAACCAGCGCTTCTACGTGCTGGATGACGCGCTCGAGCCCTGTCCGGACTGGGTCGCGGGGCAGCTGTACATCGGGGGTATCGGTCTCGCGCTGGGCTATCACCGCGACACGGCCCGGACCATCGAGCGCTTCGTCGTCCACCCGCGGACCGGCGAGCGCCTCTACGCGACCGGAGACCTGGGCCGATTCCTGCCCGACGGCAACATCGAGTTCCTCGGCCGGGAAGACTTCCAGGTCAAGGTCCAGGGCTACCGCATCGAGCTCGGAGAGATCGAGGCCGCGCTCGACACGCACCCGGCGGTGCGCAGCGCCGTGGTCAATGCCGTGGGGAAGCCGGG
Source organism: Archangium violaceum (assembly GCF_016887565.1). Classification (NCBI taxonomy): domain Bacteria; kingdom Pseudomonadati; phylum Myxococcota; class Myxococcia; order Myxococcales; family Archangiaceae; genus Archangium; species Archangium violaceum. The sequence goes on from NZ_CP069396.1 coordinate 5,868,573, forward strand.
AGGGGCCAGGCGCCTGGTGGCCTATGTCGTCCCCGACCAGTTGCCGACGAACGTCCTCGCGAAGGATCCGTCGCGGGAGAAGCTCGCCGAGGCGCATGAGCCGCAGCCGCTCCAGGGCGTCATCTCGGATCCCGTCGCGCGCCTGGAGTTCAAGCTGAAGGGGCCCGGTCTGCGGGCGGACGCCGGCAACCGGAAGTCCATCGCCCTCCAGAAGCCGGAGCCCGGCGAGGTCCTGCTCCAGAAGTACACGGAGCGGCGGAGTCATCGGACGTTCCTTTCCGGGCCCGTCTCCTTCGAGCGGCTCAGCGAGCTGTTGAGCTGCCTGATGGCGCTGTCCCTTGAGGACTCCCTGCTGCCGAAGTACCGGTACGCCTCGGCGGGCGGACTCTATCCGGTGCAGGCCTACCTGCACGTCAGGCCGGGCCATGTCGAAGGGCTCGCGGGAGGGACCTACTACTACCATCCGAAGCGCCACGAGCTGGTGCTGCTCTCGGCGGATGCGGCCATGGACCGGAGCCAGCATGCGCCCGGCAACCGGTCCGTCTTCGACACCGCCGCGTTCTCCCTCTTCCTGGTCGGGCAGATGAACGGGATCGAGCCCCTCTATGGAGAGCTCGCGCGGGACTTCTGCCTGCTCGAGGCTGGCTACATGTCCCAGCTCCTGATGAGCTCGGCGCCGGGCTGTGAGCTGGGATTGTGTCCGATAGGAGGCCTGGACTTCGAGCCGCTGCGCAAGCAGCTCGCGTTGGACGAGCAGCACGTGCTGCTGCACAGCTTCCTGGGTGGCGGGGTCGGCGCCGCCGCGACCGTGGCGAAGCCGGCGGTGCAGGCCGCCGCCTCGTCGCTTCAGGAGGAGCTGCGGCGCTACCTGGCCACGAAGCTGCCGGACTACATGGTTCCCACCTCCTTCGTCCTGCTGGACGCGCTGCCACTGACGTCCAACGGCAAGGTGGATCGGAGCGCGTTGCGCGCGCCGAGCGAGCCCTCGACGACGCCGGAGCCCACGACGGCCCGCGCACCGGGCTCGGACGTGGAGCGGTCCATCGCCGCCATCCTCGAGGAGGTGCTCCACCTGGACGAGGTGGATGTCCACCGCAACTTCTTCGATCTGGGCGGGACCTCGGTGCACATCGTGCAGGTGCACCGCAAGCTGCGGGAGCGGCTCGGGGTCGAGCTGCCGATCGCGCAGATGTTCCGGTACACCACCGTCAGCACACTGGCGGAGTACGTCAGCGGCAAGCTCGCCGAGGCGGGGACGGTGGCGCTCCGCCAGGAAGCCCCGCCGAAGGCCGTGAGTGCGCCGAGCGCACCGGTCGCGCCGAGCTCGCACCAGGCCCGCGAAGTGGCCTCGCGCGAGTCGCCCGGGAAGCAGGAGCCCATCGCCATCGTCGGCATGTCCGGCCGCTTCCCAGGCGCGCGCAACCTCGGGGAGTTCTGGCGGAACCTGTGTGAGGGCGTCGAGTCGGTCTCCTTCTTCACCGACGAGGAGCTGCAGCGCTCGGTGCTGGAGCCGTCGATGCTGCGCGATCCCAACTATGTCCGGGCGGGCGCCGTCCTCGACGACGTCGAGTCCTTCGATGCCGAGCACTTCGGGCTCATGCCGAAGCAGGCCCGGCTCACCGATCCGCAGCACCGCATCTTCATGGAGTGCGTGTGGGAGGCGATCGAGGACGCGGGCTACGACCCGAGGAGACTCGAGCGGCTGGTGGGGGTCTATGCCGGCTCCATCATCAGCAACTACCTGCTGTTCCACCTCGGTTCCACGGTGGGCCGCGAGGGAGCCGTCCGCGATCTGCAGACGCTGATTGGAAACGACAAGGACTACCTGGCCACCCATGTGTCGTACAGGCTTGGCCTGAAGGGACCCAGCATCAGTGTCCAGACGGCCTGCTCGTCCTCGCTGGTGGCGGTCCACCTGGCCTGTCAGGCGCTGCGGAACCGTGAATGCGACATGGCGTTGGCCGGCGGCGTGGCCGTGCGGTTGCCGCAGAAGTCCGGCTACCTCTATGAGCAGGGCGGCATCCTGTCACCGGATGGCCACTGCCGTGCATTCGACGCGGACGCCCAGGGAACCATCTTTGGCAGCGGCGCGGGGGTGGTGGTCCTCAAGCGTCTCTCCGACGCGCTGGCGGATGGCGATTGCATCCGGGCGGTGATCCGAGGCTCGGCGGTCAACAACGACGGAGCGTTGAAGATTGGTTACACGGCCCCCAGCCAGGATGGCCAGGCGGCGGTGATCTCCTCCGCGTTGGCCGCGGCGGGCGTGAGCCCGTCCAGCCTCGGCTACATCGAGACCCATGGGACTGGCACGCCGCTGGGTGATCAGATCGAGATGGCCGCGCTCCAGCAGGTCTTCCGTGGCAGCACCGATGCGGTCGGCTTCTGTCCGATCGGCTCGGTGAAGACGAACGTCGGGCACCTGGAGGTCGCGGCGGGCATCGCGGGTCTGATCAAGACCGTCCTGAGCCTGCAGCACCGGCGCCTGCCTCCCAGCCTGAACTTCAAGAGCCCCAACCCGCAGATCGACTTCGCGCACAGCCCCTTCTACGTGAACACCCAGCTCTCCGAGTGGGCCGGAGCGACGGCGCCTCGCCGGGCCGGAGTGAGCTCGTTTGGCATTGGCGGCACGAACGCGCACGTGGTGGTGGAGGAGGCGCCGGAGCAGGTGCGGAAGAAGGAGGGGAAGGAGCGGCCGAAGCACGTGCTGGGCCTGTCGGCGAGGAACGAGAAGGCCCTGCGGGAGCTGGCGGGGAAGTACGCACAGCACCTGGAGGGGAAGGAGCAGGAGGGGCTGGGAGACGCCTGCTACACGGCGAACGCGGGGCGTGGACGGTTCACGCACCGGCTGGCGGTGGTGGGCGGGACGGTGGAGGAGTTGCGGAAGGAGCTGGCCGAGTACGCGAGGGGCGGGGGCGTGGAGAGGGGCGCGGTGGGTCAGGCGCCGAAGGCGGGAGCGGCGGAAGTGGTGTTCCTGTTCACGGGACAGGGAGTGCAGCACGAGGGAATGGGAAGGGAGCTGTACGAGACGCAGCCGACATTCCGGGCGGTGCTGGAGAAGTGCGACGAGGTGCTCAGGCCGGTGCTGGGCGAGTCGCTGCTGGAGGTGCTGTACGGAGGAAAGGGGCACCTGCTGGAGAAGAGCGGCGTGACGCAGCCGGCGCTGTTCGCGCTGGAGTACGCGCTGGCGCAGGTGTGGAGGGAGTGGGGGGTGAAGCCGGCGGCGGTGATGGGGCACAGCCTGGGGGAGTACGTGGCGGCGTGCGTGGCGGGGGTGTTCAGCCTGGAGGAGGGGCTGAAGCTGGTGGCGGAGAGGGGAAGGTTGATGGAGGAGCTGCCGGAGGCGGGGAGGATGGTGGCGGTGCTGACGAGGCAGGAGAAGGTGGAGCAGGCGGTGAAGGGGTACGAGGGGAGGGTGGAGATAGCGGCGGTGAACGGGCCGGAGGAGACGGTCATCGCGGGGAAGGCGGAGGCGGTGGAGGAGGTGGTGGAGAAGCTGAAGGGCCAGGGAGTGGAGTGCCGGCAGCTGAAGACGACGCACGCGTTCCACTCGCCGCTGATGGGGCCGATGGAGGAGGCGTTCGAGAGGGCGGCGGGGAAGGTGAGGATGGGGAGGCCGGAGCTGGAGCTGGTGACGAACGTGAGCGGGAGGGCGGCGAGCGGGGGAGAGGTGAGCCAGGCGGGGTACTGGAGGAAGCAGCTGAGGGAGCCGGTGAGGTACTGGGAGGGGCTCGAGGGGCTGTACGAGAAGGGGTACCGGGTATTCGTGGAGGTGGGGCCGAAGCCGACGCTGGTGGGGGTGGGGAAGAGGTACCTGGGGAAGGAGGAGGCGGAGTGGGTGGGGACGCTGAAGCAGGGAGGAAACGACTGGGAGCAGATGCTGGGGAGCCTGGCGAGGCTGTACGTGAGGGGAGTGGAGGTGGACTGGGAGGGCTTCGACAAGCACTACGCCAGGCGGCGCACGCCGCTGCCGACCTATCCCTTCCAGCGTGAGCGCTTCTGGGTCGAGCGCCCTCGTGGCCAGATGCGCGCCGCCGTGTCCGGCGCTGGCGCCCATCGCCTGCTGGGACGGCGCATCTCGTCGCCGGTCCTCAAGGAGACGGTATTCGAGTCCTCGGTGAGCACTGGTGCACTGGCCTTCCTCGAGGATCACCAGGTGCATGGCGCGACGGTGCTGCCCTCCACCGTCTACATGGAGATGGTGCGGGCCGCGGCCGGCGAGCTCTTCGGCGCCGGCCCTCATGCGGTGGAAGACCTGCTCATCCAGGAGGCGCTCGTCCTGCACGGTGACGAGGAGCGGAACCTCCAGCTCGTCCTCACGCCGCGAGGTGGTGATGCGCTCGCCTTCCAGCTCTTCAGCGCGCGGGGTGACGTGGCTGGCGCTCAGCGGGAGGTGCCCTGGAAGCTGCACACGTCGGGTACGGTCCGCAAGGCGCGGCAGGGCGAAGTCGCGCCCGAGTCGCGATCGCTCGACGAGCTGCTGTCCCGGTGCTCCCAGGAGGTGCCGGCGGCGACGCTCTACGAGCACTTCCAGGCCCGGGGCATCACCTACGGGCCGGGCTTCAAGGGTGTCGAGCGCGTCCGCCTCGGCCGTGGAGAAGCACTGGGATGGATCCAGCTCCCGGAGGGCCTGGCCTCGGAGACGGCTGTCGCTCCGATCCATCCGGCGCTGCTCGATGCATGCCTCCAGGTCTGCGGCGCCGTGCGTCTCGAGGACGGCACGCGGTCACAAGAGGACGTGCTCTACCTGCCTGTCGGGCTGAAGCGGATCCAGGTCTGGCGCGCGCCGGGCACGGCTTGCTGGAGCCACGTCTCCATGCAGTCCCAGGAGCCCTCGTCGGAGGGGCTGTTGACCGGGAACGTGCGCCTCCTCGATGCGTCCGGCGCGGTGTGCGCCGAGGTCGAGGGCTTGAGGTTCCAACGGGTGAGCCGCTCGGCGCTGCGGCGGATCCTCGGGACGGGGCGTGACTGGACCTACGAGGTGCGGTGGGAGCAGCGGTCACGCGGCGGCGTCCCGGAGGGCAATGCCCTTCGCGGCACCTGGGTGCTGCTCGCCGATTCCGATGGTATCGCGGCCTCGCTCGCCGAGGCGCTGCGGGCACGCGGGGCGCGTTGCGTGCTGGCCCGTCCCGGATCCGCCTACGAGGCTCGGGCCGGAGGGACGTTCACCCTCGACCCGGCGCGCGTCGAGGACTTCGCGCGCATGCTCCAGGATGCACCGGGACCGGACGGTCTGCCCTGTCGGGGGATCGTGAACCTCTGGGGGCTCGATGAGGGTCGGGACCTTGGCTGCAAGAGCGTTCTCCACCTCGTCCAGGCCCTCGGAAAGAGTGGAGCCGCGGTACCCCCTCGTCTCTGGGTGGTGACGCGCGGCACGCAGCGCACGGGGCATGAGTCGTCTCCCCCGTCCTTGAATCACGCGGCGCTGTGGGGGCTCGGCCGTACCCTCGCGCTCGAGCACCCGGAGCTCTGGGGCGCGCTCCTGGACCTCGATACCGGCTCGCGTTCGAGCGACATCTCCCCGCTGCTCGAGGAGCTCCTCCATGAGCCGGACGGCGAGCAGGTCGCCTACCGGAACGGACGGCGGTATGTCGCCCGCCTCGCGCGTTGCACGGGTCGGGACGCGCGGTCTTCCTCGGCCTCCCGCATGCGGGAGGATGCGAGCTACCTGATCACGGGTGGACTGGGTGCCATCGGCCTTCATGTGGCCCGGTGGATGGTCGAGCGCGGGGCGCGGCACCTCGTGTTGATGGGGCGCAAGGAGGCCAGCGGCGCGGCGGAGGAAGCGCTGCGGTCGCTGCGAGAGGCCGGAGCCCGGATCCAGCTGGTTCAGGGCGATGTCTCCCGAGCCGACGACGTCGCGCGGGTGCTGGCCACCGTCGCGCGGAGCGGGCCTCCGTTGCGCGGCGTGATGCACGTCGCCGGTGTGGTGGAGGACGGCACGCTGCTGCAGCAGGACTGGTCCCGCTTCGAGCGTGTGCTCGCACCCAAGCAGCAGGGCGGTTGGAACCTGCACGAGCAGACGAAGGAGCTGGACTTCTTCGTGCTGTTCTCCTCCTCGGCCTCGCTGCTGGGCGCGGCGGGACAGGGCAACTACGCCGCGGCGAACGCGTTCATGGATGCGCTCGCGCATCACCGGCGGGCGCTCGGGCTCCCGGCGGTGAGCATCAACTGGGGACCCTGGAGTGGCGGCGGAATGGCGGCCTCCCTCGGCGTGCCGGAGCAGCGGCGCTGGTTCGATTGGATCGAACCGGAGCAGGGCTTGGAGACGCTCGGTCGGGCCCTGGAGTCGGGACCGGCGCAGGTGGCGGTGCTGCCCGTCGAGTGGGCGAAGTACGTCCAGCGCTTCGATGGCGCGGGCTCGCCGAAGCTCCTGGAGAAGCTGCTCGACGAGGCGCGAGCGGGGATGCCCAGGGCGAAGGAGCCCACGCTGGTGGAGCGACTGAAGGGACTGTCGCGCAACAGGCAGCAGGAGACGTTGCTCGACTACATCCATCATCAGGTCGCCCAGGTGCTGGGCTTGGACCCGTCCAGGCCGCTCCCGGGCAATCAACGGTTGTTCGAGTCGGGTCTGGACTCGCTCATGGCCGTCGAGCTGAGGAACCGCATCCAGTCCAGCCTCGGCGTGGAGCGCCCCCTGGCGGCGACCCTGGTGTTCGAGCATCCCAGCATCGAATCCCTCGTCGACCACCTGGCCACGGAGGTGCTCTCCCTGGAGCCCCTCGTCTCCGCCCCCGAGCGGTCTCCCGGGAAGGAAGAGCCCGCGGGAGCGGTGCTGGCGGAGCTCGAGCAGCTCCCTCAAGACGAGCTGGGAGCGCTGCTCGACCAGAAGCTCGCGTCGCTCGAGAAGCTGATGGGTGGGGACTAGTGCCCGTCGCCCTGTCCGAATCCTTGCCCCCGAAATCGATGAGAGAGGCACAGAGAAGATGAGCAGCCCCGTGGAACAGCACGATCACAGTGCCCGCCTGGCTCGCGCGCTGGTCGCGCTGGAGAAGATGCAGGCCAGGCTCGAGGCGAGCGAGCGCGAGAAGCGGGAGCCCATCGCCATCATCGGGATGGCGTGCCGCTTCCCGGGTGGCGGGAATGATCCGGCGGCGTTCTGGGAGCTCCTGCGCGAGGGCCGTGATGCCATCAGCGAGGTGCCGCCCGATCGGTGGGACGTCGATGCCTATTACGACCCGGATCCCAACGCGCCGGGGAAGATGTACACGCGCTGGGGTGGCTTCCTGAAGGGGGTCCGGCTCGACGAGTTCGACGCCCGCTTCTACGGCATCGCACCGAGGGAAGTGGCGAGCATGGATCCCCAGCAGCGGTTGATGCTGGAGGTGACGTGGGAGGCGCTCGCCAACGCGGGGCAGGTCCAGGAGCGGATCGCCAACAGCCTCACCGGCGTGTTCGTCGGGGTCATGCTCAACGACTACGCCCAGCTCCAGGCGCAGCAGGCGGACCCCACGTTGATGGACGCCTACATGGCGTTCGGCAACGACTCCAGCTTCATGGCCGGCCGGATCTCCTACATCCTGGGAGCCCAGGGGCCGAGCATGGCGGTCAACACCGCGTGCTCCTCGTCGCTCGTGTCGGTGCACCTGGCCTGCCAGAGCCTGCGCGCCCGTGAGAGCAACATGGCCATCGCGGGCGGCGTGAGCGTGATCCTCGCGCCGGATGGGCACATCGTCTCGTCGCGGATCCGCTCGCAGTCGCCGACCGGGCGGTGCAAGACCTTCGATGCCGCCGCCGATGGCTATGTGCGTGGCGAGGGCTGCGGCGTCGTGGTGCTCAAGCGGCTCTCCGATGCCATCGCCGACGGAGACCCCGTGCTGGCCGTCATCCGCGGGGGCGCGGTCAACCACGATGGTCCCAGCGGAGGACTGACGGTCCCCAGCGGGCCGGCGCAGGAGGCGGTGATTCGCAGGGCGCTCGCCAGCGCCGGCGTGGAACCCTCCCAGGTGGGTTATGTCGAAGCCCACGGGACGGGCACGCCGCTGGGCGACCCCATCGAGGTTCGTGCGCTCCAGCGGGTGTTCGAGCCCGGGCGTTCCCGGAATCAGCCGCTCACCCTCGGCTCCGTCAAGACGAACGTCGGGCACCTCGAGGCGGCGGCCGGTATCGCCGGTCTGATCAAGGTCGTGCTGATGCTCCAGCACCGGGAGATCCCGCCCCACCTCCATCTGACGAAGCCCACGTCGGCCATCCCCTGGGGTGAGCTGCCGCTGACGGTTCCCACCCAGCTCCGGTCCTGGGCCGACGCGCCGGGCAAGCGCGTGGCGGGTATCAGCTCGTTCGGCCTGAGCGGCATCAACGCGCACCTCATCGTGGAAGAGGCGCCGGAGCAGGCTCGAAGGAGCCAGGACGACGCCCCCTCGCGGCCCGCCTACCTGCTGCCGTTGTCGGCACGTGGCGAGCAGGCGCTCCACCAGCTCGCGCGCTCCTATCAGTCCTTCCTGTCCGAGGGCGGGCCCGGCGCCCACCTGCGGCTCGAGGACCTCTGCTACACGGCCAGCGCCCGGCGCGGCCATTACGAGCACCGCCTGACCGTGGTGGGGAGCACCCGCGAGGCGCTCGTGGACCACCTGGGCGCCTTCCTCCGAGGAGAGCCCCGTCCCGCGATCTCGTACCGCGAAGCCGCGCCCCGCAGGCCCAAGGTGGTGTTCGTGTTCTCCGGGCAGGGCTCCCAGTGGCCCGCCATGGGACGGGAGCTGCTGCGCGTCTCGCCGGTGTTCCGCTCCACGCTGGAGGCGTGTGATCGCGCCATGCGGGCCCACGTGGACTGGTCCCTCCTGGAACAGCTCAACGCGGACGAGGCTTCGTCCCGGATGGGGGACATCGACGTCCTCCAGCCCACGCTGTTCGCCCTCGCGGTGGCGCTCGCGGCCCAATGGCGTGCCTGGGGCATCGAGCCGGACGCGGTGGTCGGGCACAGCATGGGCGAGGTGGCCGCCGCCTATGTGGCCGGCGTTCTCAGCCTGGACGATGCCGCGCGGGTGATCTGCCGCCGGAGCGCGCTGCTGCGGCGGATCCGCGGCAAGGGCGCGATGGCGCTCGTGGAGGTCTCCCTCTCCCAGGCCCGGGCCGTGCTGGCCGGCTACGAGGATCGCCTGTCCATCGCGGCGAGCAACAGCCCGACCTCCACGGTGCTGGCCGGCGATCCGGATGCGTTGCAGGAGGTCATGGCCCACCTGCAGCGGCAGAACGTCTTCTGTCGTGGCATCAAGGTGGATGTCGCCTCCCACTCGCCCCAGGTGGACCCCCTGCTCTCCGAGCTGCGCGGTGTGCTCGAGGGGGTTCATCCCAAGGCTGCGAGCCTGCCCGTGTACTCCACGGTCACGGGCGGTGCGACCGACGGGACGGACTGGGATGCCGCCTATTGGCAGCGCAACCTCCGCGAGCCGGTGCTGTTCTCGCCCGTCATCCAGAAGCTCCTGTCGAGCCAGCATCACGTCTTCCTGGAGCTCAGCCCGCACCCCATCCTGTTGCAGTCCATCGAGCGGATCTCCCGCGCCTCCGAGCAGGCGGGCCTCGTGCTGCCCTCGCTGAGGCGCGACGAGGGCGAGGTGGAGGTCCTGTTGCAGTCCCTCGGGGCCCTGCACACCGCGGGGCATCCCATCGACTGGCGGTCGCTCCATCCCGAGCCCGTCCAGTGCACGCCCCTGCCGGCCTATCCCTGGCAGCGCTCACGCTACTGGCTGGAGCCTCGGTCCGCAGCGCCCCGCCCCGCGGCGAGCCCGGTCACTTCCCATGACGAGCGCCGCGAGGAGACGGCGGCGTCCGCCCACTCCACGCACGCTGATGGAACGCCCTCGCGCTTCTACGACGACTCCGTGGAGCGGGAGCGGGTGCTCGCGCCGGATGAGGTCTACCTGACCTTCGGCATCCTGCGGGAGCGCGTGCCGGGCTTCTCCTGGCTCATGAGCGTCTACGGCCTCTCGGAGCGAGCGGAGCACACGGACGTGTTGCTCGAGGGGCAGCGCGGGCTGCGCTCGGTGCTGTTCCGGGGGATCCGCTGGTCCTCTGTGCGCAAGGTGCTCGACTTCGGATGCGGGTACGCCTCGGACCTCATCTCGCTGGCCAGGAAGTTCCCGCACCTGTCCCTGCACGGCTACACCATCTCCGCGGAGCAGGCGGCCATCGACGAGGAGCGGGTGCGGGCGCGGGGTCTCCAGGAGCGCGTCCGGGTCTTCGCGCGAGACAGTGCGAAGGACGCCTTCCCGGATCGCTACGACGTGGCCTTCGGCTTCGAGGTCGCCACCCACGTGGCTGACAAGACCGCGCTGTTCTCGAACCTCTCGCGCAGCGTCCAGAACGGCGGGTTCCTGCTGCTCGCGGACTTCATCGCCAACGGCGCGTCGGCGATCAACGTCCAGGAGACCGCCTCGTACAACATCAACGCGGAGGAGTGGGCGGAGCTGCTGGCGCGTCACCACTTCCGTCTGGTGGAGAGCGTCGACATCAGCCGCGAGGCCTCCCACTTCCTCGATGATCCCGGGTTCGATCGCCACCTGGAGACCGTCACCCAGCGCTTCGGGCTGAACGAGCTGGTGAGGCGGAACTTCGATGCCATGCGCAACTTCGGCAAGGCACTCGAGAAGGGCCTGATGAGCTACGCGCTGCTGGTGGCCCAGAAGGACGAGTACGCGGGTGGGCCCTACCTCGCCCGTGTGAACCGCGCGAAGCTCGGAGCCCTGACGCCGCTCGCGGCGTTCGAGGACGGAGGCGCCTGGGCGGCGCCCTCCGAGGAACTCGAGAACCTCGCGCCGCTCGCGTCGCGCGAGTGGGTGTACGAGGTGTCGTGGCCGGAGAAGGCGCGTGCGCCACGGCGCGATGACGCGCGGAGCGGTGAGGCACCCGGCCGGTGGCTGATCCTCGCGGATCGCACGGGCGTGGGTGACGCGCTGGCCGAGCGGATGAAGGCGCGAGGCGAGCGCTGCACGGTGCTCCACGCGGGCCTTGGCGACGCCAGGCAGCGGGGCGTCAATCCGACGGACCCCGCGGACTGGCAGCGGGTGCTCGACCAGGTGGCGCGAGACGGAGGTGGCCCCTTCCGGGGCGTGGTGCACCTCTGGGGTCTGGACTTCGGCGCGGGCGCGGCTCCGAGCGGGTCGGCGCTGGACGAGTCACTGCGGCTGGGATGCGGAGGCCTGCTCTCGCTGGTTCAGCGGCTCGGCCGCGGGACGGGCTCGAACGCGCGGCTCTGGCTCGTGACGCGGGGCGCCCAGGCCGTTGGCGCGGGCGCGGTCTCCGTTGCGCAAGCGCCCCTTTGGGGAACGGGCCGCGTGCTCGCGCTGGAGCACCCGGAGTTGTGGGGCGGGCTCCTGGATCTCTCCCCGGAGGTGGAATCGGGCGAGGTCGAGGCGCTCTGGGAAGAGCTGAGTGCGCCCGACGGTGAGGACCAGATCGCGTACCGCGGGCGGAAGCGGCACGTGGCCCGGTTGGTGCGCGGCGACGCGCCCGTGAAGGGCGACGTGACCTGGCGGAGCGACGGTGCCTACCTCATCACCGGCGGACTGGGCGGGCTCGGCCTGCAGGTCGCGCGGTGGCTGGTGGCGGGGGGAGTTCGTCACCTGGTCCTGGCCGGCCGCACGGGGCTTCCCGATCCGAGCCAGTGGGACACGATCCCCGGCGACAGCGACTCCGGACGGCAGATCAAGGTGGTCCGGGAGCTCCAGGCCCGGGGCGCCTCGGTGCGGATCGTCCGGTGCGACGTCGGCGAGCCGGCACAGGTTCGCTCGATGATCGAGGAGCTCCGCAACGGCCCGGTACCGCTCGCGGGCATCTTCCATGCGGCGGGCGTTTCGGCGCACCGCTCGGCCATGGAGACCGGCCCGGAGGTCCTCTCCTCGGTGTTCCATCCCAAGGCCATGGGCGCCTGGATGCTGCACGAGCTGACCCGGGACCTGCCGCTCCACTGCTTCGTCTTGTTCTCCTCGGCGTCGTCCGTGTGGGGCTCCCAGGGCATGGCCGCCTACGCGGCGGCGAACCACTTCCTCGACGCCCTCGCACACCATCGCCGGTCGTTGGGGCTCGCCGCGACGTGCATCAACTGGGGGCGCTGGAGCGAAGGGGGCATGGCTGGCTCGGAGGAGGCGCAGCGCTTCTTCTCGCAGGTGGGCCTCGAGGCGATGCCGACCGAAGCGGCGCTGTCGCTCCTGGGGCGCCTCGTCGGCGCGGGAGTCACCCAGAGGACCGTCGCCTCCGTGGACTGGAGCCGCTTCAAGCCCCTTCAGGAGGCGAGGCGGCGGCGGCCCTTCCTCGAGAACATCGCGACGGTGCAGGAGACTCCGAAGGCTCCCACCAGCGACTCCCGCCCGGAGTTGTTGCTGCGCCTGGAGGAGGCGCCCACTGGCAGGCGCCGTGCCCTCCTGCTGGAACTCGTCCGGGCCGAGGCGGCGCGCGTGCTGGGTGCCCAGCCCTCCGCGTTGGAGCCGCAGCAGGGGTTCTTCCAGATGGGCATGAACTCGCTCATGTCCGTCGAGTTGAAGAATCACCTCGAGAAGAGCTTGCGGCACAAGCTCCCGTCGACGCTCGCGTTCGAGTACCCGAGCGTCGCGGCCCTGACCGATTATCTGGCGAAGGAAGTGCCCGCGCTGGCGGCGCTCATTCCATCGCACGCCGAGCCGTCACGGACCGAGGCCGCCGGGTTGGATCCGGCCCTGGATGACGGCGCCATTCTCGAACTGCTGGGAGAGGCAGAGCGGCTGTCCGAAGCCGAGCTGCGTGAGCTTTCCCATTCTTTCGCTGGTGAGGACGCAAATGAGTGATGTCATGGAGAAGCTGGTTCGTGGTCTGTCTCCCGAGAAGCGCGTGAGCCTCGCCAAGATGCTCCTGCGTTCCGCTGGCGAGCCGGTGCCGGAGAAGAAGGCGGTGGAGCCCGTCGCCATCATTGGAATGGGCTGTCGCTTCCCGGGCGGGGTGAAGGACGCGGAGTCGTTCTGGAAGTTGCTGAGCGAGGGCGTGGACGCCGTCCAGGAGGTGCCGCGCAGCCGCTGGAACGTGGACGAGTATTACGATGCGGATCCCGCCGTCCCGGGGAAGATGTACACGCGGAACGGCGCGTTCCTCGAGGGGGCGGATCTCTTCGACCCGTACTTCTTCGGCATTCCTCCGCGCGCGGCGGCGAACCTGGATCCCCAGCACCGCCTGCTGCTCGAGGTGGCCTGGGAGGCGTTGGAGAACGCGGGCCTCTCGCCCAAGAGCCTCGCGGGGAGCAAGACGGGCGTGTTCATCGGCGGTGGCTCGGGTAACTACACCGAGCTCCTGCAGACCAAGGGCGCCGACAGCATCGACGCCAGCTATCTCACCGGCAACCTGCTCACGTTCGCGACCGGCCGCCTGTCGCACTTCCTCGATCTGCAGGGCCCGAGCCTCGCGATCGACACCGCATGTTCCTCCTCGCTCGTGGCGATCCACCTCGCCTGTCAGAGCCTGAGCTCCGGGGAGAGCACGCTGGCGCTCGTCGGCGGCGTGAACCTGATCCTCACGCCCCAGGGGACGATCACGACCTGCAAGGCCCGCATGCTGGCCGTCGACGGCCGCTGCAAGACGTTCGACGCCGAGGCGGATGGTTACGGGCGAGGAGAAGGGTGCGGAGTGGTGGTGCTCAAGCGCCTCTCCGACGCGCTCGCGGACGGGGACAACGTGCTGGCCGTCATCCGCGGCACGGCGACGAACCAGGACGGGCACAGCAGCGATCTGACGGTGCCCAACGGTCTGGCGCAGCAGGCGGTGATCCGTCAGGCCCTGGAGAACGCGGGGCTCGAGCCCGCGCAGGTGGACTACGTGGAGGCGCACGGTACCGGGACCTCGCTGGGCGATCCCATCGAGCTGAGGGCGCTGGGGGCCGTGTTCGCGCGCAAGCGGGAGGACGGGCAGCCCCTCCGGGTCGGCTCGGTGAAGACCAACATCGGTCACACCGAGTACGCAGCGGGCATCGCGGGTCTGATCAAGCTCGTGCTGTCCCTGCAGCACCGTGAGATCCCCGCCCATCTGCACTTCAAGCGGGGCAACCCCTACATCCCCTGGAACGAGCTGCCGGTGGAGATCCCCACGCAGCGCACCGCCTGGACGGCGCGAAACGGGAAGCGCGTTGGCGGCGTGAGCTCGTTCGGCGCCAGTGGCACGAACGCGCACGTGGTGGTGGAGGAGGCGCCGGAGCAGGTGCGGAAGAAGGAGGGGAAGGAGCGGCCGAAGCACGTGCTGGGCCTGTCGGCGAGGAACGAGAAGGCCCTGCGGGAACTGGCGGGGAAGTACGCACAGCACCTGGAGGGGAAGGAGCAGGAGGGGCTGGGAGACGCCTGCTACACGGCGAACGCGGGGCGTGGACAGTTCACGCACCGGCTAGCGGTGGTGGGCGAGACGGTGGAGGGGCTGAGGAAGGAGCTGGCCGAGTACGCGAAGGGCGGGAAGGTGGAGCAGGGCGCGGTGGGCCAGGCGCCGAAGGCGGGAGCGGCGGAAGTGGTGTTCCTGTTCACGGGACAGGGAGTGCAGCACGAGGGAATGGGAAGGGAGCTGTACGAGACGCAGCCGACATTCCGAGCGGTGCTGGAGAAGTGCGACGAGGTACTGAGGCCGGTGCTGGGCGAGTCGCTGCTGGAGGTGCTGTACGGAGGAAAGGGACACCTGCTGGAGAAGAGCGGCGTGACGCAGCCGGCGCTGTTCGCGCTGGAGTACGCGCTGGCGCAGGTGTGGAGGGAGTGGGGAGTGAAGCCGGCGGCGGTGATGGGGCACAGCCTGGGGGAGTACGTGGCGGCGTGCGTGGCGGGGGTGTTCAGCCTGGAGGAGGGGCTGAAGCTGGTGGCGGAGAGGGGGAGGTTGATGGAGGAGCTGCCGGAGGCGGGGAGGATGGTGGCGGTGCTGACGAGGCAGGAGAAGGTGGAGCAGGCGGTGAAGGGGTACGAGGGGAGGGTGGAGATAGCGGCGATGAACGGGCCGGAGGAGACGGTCATCGCGGGGAAGGCGGAGGCGGTGGAGGAGGTGGTGGAGAAGCTGAAGGGGCAGGGAGTGGAGTGCCGGCAGCTGAAGACGACGCACGCGTTCCACTCGCCGCTGATGGGGCCGATGGAAGAGGCGTTCGAGAGGGCGGCGGGGAAGGTGAGGATGGGGAGGCCGGAGCTGGAGCTGGTGACGAACGTGAGCGGGAGGGCGGCGAGCGGGGGAGAGGTGAGCCAGGCGGGGTACTGGAGGAGGCACCTGAGAGAGCCGGTGAAGTACTGGGAGGGGCTCAAGGGGCTGTACGAGAAGGGGTACCGGGTATTCGTGGAGGTGGGGCCGAAGCCGACGCTGGTGGGGGTGGGGAAGAGGTACCTGGGGAAGGAGGAGGCGGAGTGGGTGGGGACGCTGAAGCAGGGAGGAAACGACTGGGAGCAGATGCTGGGGAGCCTGGCGAGGCTGTACGTGAGGGGAGTGGAGGTGGACTGGGAGGGCTTCGACAAGCACTACGCCAGGCGGCGCATGCCGCTGCCGACCTATCCCTTCCAGCGTGAGCGCTTCTGGGTCGACTCCCTCATCCCCAACACCGATGTCCTCGTGACCTTCTACCGGACCATCGTCCAGCTGGCGGAGGTCAACACGTCGGTCGAGTTCCCCTCGCTGCGCTTCGCCACGCTGCGTGAGCCCGTCCCGGGCTTCTCGTGGATCGCGATGTACAGGCCCGAGCCCGAGAAGGAGGCGAGCTACCGGAAGTTCTACGACCTCGCCCTGCAATCGAACCAGGAGATGGCCCGGACCATCTACCGGGGGCTCGACTTCTCGTCCTTCTCGCGCGTGCTCGACATCGGGTGCGGCCATGCCGCCGATCTCATCGATCTCGGCAAGGAGCATCAGCACCTCGAGCTGCACGGGTGCAACATCTCGCCCGACCAGATCGCGGCGGGGCGGCAGCGCATCCGCGCCCTGGGCCTCGACGGCCGGATCTCGCTCCACTACCAGGACAGCTCGAGGGATCCGTTCCCCTCGACCTATGACCTGGTCATCGCCTACCAGGTCATCCACCACATCCGGAACAAGGCGGATCTCTTCGCGAACATCAGCCGGAGCCTGCGCAACGGGGGCTACCTGGTCATGGCCGAGACCATCTCGAACATGAGCAGCCCCATCGAGCACCCCGAGTCCACCACGCTCTTCGTGCCCCAGAGCGAGTGGTCCGAGCTGCTGGCCCGCAATCAGCTCCGGATCGTCGAGTGCGTCGAGGCCAGCCAGGAGATCGCCAACTTCCTCTACGATCCCGACTTCGATCAGAACTTCGCTCGGGTGACGCGAGACCTGGACGAGGTGACCCAGAAGCACCTGCACGGCATCCACATGCTGGGGGAGCTGCTCCGGCGCCGGCTGGCCGCCTACATCCTGTTCACGGTGACGAAGGACGAGTCGCTGGATGTGGACACGCTCCGGCGCATCAACGCCGAGCGGCTGAGCGCGAGCGCACGCGTCTCCTACGGGGACGTCTACGCCTCGGTCCAGAAGGGCCCGTACGCGCTGCCCCCCGCTCCGGAGGCCGCGACGCTCGCGGGCTCCTCCGGGTCCACGAGCGCCTTCTCGAACGTGTTGCTCTCCGCGGAGCCCGGCCAGCGCGGCCAGCTGCTCGACAGCTACCTGCGCGAGCTGGTCGGCAACCTGCTGAAGATGCCGGTCGCCAGACTGGATCCGCAGCAGCCCTTGAACACCCTCGGCATGGATTCGCTGCTGTCGCTCGAGCTCAAGCACAAGATCCACGCCGAGACGGGCGTGAACATGCCCCTCGATGAGGTGCTGCAGGGCGCGAGCATCTCGCACCTGTCGCTCCGGTTGGCGGAGCGGCTCGACGGGAGTGGCACGGGGTCCGCGGCGGAGAGCCAGGACTGGGAGGAAGGCGAGCTGTGAACACCGACGAACTGGTCGCCGAGCTGTCCAGGCAGGGGGCGACGCTCTGGGTCGAGGGCGAACGGCTGAAATACCGGGCTCCCAAGGGCGCGCTGTCGCCGGAGACCCTGAACCTGCTGGCCACGCACAAGGTCGCGCTGCTCCAGCACTTGCGACGGCTCGCCGCGGATGGCGAGTCCGTCCATCCCCTCTCGCATGGGCAGCAGGCGCTCTGGTTCGTCTACCAGGTGGCACCCGACAGCGCCGCGTACAACACGGCGCTGTCCATCCGCATCGTCTCCGAGCTGGACATCCCCGCGCTGCGGCGCGCCTGCCAGGCGCTCGTCGACCGGCACGGAGCGCTGCGCACGACCTTCTCGACCCACCAGGGTCAGCCGATCCAGAAGGTCCGTCAACGGGGCGAGGTCCACTTCGAGCAGGTGGACGTCTCGGACCTCGACCCCGAGGCCCTGCGGACGCGGGTGACGCGGGCCTACGAGGCGCCGTTCGATCTGGAGCGAGGTCCGCTGATGCGCGTGTACCTGTTCTCCCGGGGACCCCGGGAGCACGTGCTGCTGATCGCGATCCACCACATCGTCTATGACGGGTGGTCGCTGCTGGTGCTCGGCGACGAGCTCCTGCGGCACCTCTACGCGGCGGAGAAGGCCGGGACTCCGGCCGCTCTTCCCCCGCCGCGCGCGACGTACGTGGACTACGTCCGCTGGCAGGCCGAGATGCTCTCGGGGCCCACGGGGCAGCGGCTCTGGGAGTTCTGGTCCAAGCAACTGGCGGGGCCCCTGCCGGTGCTGAACCTTCCCTTCGCGCGTCCCCGGCCCGCCGTGCAGAGCTACGCGGGTGCCTCGATCCCGGTCTCGCTGGGCGGGGCATTGACCCGGCGGCTGCGGGCGCTCTCCGAACAGGAGGGCGCCACGCTCTACACCACGCTCCTGGCCGCGTACATGGTGCTCCTGCACCGCTACTCGGGCCAGGATGACATCCTGGTCGGGACGCCGACGCTCGGCCGCACCCAGCCGCAGTTCGCCCAGGTCGTGGGCAACTTCATGAACATGATCGCGCTGCGGGGGAACCTCTCCGAGGATCCCTCGTTCCGCGGTTTTCTCGGGCGGCTCCGGCAGACGGTCGTCGGCTCGCTCGCGCATCAGGATTTCCCCTTCCACCTCCTCGTGGAGAAGCTGAACCCGGAGCGCCACTCCAATCGCTCGCCCATCTTCCAGGTGGCCTTCATGCTCCAGCCGACGCCCCGGGAGGACATCTACCAGGGTGACGAGGAGAACCCGGCGCTGCCCGGCGGGCTCGTGCTGCGGCCCTTCGACATCCCGCAGCAGGAGGGGCAGTTCGATCTGTCCCTGGAGCTGACGGAGACGGACTCCGCCCTGGGCGGCGTACTGAAATACAGCACGGACCTGTTCGATGCGGCCACCGCTCGCCGGATGGTGGGTCACCTGGAGACGTTGCTGGAGGGCCTTGTCGAGTCCCCGGATCTGCGCCTGTCCGACCTGCCGCTCCTGCCGGCCGACGAGCGCCGCCTGGTGCTCGAGACCTGGAACGAGACCTCGACCCCACTGTCCCAGGCGGCGTGCATTCACGAGCTGTTCGAGGCGCGGGTCCAGAAGGCCCCGGACGCCATCGCGGTGGTCTCGGGAGACCAGCGGCTGACCTACCGCGAGCTGAACGCGCGCGCGAATCGTCTGGCGCATCGCCTGCGGGCGCTCGGCGTCGGCCCGGAGGTGCGGGTGGGTCTGTGCGTCTCGCGCGGCCCGGACATGATCGTCGGCATGCTCGGCATCTTGAAGGCGGGTGGCGCCTACGTGCCGATGGATCCGACCTATCCGGCGGACAGGCTCGCCTTCATGCTCGCGGACTCCCAGGCGCCGGTGGTCCTGTCCGAGGAGCGATTGCGCTCGCTCCTGCCGGACACGGCCGCGAAGGTGGTGTGCCTGGATGCCAGGGATGACAGCGCTCCTGGTGAGCTGGACAATCCGAGGAGCGGCGTCCACGCCGAACACGTCGCCTACACCCTCTACACCTCGGGCTCCACGGGGCGGCCCAAGGGGGTCATGGTCTGCCACCGCAACGCCGAGAGGTTCTTCGCGGCGATGGACGACTCCATGGACAGCCGCGAGCGGGGCACCTGGCTCGCGACGACCAGCATGTCGTTCGACATCTCCATTCTGGAGATCCTGTATTCCCTCACCCGGGGCTTCCAGGTGGTGCTCCGCGGCGAGCAGCGGGCGGCGGCCCCCCGGCCGGTGGTTCGCGCCGGTGCGTCCGGCAAGGCGCTCGAGTTCAGCCTGTTCTACTTCGCCAGCGACGAGCGCGAGAACACGCACGGCAAGTACCGGCTGTTGCTCGAGGGGGCGCGGTTCGCGGATGAGCACGGCTTCACGGCGGTCTGGACCCCCGAGCGGCACTTCCATCCCTTTGGCGGCATCTTCCCGAACCCTTCCGTCGTGAGCGCCGCCCTCGCGGCGACCACCCGGAACATCCGGCTCAGGGCGGGCAGCATCGTGCTCCCGCTGCACAGCCCCATCCGGGTCGCGGAGGAGTGGTCCGTCGTGGACAACCTCTCCGGAGGCCGGGTGGATCTCTCCTTCGCGTCGGGGTGGCACCCGAACGACTTCGTGCTCGCGCCCGAGCGCTTCGCCGATGCGCGGCGCCTCATGATCGACCAGGTCACGACCGTCAAGAAGCTCTGGCGGGGAGAGCAGGTCTCCTTCCGGAACGGGCAGGGCCAGGAGGTCGCGGTCCAATCCCTGCCCCGGCCGATCCAGTCCGATGTCGCGGTCTGGCTGACGGCCGCGGGCAACCCCGAGACGTTCCGCGCCGCCGGAGAGCTCGGCGCCAACGTGCTCACCCACCTGCTCGGCCAGAACCTCACGGAGCTGGCGAAGAAGATCCAGATCTACCGTGACGCCTGGAAGGCCAGTGGCCATGGCCCTGGAGGCGGCCACGTCACCCTCATGCTGCACACGTTCATGGGGGAGGACACCGACAGCATCCGCCAGAAGGTGAACGGGCCTCTTCGCCAGTACCTGAAGAGCTCCGTGGGCCTCCTGCGGTCCGTCATCGGGCCGTTGCCGCACGGCGCCGAGCTCGAGTCCCTCAGCGAGGCGGACATCGATCTGCTGCTCTCGCGGGCGATCGATCGGTACTTCGATCAGATGGGTCTGTTCGGGACGGTGGAGGACTGCCTGCCGATGATCGCCAGGCTTCGCGAGCTCGGGGTGGATGAGATCGCGTGCCTGATCGACTTCGGCGTGGACGTCGAGTCCACGCTGACGGGGCTCCGGACGCTGAACGAGCTGCGGGAGCGGTGCACCCGGCGCGAGGAGCCCGAGGACATCCCGTCGCTCATCGCGCGGCACGAGGTCACCCATTTCCAGTGCACCCCGTCGATGCTGCGCATGCTGCTCATGGAGCCGGGCGGCACCGAGTCGCTCCGCGGGCTCAAGAGACTGCTCGTGGGCGGTGAGGCCTTCCCACCCGCACTGGGCCAACAGGTCCGTCCCCTGGTGGGGGGCGAGGTGCTCAACATGTACGGGCCGACCGAGACGACCATCTGGTCGTCCTTCGATCGGCTGGCGCATGGTGAGTCCACCATCTCCATCGGCCGCCCCATCGCGAACACCCGGATGTACCTGCTGGATGGGCGCCTGCGGCCCGTGCCGGTGGGGGTTCCCGGCGAGCTGTTCATCGGAGGGGAGGGTGTGGCTCGGGGCTACCTGGATCGCCCGGAGCTGACGGCGACGCGGTTCATCCCCGATCCGTTCGGACGGGAGCCCGGTGCTCGCCTGTACAGGACAGGAGACCTCGGGCGCTATCTGCCCGATGGCCGCATCGAGTTCCTGGGTCGTCTGGATCAACAGGTCAAGATCCGTGGTGTCCGCATCGAGCCGGGCGAGATCGAAGCGGTGCTGCGCCAGCACCCGGAGATCCGTCAGGCGGTGGTGGTGGCGCGAGCCGATGCCGCGGGAGAGGTGAGCCTCGTGGCCTATGTCGTGGCGGGCCCGGAGGCGAAGGTCGCGCCCTCGGAGCTGCGGCGCTTCCTCCAGGACAAGCTGCCGGCCTCGATGATCCCCTCCCAGTTCGTCCGTCTCGACGCGCTGCCGCTGACCCCGAACAAGAAGCTGGACGTCCGGGCCCTCCCGGCCCCCGACGCGCCTCCGCCGGAGCTCTCGGCCGTCTATGTCGCTCCGCGGGATGCGCTGGAGCTGGAGCTCGCCACCCTCTGGGAAGAGCTGTTCGACCTGCGCCCCATCGGGGTCACCAGCAGCTTCTTCCAACTGGGGGGCCACTCCCTGCTGGGCGTCCGGCTGATGTCCCGGCTGCGCGCGAGGTTTGGCCAGCAGCTCCCGGTCTCGCTCCTGTTCCAGGCCGACACCATCCAGAGGATGGCGGCCCTGCTGCGCCAGGAGGGGGTCGGGCTCGCTCGTGAGTCGCTGGTGAGGATCCAGGAGACGGGCGACAAGCCGCCGCTCTTCTTCGTGCATCCGACGGGCGGAGACGTGCTCTGTTACGCGCCGCTGGCGAGGCAACTCGGCCCCCGGCAGCCCTTCTACGCGCTGCAATCCCTGGCGGACCAGGAAGCCGGGTCGATCGAGGAGATGGCGGCGCGGTACCTGGAGGAAGTGCGCAAGGTCCGTCCGACGGGTCCCTACCGCCTCGGCGGCTGGTCCACGGGCGGAATCGTCGCGCAGGCCATGGCCCGGCGGCTGGAGGAAGCGGGAGAGCAGGTGGAGCTGCTCATGCTCCTGGAGACCTGGTCTCCGGAGATCTACCAGCGCTCCGACGAGCCCTCCGCGCTCATGGCGTGGTTCGCCACGGATGTGCTGGGCGGGGTGGAGGCGGCGAAGCTCGATCCGGCGCGGCTCGAGGCGCTCGATGAAGCGGGGCGGCTCGGTTACCTGGTCGAGCGCGCGAAGGAGGTCGGCGCGCTACCGGGTGTCGAGCTTCCGGAGCTGGAACAGCGGTTCCGGATCTTCGCGAGGAACGCTCGCGCCCTGGCCCGCCACCGGGCGGACTCCTACCGCGGCAGGGTCCTCTTCCTCCAGGCGGAGCAGGTGGCCACGCACCCGACGGAGACGCTTCCCGCGCCGGCGGAGAGCTGGGGCCAGCGCCTGGCGCAGGCGCTGGTGCAGAAGGTGCCGGGCAATCACTACACCTTGTTGCAGGCCCCCCATGTTCGTGAGGTCGCGGACCGGATGACCTGCTATCTGGAGCAACTCGGCGCGCCTTCCGGGCCGCGGTGAGTCAGGGCTCCATTCGTATCAGTCGGGTCGTACCAGGAGGTCTTCGTCGTGGGAATTCATGTCGCGAGGTTCAAGGTCGGAGAGGAGACCCGCTGGGGGCTGGTCCGCGAGGAACAGGTCATCCCCATTCCCGGGCAGTACTCCTCCCTGGCCGAGTTCCTGGGTGAGGGCGCGGCCCGTGCCCGGGCGCTGGCCATGGGAGGGCAGGGGGAGGCCATTCCCCTGGCCCGGGTCGAGCTGCTCGCGCCGGTCACCGCGCCCTGCAACGTGGTCTGCCAGGGCCAGAACTACCGGAGCCACATGTTGGAGGTGGGGCAGGATCCGGACGCCAAGGACTTCAACCAATTCTTCCGGAAGGCGTCCTCGTCGCTGGCCTCGAACCAGAGCAACATCCTCAAGCCCGCGCGGGTCCGGATGTTGGATTACGAGATCGAGCTGGGCCTCATCATCGGCCGGAAGATCTCGGGGCCCGTGCGGGTGGAGCGGGAGCGGCTGCACGAGTTCATCGCGGGGCTCGTGATCTGCAATGACATCTCCGCCCGGGATCTCCAGCTTCTCGAAGGTCAGTGGTACAAGGGCAAGAGCTTCCGGACGTTCTGCCCCGTGGGTCCGTACGTGTACCTGATCGATCAGGAGGACATCGCGAGGCTGATGAATCTCAGGCTCGTGCTGTCCGTGAATGGCGAGGTCCGGCAGGACGCCAGTACGGCGGAGATGGTCTACCCGCCAGAGGAGACGCTCACGGAGCTGTCGGAGCTCATGGATCTGTATCCAGGAGATCTCCTGTTGACCGGGACGCCCAGCGGCGTGGCGGCCGGCCGCAACATGTCGAAGCTGGCCCGGAGCGTGGGGAAGCTGATCAGCGTGTTCCTGTCCGACAAGACGCTCGCGAAGATCATCTTGAAGAAGCAGTCGGGCGACAACAGCGCCTACCTGAAGGACGGCGATGTCATCCGGGCCTCCATCTCCAGCCCGGATGGTGTCATCCACCTGGGGACCCAGGAGAACCGGATCGTTGATGGGCGATGAGGCAACCTGGCCTTCGCCTGCGGCTGCACGGACGAGCGCGACGCCTACGTGCTGCGCTTCCGCATCGACGAGGCGGGGTCAGCGGTGGCGGGTTGAAGCCACGCAGGAGCCACCGAGCGAGGAACCCTGTCAGAAGAACGGGATGAGGTGGAGGTAGTTGACCCGGACCCGGAACGCCCAGCACGCCCGCGCGTGCAGGGTCCATTCCTCGCCAGGGAGCTCCCCCTTGGCCTGGAGGAAGAGCTCCACCGGGCCGTCACTCGCCAGTTGGGTGAGGTCCACTCCTCTTCCAAGACGGATTGGAGCAGGGGCCCGGAGGGAGCAGCTTCGGGTGGCGCTGGTCGGGTACACCAACGCGGGCAAGCCCAAAGCCGCGCAGCCCCTTGGGGTAGACGCCTGCCCAGGCCGCCCTCCCATGAGGTGCGCGGCAGGGGCCTGGCTCTCTTCTCCTCCTCTCCTGCTTGAGGGCCGCGCGCTCGAATTTTTCAGCGGCGGGCCGGAGGGCGGCGTTCCCGCCTGACATCGCTGCTCCCTCGATTCGTCAGGATCGCGCTGGCAATAACACCGAAGAGATGATCCGCGCGTGGCGCGAGCGAGGGTTGGTCGCCGAGCCACGCGAGCGCCCCGATCAGCGCGAACAGGTCGGCGCCATCAATGTCGGTCCGCGCCATGCCTTCGGCTTGAGCGCGGGCGAGCAGCCGCGTGCCTGCCGCGCGCATTTTAACGCACGAAGCATGGAGTGCGGAATCGGGGTCTGCGATGGCGGCCACCATCGCAGCCACAACGCCGCGATAATTACGCGCGACCGCGACGGCTTCGCGTAGCCACGACACGAGAGCGTCGTCGGATGAGCCCGACGTTTCGAGTCCGCCTGCCCTTGCCGTCAGCTCGTCGAAGCTCGCGCGGAGCAAGGCCTCGAGCAACGCCTCTCGCGTCGGGAAGTGACGGTACAGCGTGCCGAGCCCGACGCCAGCTCTGCGGGCGACGTCGCGCAGCGATGCGTCGGCGCCTTGCTCGGTCACGACGTCGCGCGCGACTGCGAGTAGGTGGTCGTAGTTCTTCCTGGCGTCGGCTCTCATATGTTCCAGTTGACAAACGGGGCACTGCTCCGAATATGTGGAGCACCGCTCCGAATCCGATTGATACATCTGCCGTGAGGGACAAAGCAATGTCGACAAACACGATGAAGGCGATCCGGCTGCACGAATTCGGTGGCCCTGAGGTGCTGCACTACGAGGAGGTGCCGCTTCCCGAACTGAAGCCGGGTGAGGTGCTCGTTCGTGTTCACGCGGTCGGCATCAATCCCCCCGATTGGTACTTGCGCGACGGGTACAAGATGCTTCCTCCCGAATGGAGGCCGCCGGTGCCCTTGCCCGTCATTCCGGGGTCGGACGTGTCGGGCGTCGTCGAGGCCGTTGCCGAGGATGTGCAGGGCTTCTCCGTCGGCGATGAGGTTTTCGGCATGATCCGCTTTCCCAGTTTCGGGGAGAGCGCTGCTTATGCCGAGTACGTCGCTGCGCCTGCGTCGGAACTGGCACGCAAGCCGGCCGGCATCGAGCACGTGCACGCCGCGGGGGCGCCGATGGCAGGGCTCACCGCGTGGCAGTTCCTGATCGAGCTGGGGCACAATGAACCGAATCCGTTTCAACCGGAGAGGCATCGACCGGTGCCGCTCAACGGTAAGACGGTGCTCGTCAATGGTGCCGGGGGCGGCGTGGGGCACTTCGCGGTGCAGCTTGCGAAATGGAAGGGTGCGCACGTCATCGCCGTGGCATCGGGCAAGCATGAGTCGTTCCTGCGCGAGTTCGGCGCCGACGAATTCATCGACTACACCAAGAGCCCTCCTGAGGACGTCGCGCATGACGTTGATCTCGTCCTCGATACCCTTGGCGGTCCCACCACCGGTCGTTTCTTGCGCACGCTCAAGCGTGGCGGCGCGTTGTTCCCGGTGTTCTTGGGCTTCTCCGATGCCGAGGAGGCCGCGAAGCTGGGCGTCACGGTCTCGATGACCCAAGTACGCTCGAACGGCCCGCAGCTCGCGGAGCTCGGGCGCTTGCTCGATGCCGGGACGGTTCGCGTCGCCATCGACAGCACGTTTCCGCTTGCCGATGCGCGCAAGGCGCACGAACGGGCCGCCCGTGGGAACATCCAAGGCAAGATCGTGCTCATCGTCGCGTGAGGACGAAAGCGTATAGGCGGGAGAGAGGCCATGGGGTTGGGGCGTATAGGCAGGAGAGAGGCCGTGTTGAGGGGGAGGGCTGGAGCAGACGGGCCGAGGAGGGCCGCTGACGGGGGCCGCCTGAGCAGGAGTAGGCCCATGGCTCGGCCCCTTTGCGTGAGTCCCGCCATGCCCAGGCAACATCCAGGCGCCGCGGAGCTCAGGGGTTCGTGAACCCGATGAGCTGGTGACCCGCGACGACCCGGACGGTGTTGTCCGGCGGCGTCGGGTTCTTCGTGAGCTCAACGCGGGACGCACCGCACCGGCGAAGCCTCTTCCCAAGGTGCGCCATGCTTCTGGCCGTAACGAGCCGGCCTTCGATGCCCGCAGCGCGCTCTACACCTTGCTGGGGGCCGACCTCTCCCAGATTCACGGATTTGGTCCCTACACCGTGCTTCGCCTCATCGCCGAGTGCGGCGATGACATGCGCAAGTGGCCAACGGCCAAGCACTTCACCTCGTGGCTGTGCCTGGCGCCAAGCAACAAGATTTCCGGGGGACGGCTGCTCAGCTCCCGGACGCGTCGCTCCTCCAACCGCGCGGCGACGCTGCTGCGGATAGCCGCCGTCAGCATCGGCCGTACTCAGACAGCCCTGGGGCCTTCTACCGGCGCCTGGCGGTGCGTACCGGGAAGGCCAAGGCTGTCACGGCCACTTCCCAGGCTCAACTCAAAGGGTGGCCCTTCTTCGTCCACATATTCTTCCAAGCCTGATGCGTCGAAGGCGCGTTTCTTCATCCAGGACGGATTGCCTGGGGCCAGGACCGCCCAGAGAGGCCACCGGTTCATTGCGCACCTCCGGCCAAGTCCTCGGGCAGCTTAAACGCGGCGCGCAATTGCTTCGTCTCGTCCAGTATTTGAGCCTCCTCTAACTTGATGATTCTAGCGGGATTATCCTTGTATTTCTTGGACTTCCCGAGGCCACGGTGCCAGGAGCGAAGTCCAACTCATTTCATGGGGTGTCAGCTATGCTGGCGTGAATCACCGATACAAGGGGGTAACCAGTTGCTCATCGAACAGTTGCCTGGCCGTCGTTCTGGTAGACAGAGTCTTATCTCGGGTCGCCATCATGTCCTGTTGTTGCTGCTGAGTGGACTGGTGCTGGCGGGTTGTCAGACGGTCGAGGCAGAGCCAGAGAGTTCGGAGCCTGCCCAGATTGATGTCGCTCTCAGTAATCCCAGCGTTGTCCTACGCGCATATCGTGCCTACAGCCCCCCTACGCGCTGGGAAGACGCGGAACGGACATTCACCGAGCCCACGGAGTTCATCCTCCCAGCGGAGGTTCCCGTCACCTTCGGTAACAGCGGCAATCACAAGGTCGTACTCTCCTTCTTGGGTACCGGTAACGAGGTGGTGGAGTGCCAGTATCGCGGTGGAAGCAAGGAGCCCCACCCGACGACGGCTCTCGAGCTGGCGCGCGCACGTTCCTATCGCTTTGAGCGCTGTTCGAATGCGCTACAGGCGGGAGCGCGGGTGAGCACGACGTGGATCAAGCTGCATGTGCAGCTCGGCGATCAGAAGGATCCTGCGGAGCGCACCGAGGTGGAACTGCGACTGGGAGAGACCTTCCCCGAGCTTGCTCCGCCCATCTCTCCAGAGGAGTCCGTTGCCATCCGAGAGGCCTTCTCCTGGCAACGGACCTCGGCTCTTCCCGAAACGAACGTCGAGGGACATCCGTCGCTCTACTACTTCATCGTGTACTTGGAAGACCGGGAGCAGGCTGAGGCTCTGGATGAGATGCTCATCCATCACAGCCCCCTGCCGTTCTTCACTTCCGAGTTGGCACGGTGGGATGGCCAGCGAGGCTTGTTCAACCATCAAGGGGACGGCACGGGGCTTTTCGTTTTCGCCATCATGCCGGCGGTTACCTACAATCTGCTCAGGCAGGCCGCGCTCGATGGGGATGTCATGTATCGCGTCATCCAACCGCGTGACATCCCGGCGGAGGCCCGCGGCGCTGATGGCTCCATCTCCTACGAGGCATTACGTCTCTCGGGGTTTCGTTACCTCGATCAGGATCCCCGCATGGATGACCTCGGGACACAGGAGAAGCCACTGTTTGGACGAATCATCCGCAAGGTGGTGGCGGCCGTGGTCGCCGTGGTCAAGGGGGTTGTCCGCGCCGTGCAGCAGGGAATCGGCCTCGTTGATCGATGGGTGACGGGCTCGGTGGACCTGGCGGTGGCATTGGATCTCCGCAATACGGACCCCGCCTTTGGTGGAAGGATTGATCGCCTGGGAGGTGCTGGCTCGAGTACACCCATGCAACGGGCGTGGGGCGCCGGGGCAGGGCAACAGGTACGCCTGCCGGGGGTCCGCGTGACAGCGCGCCAGAGGGTATTGGGGGGGACGCTCCCCACCATGTTCACGGCTCATACCGGCGATGATGGGGTCGCGCGGATGAAGATCGCCCGTGGCCGCGATACGTCCATCTGCCTCTCCACGGAGAATGACGCAGCGCAAATCACCCAGTTCGTCATCGAGATGGAGGTATGTGATTTCCGTGCCATTCCGGGCACGCAGCTCAGCACGAACACCACCTACAGGCTCTTCCTCCAGCACCGGCTTTTCAATGTCCTGGCACAGGCGACCGAGGGGCGTGCCTATCTCCGAGAGGTGGTGGGGAGCACACCACGCAAGGCGGAGATCCTGGTGGGGTTCTTTGCCGAGTTCTTCAGGGGATCCGCCGTGGCACCGGCGTTTGGATATCCAAACCTTGCCTATGACGCCACCCTGCTCAGCCTCATTGCGGTCGTCGGCACCAGAGTCCCATTCGCTGCCCCTCTCTTGGTCGCTGCATGGCCCACATATGCGGTGGATATCATCCTCCCAACAAGTGATGGGCCAGGATTTGATCATAACTTCGACTCACGCGGCCTCGTGACACATGAGTACGGTCATTTCGCAATGGCCAGCCTGCTGTATGCACAAGGCGTGCAGCATATTACTGGCGCTTATTTTGGTGCGGTGGTCCAACGAACCCGTGAGGAATTGGGAAATCCCTCCCCGGATGAAGTGCAGGCAGGCTACATCAATGAGGCGTTCGCTGACTTCTTTTCCTCTCAGGTAGCTGGGGGAACGAATTACTATAGACCCAATTTTGAAAGCAGTCCCACGGCTCCTTCAACGAATCATTGTGGCATTGGCGTCATGGAGTACTGCCAAGCCCAAGGCACCACGGACTGCGTTGAGATCAACGAGCTGAACACCGGTGACTTCTTCGCTCGCGTCAACGGACTCGTCACGTTGTTCCATGACGCGTTCGATGGCTGGTCCAGTGGAGCCAATAGGCCCGGTAATGGCCGAGCTTGGGGTCGTGCGGATGGAGGAACGGCTCGCCTAGCATGCGTCGTGCCGCCAGACTCCACGCTCGTATATACCCCAAGCCCTGTCAGAAATGGCGAAGACGAGGAGATCCATCTGGCGGGTGGGCAGATCCGGAACATGTTCCGATACTGGGATGCCCGGTCCAACCGTCTCTCGGAGGATTCGGTGCTGGGTGCCCTGGCGGATACGATGCGGGAGTCGAACTACAACTGGTGCCAGCGATGCGCGCTTTTTGCTCTTCATGAGCCCGGTTACTCTCCCGGCATGTCGCAGGACCAGTTGAATAGTCTCTGTCAACAATCCCGGATCGCGAACTGGATAGGCCCCCCTCCTTCAGGTGGGTGTGGTGGTACCGCCACACACGCCGGCATGACCTGGCGGGTATTGGATCAGAATGGCCCGTACATCCTGGTGGGGTCCGATACACAGACGGATCCCTATAATGGGGATACAAACCCCACGGCATCCCTTCCTCTCCTGTGTCTCAATCAGGACGGGAGGCCAGCCCCTCCGGGAATTCCCTTCGACTTCTTCAATGGTTGGGCTGCCGGAGAAGTCAGGCTCACCCCTCCAATCCCCGGCTCTGTACTGACATCGCCAGCTGCCGCGAATGCCATCTGTGTCCGCGAATTTGGTGCGGGCTTCCGGATGGCGGAGTTCCACGATGGCGGCGGCGGTTGGCATTGGTGGGCCGAGGGGGCGCTGAGTACGACGGGCCGGTTCTGGGTGGCGATCAACGATCAGCCCGCCAATCCGTGGGATCCCTAGAGGGCAACACGTGACGGAGATGGCCCCTGTCTTGGTCCGGACATGGGGCCAGTTCCTCCTTCTCCTTGGGGGAGCCATAGGCGCCGCCAGGGCGTCGCCGTGCCACGGGTGACGTAAGTCCGTTCTCCGTCCAGTGGCCCAGGTCTCGGCGTCTCCCTGCCCTCCTGCCAGGAGAGCCCAGCGTGAGCCTGCCCCTCCCCGGCCACACCTCGCCAGGGCACACGCTATCGCCAGGCTCCCACGAAACCCCGTCAGGCCCGCTCTGGGAGTGCCAAGCGGCGGGTTCGATTCCCGCCGCCTCCAATAGAGGTTGTCCGCCGCCTCGAGTCGACAGTTCGCGGGCGTCTTCAACGGCAAGACGTTCTGGGAGTTCCTACTGATCGCCGCTCACGTCGCGAGGTTCCAGTGATCACCAACCAGCCGGGCCGGAATGGGAACGGGCCATCACCCAGGCACGGCTGGAGTAGGCCCATGGCTCGGCCCCTTTGCGTGAGTCCCGCCATGCCCAGGCAACATCCAGGCGCCGCGGAGCTCAGGGGTTCGTGAACCCGATGAGCTGGTGACCCGCGACGACCCGGACGGTGTTGTCCGGCGGCGTCGGGTTCTTCGTGAGCACGGCGCCATTTCGCATCAGCGCGGTACGGATGCGGGTGATGGGGCTCGCGGCGTGGGCCCGGGCAAGCAGAGCGGACGCTTCGGCGGGGATGTCCACGAAGCCGCTCACACCCGGCTGGATGCACGTGAGGACGACCTGCCGGCGCTTCGCTGGAGGCAGCACGAAGGGCGAGAGACCCGCCGTCGGCCCATCGGTCGTCTGGAGCTGGATGATGGTGAACTCCGCGGTGCCGCAATGTCCTCCCTCGCCCGCACACCCGAGGCGGAAGGCGCGGCCGTCGAGGGGAACATGGTCGAGCAGTCCCAGGGTGGCCGTGTCCGGTGTGAAGGCCCCGCCAATGGCCGCCACGGTCGTCTCCGGGAAGTGGAAGGGCGAGTCGTTGCCGGGCGTGATGCGGACACGGACCTGATCGGTGTCGCGGAGTGGATCTCCAGGGGCCTCGTCCGCGGGAGTCCCTGGCACGGGCCCGGCGCCAGCGAGCACCTGGTAGGTGCCAGCAGAAGGAGCTGGGTTGGTGCCCGGCGCCTTGGCGACGCGCACCTCGGTGGCGCTCGTCACGGAGACGATGGGAAAGCTGCCGCTCGCCCCCGGTGCGCCTCGCAGATGCAGGTAGCGTCCCGAGTCGTCCGGCCCGAACGCAGCGCCGCCGATGGAGATCCGCGCGGTGTTGGGGGGCGCTCCCGTCCCCGCTGCCGCATGCTCCAGCACGACCTCTCCCTGACCCGTCGCGGTCGGACAGACGTACCCCGCGCCGTCCTGGAAGACGCAGCCGGGCCCCAGGTTCGCGCTCGTTCCCTCGATGGCCAGGGTGCCCACATCTCCGGCGGAGCGTGGCGGTGGGTCGGACTCGATGTCGTAGACCCAGACCTTGCAGCCGGTGATCCGCCCCGGCTCGTCGTCATGGTCGGGAGCGCGCGGTGCGGTGCTCATGTCGACGAGCACCGACACCCCGTGCCCGAGGTGGGAAGCGCCCAGGAGCCTGCGGTCCTGGATGGAGATGGTGCCTGTGTGGGTGGTAGCGGCAGTCCCCGCATCCGGGGGGACTTCGCCGGTGTCCTCCCGGGGACAACCCAACAGCGCCAGAAGGACGACGAGCCCTGGGATTCGCGATGCCCACATGGGACCTCCTCAACCGCGTTGTAAGTAATCAGTGATTACATCGGAATGGATAGACCGGAGCCCGGAGGCGCGCAATGAAATAAGCGCTGATTACATCGGAGGCCTCGTGTTGCGGTGCCCGGAGGGGGGGCCTATGCTCGCCGCACCATGTCCGCCGAGCGCCGACGGCCAATCGCCAAGAAACCTTCGTCCGCGTACCACCACGGTCGCCTGCGCGAGGCGCTGATCGCCGCCGCGCTCCGGCTCATTGGTAGCGGCGAGGACGTCAACCTTCGCGAGGCGGCACGGCTCGTGGGCGTGTCCCCGGGCGCCCCCTTCCGGCACTTCCGCGACAAGGCCGCGTTGCTAGCGGCCGTGGCCGAGGAGACGATGCTGCGCTTCCGCCGCGAGGTCACCACCGCGCTCGGCGCGGCGCCTACCGCTCCGGCCGCGCAGATCCACGCGATGGCCGTGGCGTATCTGCGGTTCGCGCTCGGAGAGCCGGCCTACTTCCGGGCGTTCGCGCGTGCAGGTGAGCTGGGGTTCTTCGACAGCGACTTCTACAAGAAGGAGAACCAGGAGACCCTGGACGTGCTCGATGGGATGATCCGCGAAGGGCAGCAACTGGGCGAGGTGACGCCAGGCGACCAGCGAATCGTGCATCTGGCGGCGCGGGCCTTCGTCTACGGTCTGGGACGCATGTACGCGGAGGGTCACTTCGCGCGCATGGGGCTCGGCGGGGAGGATCCGCTCTCGGTGGCGGAGCAGGCGCTCGCTGTTTTCGAGCGAGGCCTCCTGCGCTCGTGAGGCCTGGCGGGGCGACCCCCAAACCCGTCGACCAGGTGGCGCGATGGGCATGTCACCGCGCTCATCCGGGTCTACCAAGTCAAGGCCGCATGGTCTTGTAAGTGGTGTAATAATGCACGGCATATCCCGCGTAACTGGGCGAAGCCGCATAATAAGCGTTCACCTTCGCCAGCTCCGCGTTCATGAATGCTTCGCCTTCCTGATAGAAGGTGACGTATTCCGGATTGCCGGGCACGTCGTAGGTCTCCACGCCGAGCACCACCTTCTTGCCGAGAGTCCTGCCGTAGGCGATTTCGTTGGCGCCGTTCTGGATGATGCCGTCCGCGCCTTCCGCGTAATCGCGATAGTCCATGAGCGTTACATAATCCATGGCGTCCAGGACATGTTTGTACAACTCCTTGGCGGCGCCAGCGTAGGTGATCGTCACCGTCTCGTACCAGAACGGGATGTCGCCCGAGTAGGTCATCGGCGAACCGCCACTGCGCAGCAGCCCGACGGACTTGCGCGCCAGCTCGACATAATCGAAGCCGAGCGACTGCTTGTTCGTTTCCCAGTCTGGCAGCGTATGCGGCTCGTTGTCGTGATGAATGCCGTCGAACCGCTCATTCGCCGCCGAAGCGTCGTTATAGCTCATCACCTGCCGAATGCGTTCGAGCGGGTAGCCATGATTCGCGCTGCGCACCCAGTCGGATTGACCGTCGAGCGCTTCGACGCGGATGCCGTTCGCATGAGCGAGCGCGATCAACGCGCGATAGCGGTCCGGATAGGTGACCAGGGCGTTCCCCGTGTAGAGATAGAGCAGATTGACGCCCTTCGTCAGGCTGAAGTTGATCATCTCGCCGCGCTTCGCGGCGGTGGCTGTATCCGCCAGATCCCATACCCACATCGCCTTCACGCCGTTGGGCAGGTCGTTCAATACGGACGACAAGGAGATATCGTCGGTATAGGCATACCCGCCGGCGTTCGGATTCTTGTAGATATAAATCTGGATCTTCGCGGTGCCAGGAACGGTCGTGAAGGCGAGAGACTTCTTCGTGTAACTTCCTCCGTTGAAGCGGAGTTCGAACTTGCCGTTCGGCAGTTTCGCGCCGTTCGCGTCCATCAGATCGACGCCGATGATCGCGATTTCGTTGCTGTTGCTTACCGCTCCACTTCCGCTCAATACGTAGCTTCCGTTCGGACCAACGCCTTCGACGATCTGGCCAGCGCCGCTTTCGCCGGGTCCCATGCGGGCGGCTTTCGCGCCGCCGCTGACCGGGCTCGTGACGACGCTCACGCCTCCCCAGTTCGACCATCCGCTCAGGTTCTGTTCGAAGCCGGGATTGATGGTGAGATTCGCTCCCGCCGCTCTCGTCTCCGTCGGCGTGAAGCCGACGATCCCGCCGACTAGAAAAACCAAGGTCATCATCGCTTCTGCACGTTTGAACATGATGCGCTCACCTCATGGACTATTACTCCTGGAGCAGCTTCAGCGTGGACCCGGGCCAGGAAGGCGACGGTGCGGCCCACGGGGAAGAGCTTCAGCTCCTGGAGCTCGATCTTCGAGAAGAGACCCACGAGCTTCTGGACGCCCTGGCGGATCGCCTCTTGCCCCACCATGGAGGGGGCGAGCGGGTCGCTCAGGAAGGCGTCCGGGGTGAAGCAGGACACGTAGCCCTCCACATCCCTGCTCGCCAGCGCCCGCTGGGACTTCTCCACCACCGCTGCCGCGCGCTGCGCCACGTTCTCCTCACTCATTCACCCTGCTCCTGGAAAGGAAATGGGAGGAACCCACCATAACCGGTTACCCATGAAAACGTGCTATACACCCGGTGCTGGCCGTGGCGGCTCCGGGTAGTACTAGCGTGGCTTCAGCGGCCCCCGGCTTCCACGGGAAGGCGCAGCGTGAACCGCGCCCCGCTGCCGAGCTCACTCTCCACCTCGAGCGTCCCGCCGTGGCGCTCGGCAATCTGACGGCTGATGTGCAAGCCGAGGCCGAGCCCGGTGATGCTCCGGTTGGCCACGGCCCGCTCGAAGCGCTGGAAGATGCGCTGCAGATCTCGTGGCGCAATCCCAGGGCCCTGGTCGCTGACCGAAAGCTCCACCCGGTCTCCGCGCCGGCCCACGTCGATGCGCACGGGCTTCCCCTCGCCATACTTCAGGGCGTTGGCGAGGAGGTTGTCGAGCACCTGCGCCAGCCGGGCCCGGTCCCCGTGGACCCGCGCATCTTCGGAGACCTCCACCGTGAGGCCGACGCCTGCTGACTGGAAGACCTCGCTCGCCTGATGCACCGTCTCGGTCACCAGCTCCCGGACCGACAGGGGCGCCATGTCCATGGTCAGCATCCCGGTGGCAATCCGTGACACGTCGAGCATGTCGTCGATGAGCCGCTCCACGCGCCGCAGCTGGCGAGTGGCCACCCCGAGGCGGGTGTTCAACGCCTCGGCGGGGAGCCCGGCCGAGACCGGCTTCTGCAACGAGCGGCATGCCAGCTCGAGCTGAAGCTTCAGCGAGGTGAGAGGCGTCTTGAGCTCGTGGGAGCAGATGCTGAGGAACTCGTCGCGGGCGGAGATCGCCTCGGTGGCTCGCTCATAGAGCCGCGAGTTCTCCACTGCCTGCGCGGCCTTCCCGGCGAGCTGCTTCGCGTAGGAGAAGTCCCGCTCCGTGTAGCTGCGCCGGGATGCGGCGAGGAGCAGGGACAGGACTCCGAGCACCCTGCCGCGCGCCATGAGCGGCACGCAGATCATCGAGTGCACCTCCGCCTCGATGATGACCTGGGCGTGCTCGCCGCTGAGGGCCATCTGCCCGATCTTCTCGCGCTCGAGGACCGGGATGAGCAGGGGCGTCGCCTCGAAAAGCGCCCGGGCAGGAGGGCTCTCCGGACGGTCCCTGCTGATGGTGAAGCGAGCGGCCTTCGCCTTGACGGGCTCGTGTCGCGGGTCCGCGATGACGACCTCCGCACGGCGGACCGAGCCGTCGTCCTCGAGCAGGTCGATGAGGCACCAGTCTCCGAGCGTGGGCACCGCGAGCCGTGCCAGCGCGGAGAGCGTCTCGCGAGGGTCCAGCGACGAGGCCAGGACGTCTCCTGCGTTGGAGATGAACCGGCGCATCTCCTCCTCTCGCCGCTGCTCACGGATGTCGCGCACGATGGCGACGTAACCGAAGACCTCTCCGCCGGCCGAGCGCACCACCGAGGACAGAGTGCTCGTGAGGATGAGCTCACCGCTGCGGTGGCGGTAGCTCACCTCGCGAGCCTCCGCTCCGGGCGCGTGCTCCGGCTCCGTCCCCTCGGCTTCGAGGATGGACGCGGGCCGTCCGATGAGTTCATCCGGCGCATAGCCGAAGAGCGCGTTCGCCGCCGGGTTCACGAGCACGATGATGCGCTCGGGTGAGGTCATGATCACCGGCTCCGGGAGGTGCTGGTAGACGGCCTCGAACTCCGCGCTCTTGCGGAGGATGAGCTCCTGCGCCTCTCGCCGATCGGTGACGTCCTCGTGGATGAGGACCAGTTGCCGGACCTCGCCGGCCGCGTCCTTCACGGGATAGAGGTTCCCCTCGACCCACCGCGCCCGGCCTGCGAGCTGGAGCTCGGCCGCGTCGTAGCGGATGGCCGGGATGCGGCTGTTCTCGCCTCGCAGGGCCCGTTGGAAGTACGGGAGGATGCCGTGCTTCTCCAGCTGGGGGTCCGTCAGGACGTTGTAGCCGCGGAGGACGAAGTTCTCGACCACGTCCGGCGGGATGCGCCAGAGCGCGCGCCATGCCGCGTTGACCTGCAGCGTCCGGCCCGAGACGTCGATCAGCTGGATGCTCAGCGGCGCGTTCTCGAAGAGTGTGCGCAGGCGCTCCTGCGTCTCGGCGAGCAGCTGCTCCTGGCTTTTGACCTTCGCTTCGAGCAACTCGTTGAGCTGCTCGAGCTGAAGGACCGTCCGGCCGTGGCCGGTGTCGTCATGCATGAAGGCAGTCTCGTCTGTTGTGACTCCCAACGCATAGCGCACGAGCGGGCCTCAGGCTGGGGCGGCTTGTAGCCGAGGTTGAGCAGCGCCGAGACGAGCCGGTGGGACAGCTGGGACAAGCCGGCACCTGACGGTAGGTAGGCAACGACTCGCACCGAGAGGGAGCCCCCCGGCCGGGTCTTTCTGTTGGAACGCGTACAGTCGCGGCCTTTATTTCAACAATAGCCTGCGCGACGGCCGTGTTGACCAGCACGGCGGCGACCCCCAGTTCCATGGCCTGCGCGACCTGGGAAGGAGAGCCGAGCCCCCCTTCGATGATCACCGGCACCGAGACCGCGTCGAGCACCTGCGCCGCCCTCGCATGCGAAGTGATCAGGCTGCCTCGTACGTCGTCGCCCCGCGCTGGGGTTGCTGGGCCGCCGCCGGCTTCGGCGCGCGTGAGAACTCCATCGTTCCGTCGTCGACCTTGCCGAAGCGCAGCGTGAACAGATCGAGCGCGTAGTTCTGGTAGAGCCGCCACGGTCGCTTCGAGCCCTGCTTCGGCATCTGGTCGAACGCCCGCTGGACGTAGCCCGACGAGAAGTCGAGGAATGGCAGCTCCTCGACCGTGGGATCGTGGCGCGGCGTGCAGGTCGTGTCGCCGTGCTTCGCCATGTGATTGAGCAGCCGGCAGACATAGCCCGAGGTGAGGTCCACCTTCAGCGTCCACGACGCGTTGGTGTAGCCGAACGCGTAGGCGAGGTTCGGCACGTCGCTGAACATCATGCCCTTGTAGCAGAGGGTCTTCGCCAGGTCGCGCCGCTCACCGTCGATGCTGAATTCGATGTCGCTCAGCAGTTGCAGCTTGAGACCCGTGGCGGTCACGACGATGTCCGCCTCGAGCTCCTTGCCCGAGCGGAGCTCGAGCCCCTTCTCGGTGAACGTCCCGATCTGATCGGTGACGACCGAGGCGTGGCCCTGCTTGACCGCATCGAACAGGTCGGCGTCGGGGACGAGACAGACGCGCTGGTCCCACGGGTTGTAGCTCGGCGTGAAGTGGGTCGCGACGTCATAGCCAGGACCGAGATGCTCGCGCACCAGGCCGATGATGTACTCCTTCACCCGCGCGGGCCTCTTCCGCGACAGGATGTAGAAGAGCATGCTGAGGAGCACGTTCTTCCACCGCGTGATTCCATAGGCGAGCTTCGCCGGCAGGACGCGGCGCAATGCGTTGGCAATGGGATCCTCGGCCGGGCGCGAGAGGACATACGTCGGCGAGCGCTGCAGCATGGTGACGTGCGCGGCCTTCTTGGCCATCTCGGGCACGAGGGTGACGGCGGTCGCGCCGCTGCCGATCACGACGACGCGCTTGCCCTGGTAGTCCAGGTCCTCCGGCCAGAACTGCGGGTGGACGATGGTGCCCTGGAAGCGCGCCTCACCGGGGAACTCGGGCCGGTAGCCCTCGGTGTAGTTGTAGTACCCGCTGCACATGAGCAGGAAGTTGCAGGTGAAGCGCACCAGCTCCTTCTCGGGCCCGCGCTCGGCCTCGACCGTCCAGCGCGCTTCCGCGGAGGACCAGGAGGCTCGTTTGACGTGGTGGCGGAAGCGGATGTGCTGGTCGATCCCATACTCGCGCGCCGTCTCCCGCACGTAGCGCAGGATGGACGGCCCGTCGGCGATCGCCTTCGGAGCGGTCCATGGCCGGAACGAGTAGCCCAGCGTGTACATGTCCGAGTCCGAGCGGATGCCCGGATAGCGGAACAGATCCCACGTCCCGCCGATGGCCTCGCGGCCCTCGAGGATCGCGTAGGTCCTCGTCGGGCAGTTCGTCCGCAGGTGGTACGCCGCGCCGATGCCCGACAGGCCCGCGCCGACGATGAGCACGTCGAAGTGCTCCACCGGTGTTTCCGCCCTCACCGCCAAGGCGTCAGACGCCTGTTCGACGGGTCCCTTCCCGTAAACCATGGAACTCTCCCGTGCTCCGGAGTAAGTGACACTACACATTGTCAGTTTGGAACTGACAACGGATGATTTCAATAGGAGTCGCATGACTTCCTCCTCCGTGGCCAACCGACGCTATCGAGGCTCCTCGGCCGAGGAGCGTCGCGCTCATCGGCGTGAGCAGTTCCTCGGAGCGGCCATCCGGGTCTATGGCGAGCAGGGCTATCGCAACGCGACGGTGAAGGCCGTCTGCGAGGCCGCCGGGCTGACCGAGCGCTACTTCTACGAGTCGTTCTCCAACAGCGAGGAGCTGCTCGTCGCCTCGTTCCAGGCCGTGATGCGGGTCCTCCTGGCTGAGCTGGAGAAGGCCAGCGCCGAGGCTTCGGGTGGCCCCGTCGAGCGGGCTCGCGCGATGCTCGGCGCCTATTACGAGGCGCTCCAGCGCAGTCCCCAATCGGCGCGGGTGTTCCTCGTGGAGATCTCCGGTGTGAGCCCCGCGGTCGACCAGGCCCTCGAAGCGTCCCTCCGGGCCTTGGGTGAGCTGCTCGCGCGGACGCTCGATCCGGATGGGAAGTGCCGCGCGGCGGGCGAACCGCTGCTGCGCGCGGGCGTGGTCGGCGGCGTCATCCACATCGCCTTGAGTTGGATCGCGAGCGGCTACTCGCAGCCGATTCCCGAGGTCGTCGACGCCGCCGTGCGCCTCTGTCTCGTTCTCAGAGGGTGAGGGTTTCCCCTCCTCCTCGTCGCCCGTGATATGGCCCACCCGATGGAGGACGAATGGCTCTGGGGATGGGATCCCACGCCGGGGATCGTCTCGGTGTGGGCGGAGCCCGATGGCCGCGCGTTCGTCTGGCGGCGGCTCCCCGGGACCGGCGCGCTCGTGCGGGACGACGTGCGCTTCCGGCCCTGGCTGCTCCTGGCCTCGCTGGATGACCTGACGCACCTGGGCGCCAGGCTTCGACCCGAGTCCGAGGGGCCCGTGCCGCGCGGTGTGAACTACCAGGAGCTCGAGGGGCCCGGTGCGCTTCGTTACGTGGTCCGCGCGGACGATGGGCGCGCGCTGGCAGCGGCCGTGCTCCATGGCGCCGCACGGCGACTCGGCCGCCAGCTCGGGCACGTGCGTGAGCTGGGCGAGAGCGCGGTGCTCTCGCTTCCCCCGGAGGAGCAGTACCTCATCGCCTCGGGGCGTACGTATTTTCGCGATCTCGGGTTCGACGACCTGCGCCGCATGCAGTTCGACCTCGAGACCACCGGGCTCGATCCCGGCCGCGACCGGATCTTCCTCGTGGCGCTCCGCGAGCCCGATGGCCGGACCGATGTCATCGAGGCGCATGGCGATGGCGATGCCGCGGAGGCCGATCTCCTCCGGCGCCTGGTCGCGCGTGTCCGTGCCATCGATCCGGATGTGATCGAGAACCACAACCTGCACGGCTTCGACCTGCCGTTCATCGCCCGCCGTGCACGGGTGCTCAACGTGCCGCTCGCGTTGGGGCGTGCCGGCCTGCCGGGACTTCGGCAGCGTCCCGCCTCGCGAGGGGCCTCGCTCGGAAGTGGCTCGATGGGGCGCACTCCCGACCCCATGCGCCGCATGCGGTACACGCTTCCCGGACGCGAGCTGATCGACACCCTGGACGCCGTGCTGCGGCACGATTTCTCGGCGAGGGATCTGCCGGGCCACGGGCTCAAGGCCGTCGCGCGGCACTTCGGTCTCGCGGGTCCGGAGCGCGAGCACATTCCGGGTGCCCGGGTGTACGAGGTCTACGGCCGGGACCCCGAGCGCGTGCGGCGCTACGCTCGCGATGACGTGACGGAAGCCGCTGGCCTCGCGCGCCTGCTCGGCGGGGCGGCCTTCGCGCTCGCCCGCATGGCACCGCGCCGCTACGAGCGCCTCGCCGACGCGGGTCCCGCTACCGGCGTGCTCGATCCGCTCCTCGTGCGTGCCTACCTCCGGGCCGGGGCCGCGCTGCCCGCTCACGAATCAGGGGACGGCACGCCTCACAGTGGCGCGGCGCTCCACCTGTTCGCCACGGGTGTGGCGCGGCACATCGTGAAAGCCGACGTCGCGAGCCTGTATCCCTCGCTGATGCGCGAGTACCGGATCGGGCCTCGGCGGGATCGGCTGGGGGTGTTGCTCGCCCTGGTGGACCGG
Organism: Archangium violaceum; assembly: GCF_016887565.1. Classification (NCBI taxonomy): domain Bacteria; kingdom Pseudomonadati; phylum Myxococcota; class Myxococcia; order Myxococcales; family Archangiaceae; genus Archangium; species Archangium violaceum. The sequence continues at coordinate 5,908,531 of NZ_CP069396.1, forward strand.
CTCGTGGAGCATCGGCTGGCGGCCAAGGCGCGGGCGCGTTCCGCTGCGCCCGGGTCGCCGGAGCGGCACACGAACGAGGCGCTCTCCGCGGCGATGAAGATCGTCGTCAACTCGGCCTACGGGTACCTCGGCGCGGTGGGGCTCACGCGCTTCGCGGACGTGCACGCCGCCAACGAGGTGACGCGGCGCGGGCGGGAGGTGCTGGGGCTGCTCTGCCGCGAGCTGGCTCGGCGCGGTGTCACGCTGCTGGAGGCCGACACGGACGGCGTGTACTTCGCCGTCCCGGACGACTGGCGCGAGGCCGACGAGCGCCGGGTGGTCTCCGAGGTCGCGGCGTTGCTGCCACCCAGGGTCCACCTCGAGTTCGACGGACGTTACGCGGCGATGCTGTCGCACGAGCCGAAGAACTACGTGCTGCAGTCCTACGAGGGAGAGCTCATCCTGCGTGGCGTGGCGTTCCGCTCCAGCCGGGCGGAGCCCTTCGGTGAGGACTTCCTGCGCCGAGCGCTGCGCTGCCTTCTCGCGGGGGACATTCCAGGCGTTCGGGAGACCTATGTCGCGACGGTGACCGCGCTGCGCCGGCGGACCATCCCGACTCTCGACGTGGCGGCGAATGTCCGGTTGAAGAAGACCCCGTCGGAGTACCTCGCTGTGCGCGAGCGCAGGCGCGAGCTGTCCTACGAGGCCGTGCTGGCGAGCGGGCGCAAGCACTGGGCTGCTGGCGAGCACGTCCGCGTCTATCGCGCGGTGAGGGGGAGGGCGGGGCTGCTGCCCGATCCGGACGCCGAGGACGATGGCAGCGCCCGGCACGATTCGCGCGATGACGGCGGGGGCGGCGCCGCGGGCGAGCCGCTGGACTACGACGTCGATTACTACGTCCGGCTGCTGCGCGAGACGTTCGCGGCCCGCCTGGTGCGCGCGCTGGCGCCCGAGGATTTCGCGGCGGTGTTCGCCGATCCCGAACAGCCCTCCCTGTTCGCTCCCTCGCTGGCGAATGCGCGCCCGATCCTCACCGTGTTGGCCGAGCCGTCTTCCGAACTTGGCGAATGAGGCTGTCCGGGCCCCTTTCCCTTGCCCGCGCGGGAGTGGCTGTGACACGCTCGCGCGCCCCTCGCACCGCCGGATTCCCTCGGATGACGACGCCTGCCTCCCTGCTCGACGCCGACGTCCCGCGCCCCGTTCTGGACGTCATCGCCCGCCTCCGTGAGCTGGGCCATGCCGCCTACCTCGTGGGCGGCTGCGTCCGTGACAGCCTCCGGGGTGTGCACCCCAAGGACTTCGACGTCGCCACCAGCGCCCTCCCCGAGGAGGTCCAGCGCGCCTTCCGCAAGGTCATCCCCACCGGCATCCAGCACGGCACCGTCACCGTGCTCGCGGGGAGCACCCACGTCGAGGTCACCACCTTCCGCAGCGAAGGCGACTACCACGATGGTCGCCGCCCCAGCGCCGTCTCCTTCGAGAAGGACATCGTCAAGGATCTCTCTCGCCGCGACTTCACCATGAACGCCATGGCCTGGAATCCCGTCGGCCATGAGCTCGTGGATCCGTTCGGCGGCCAGGAGGACCTGAAGGCCCGGCTGGTGCGGTGCGTGGGCTCGGCCATCGAGCGCTTCTCCGAGGACGGTCTGCGCCCCCTGCGCGCCGTGCGCTTCGCCGCGGTGCTCGACTTCACGCTCGACCCCGACACCCAGGCCGCCATTCCCGCCACGCTCCCCGTGTTCCGCAAGGTGGCCCACGAGCGCGTCCGCGAGGAGTTCGTCAAGCTGCTCCTCTCCAAGCGCGCCTCCTTCGGGCTCGAGCTGCTGGCCGACACCGGGCTCCTGGACGTGTTCCTGCCCGAGCTCGCCCGCGCCGACGCCGAGGCCGCCCGTCTGGCTCGGACCGCCGCTGCCTCCGCCCCCGCGGATGTGGAGATCCGTCTCGCGGCCCTGCTGGCGGATCTCGTCGAGCCCCAGGGCGCCGAGGAGATCGGTGTCCGGCTCAAGTTCCCTACCAAGGTCATCGAGCGCGTGCGTCTGCTCGTGGGGCTCGCTCGGCTCGAGGCGCATGTCGGGGACCCGGATCCCTCGCTCCGCCGACTGCTGGCGAAGGCGGGACTCGCGAACATCGAGGCGCTCACCGCGGTTGCCCGGGCCCGTGTTCAGGCTCGGAGTCCGGAGCGCCTGGCGGAGGTGGAGGTGCTCATCGGCCGTCTGCTGGCCCTGGCCGCATCGAAGCCTCCGCTGACGAGCAAGGACCTGGCGCTCAATGGCGGGGCGATCATGGCCGCGCTGGGGGTGGGTCCCTCGCCCATCGTGGGGGAGGCCACCCGCTTCCTCGTCGAGCAGGTCCTGGATGAGCCTTCGCTCAATGCGCCGGAGAAGTTGAAGGAGCTTCTCGGGAGCTGGATGAAGGCTCGCGGCTCCTGACCTGAGCCCGCCTCGAGGGGATCCGTATCAAAAAGGCGCGAGTCGAATTTGGCGACTTCCAGACCCCGGCGGTGCTTGCCGAGCGGGTCGTGGCACGGCTGAGCGCGCTGGGTGAAAAGCCAGACTCAGTCCTGGAGCCGACGTGTGGGGTTGGGAGTCTCCTCGTGGCCGCGCTCGAGGGATTCCGTCAGCTCGAGGTGGCGGTCGGTGTCGAGCTCAATGTCGATTACGCCGCCCGTGCGCGTGACGCGCTCGCGAGGGTTCCCACGGGGGCCAGGGCGAGCGTTATGGAAGGTGATTTCTTCTCGTTCCCCTGGCGGGAATTGCTGCGTGACCTGCCGGGCTCCATCCTGGTGATCGGGAACCCCCCGTGGGTTACCAACGCGGGGATTTCGCTCGTGGGGGGATCGAATCTGCCAGCGAAGGTCAACTTCCAGGGACGCAGCGGCATCCAGGCGATCACGGGCAAGAGTAATTTCGATATCTCCGAATGGATGCTGATGAAGCTGTTCGAGCTGCTTTCGGAGCGCCGTGGAAGCCTGGCGATGTTGTGCAAGACTTCCGTGGCCAGGAAGGTCTTGTTACACGCGTGGTCGACGAAGCTGGGGGTGTCGAAGGCTTCCGTCTTCCGCCTGGATGCTCAGCGTTTCTTCGGCGTCAGTGTGGATGCGTGTCTGCTTCACTGCCGATTCGATGGGGCCGCTTCCCCTGTCTGTGCTGAATTCGATTCCCTGGATGCGGAGGCTCCATCCTCCTCATTCGGAGTTCGCGGAGAGACCCTCGTCTCCGATACGTCGAAATATGACCGTTGGGTGGAGTTGGAGCGCAGGTCCCGTGGGCCCCTCTGGCGCTCGGGATTGAAGCATGACTGCGCCAGGGTCATGGAACTGCGCGAGTCCGATGGCACGCTCGTCAATGGCTTGGGGGAGGCGGTGAGGATCGAGCGGGATTACTTGTATCCTCTCTTCAAGAGTTCGCACGTCGCTTCCGCGAAGACCGAAGCCCCTCGCACCTGGGTGATCGTTCCTCAACGCAGGGTGGGGGAGGAGACTGACTCCATCGCGCGGATTGCCCCAAGGACCTGGCAGTATCTGTGCGAACACGGCGAGCTGCTGGATGCCCGGTCCAGCAGCATCTACCGGAACAAGCCTCGGTTCTCCGTGTTCGGGGTGGGCGAGTACACCTTCATGCCCTGGAAGGTCGCCATCTCTGGCCTCTACAAGAAGCTGAATTTCCGCGTCGTTCCTCCCATCGGCGACAAGCCTGTCGTTTTCGATGACACCGTTTACTTCGTGGGCTGTGAGTCGGAGGGGCAGGCCATGCTCTTGAAGCGTCTGCTGGACTCGGAGCCCGCACGCGAGTTCTTCGAGTCGCTGATCTTCTGGGACTCCAAGCGGCCCATCACCGCGGAGATCTTGAACAGGCTGGATCTGGGGCTGGTCGAGCGCAGCCTCGTTCCTTGAGGCGTGGAGCGGATGTCCTTCGGGCTGCCTGCCCGCTCGGCTGGGCGCGGACCTGGCGGTGCCACGGTGGTTCGGGCGTGTGGGCCGGGATTCTCTTGGGTTTACGGGTACTTACGACAGTGTCGATATACCCTCACCCCGTCCCTCTCCCAGAGGGAGAGGGGATTTGTCCGAAGTGGAGAATGGGGTCGTCGGTGATGTCGCACCCGGACGGGCCGGCGTGTAGATAGGGACATCATGCGAGTCGTCGTTGCCATGAGCGGTGGAGTTGACTCCTCCGCCGCCGCCGCCCTCCTCAAGGAGCAGGGTCACGAAGTCATCGGTATCACCCTCCGGGTCTGGTCCTACGAGGGCAAGGCCCAGTGCGGCAGCTGCTGCAGCCCCGATGACATCGATGACGCCCGCGCCGTCGCCCAGACGCTCGGCATCCCCTTCTACGTCGCCAACGCCGAGGAGATCTTCAAGGACCGGGTCATCAACCCCTTCGTCCAGTCGTACCTCGGCGGCCGCACTCCCATCCCCTGTGTGGCCTGCAACCGCGACGTGAAGTTCAACTTCCTCCTCAAGCGCGCTCGCGCCCTCGGCGCCCGTCTCGCCACCGGCCACTATGCCCGCGTCGAGCAGCAGGACGGTCGCTATGTCCTCCGCCGCGCCGTCGACTCCGCCAAGGACCAGAGCTACTTCCTCTTCACCCTCGGGCAGCAGGAGCTCGCCGACATCGTCTTCCCCGTCGGCGGCATGACCAAGCCCGAGGTCCGCGCCGTCGCCGAGCGCCATGCGCTCCCCACCAGCCACAAGCCCGAAAGCATGGAGATCTGCTTCGTGCCCGATGGCGACTACGCCGGCTTCGTGGAGAAGGTCGCCGGTCCCCAGCCCGGTGGTGAAATCGTCGACTCCGAGGGTCATGTGCTCGGCACCCATGCCGGTGTGCACCGCTACACCGTGGGCCAGCGCCGCGGGCTCAACCTCGGGGGAGGGGAGGTCCGCTACGTCCAGCGCATCGAGCCCGAGACCCGCCGCGTCGTCGTCGGCCCCGCCGATGAGGCCTCGCGTGACTCCTTCGGTCTCCTCCAGCCCCACTGGGTGGATGGGCCTCCTCCTTCCGACAAGTCCGTGCTGATCCGCATCCGCCACCGCCACCCCGGCGCTCCCGGCCGCGTCGAGGTCTCTCCCCATGGGCTCGTGTCCATCCGGCTCGATGACCCCGCACGCGCCGTGACGCCCGGTCAGGCCGCCGTGGTGTACGACGGCGATCGCGTGCTCGGTGGCGGGTGGATTGTTTGAGCCGTGCCGCAACGATCCCGGCGTGACGCTTCGCACGCCCTGAATTTGACCGACCTGTAGGCGGGGCGTACCTTCCGACGCACCTCGACGCTACAGGCCGCGACACACTCGTGTGGCCGCGCCGGGGTGTCGTACACGCGAGGAACACCACGCCATGCGCGATGCCCACCGGATGAAAGAGAAGTTCGACGTCTCGCTCGACAACCGGCAGATCGTCAGCCTGTTGATCGCGGGGATCATCGTGATGGGAGCCGTGTTCGTGCTCGGCGTCGTGGTGGGCAAGCAGCTCGCCGGCAACGCCCAGGCCGCCGCCGCACCGGATCTCCTGTCCGCGCTCGACGCCAACGCTCAGGCCCTTCAGCAGGCCCGCGAGGCCGAGTCCCCGCTCACCTTCCAGGACGAGCTCACCAAGAGGAGCGGCTCCGAGCCCGCGCCCTCCAACTCCAAGCCCGGCACCGTCACGGTCGCCATCCCTCCGCCGGCTCCCAAGCCCAAGCCCGCCGAGGAGCCGAAGGTGGCCGACGCCAGTCCCGCCGGGGCCGTCGACCCCTCGGACGCCTCCGAGCCCGCCCCCAGCCCCACGGATGACGACTACGCGCCCGCGCCTGGCACCGCCACCGCGAAGCCCGAGGCGCCCAAGGCCGCCGAGCCCAAGCCGGCCACTCCCAAGCCCGCCGAGACCAAGGTGGCCGACAGCAAGCCCGCTCCCTCTCCTGGCAAGGTGGAGCCCGCTCCCGTGCCGACCCGCACCACGGCCCCGGGCAGCGGCTTGAAGGAGGCCATCGCCCGCGCCGCCCAGAAGCCCACCGAGGCCGTCCCGGGCGGTGCCTTCACCCTGCAGATCTCCGCCTTCCAGAACCGTCCGGAGGCCGAGCGTTTCGCCGCGAAGCTGCGTGATCGGGGTTACGCGCCGTACATCGTCTCCGCCGAGGTCCCCAACAAGGGCACCTGGTACCGCGTCCGCATGGGCAGCTTCCCCTCCAAGGATGCCGCGTCCCGCTATCTGGCCGACTTCAAGCGCGAGACCCAGCTCCAGGCGTTCGTGGCCGGCAACTAGACGGTGCGTCGGTGGCGAGGGGGCGTCCGGAGTGCTATGGGCGCCCCTGAATGGATCTCCTCGACAACGTCATCCAGCCGTACGCCTGGGGTTCTCGGACCGCCATCGCCGAGCTGCTCGGGCAGCCCTCTCCCTCCGCCTCCTGTCAGGCCGAGCTGTGGATGGGCGCCCACCCCGGAGCCCCGTCGCGCGTGCGCCGGGGGTCGGACGTGCGGACGCTGCTGGAGGCCATCCGGTCCGCGCCGGAGCGCGAACTCGGTGAGGCCGTGGCCCGCCGGTTCGGGCAGGACCTGCCCTTCCTGCTCAAGGTGCTCGCCGCGGAGACCCCGCTGTCCCTGCAGACCCACCCGAGCCTCGCCCAGGCGCGCGAGGGTTATGCGCGGGAGAACGCGCTCGGCGTGCCGCTGAGCGCCCCGCACCGCAACTACAAGGACGCCAACCACAAGCCCGAGCTCATCTGCGCGCTGACGCCGTTCGATGCACTCTGTGGGTTCCGCCGCGCGGACGAGACGCTCGCGCTGCTCGACATGCTCGGCGTGGGGGCCCTCGAGCCGCTGCTCGCTCCGCTGCGTGCCTCGCCCGACGCGCGGGGGATCGCGCGCATGTTCGAGACGTTGATGACGCTCCCTCGCGAGCAGCGCGGGCCCCTGGTGGACGCGGTGGTCGCGGCCTGCGCGGTGCGCGCGGAGCAGGGGAGCCGTTTCGCCGAGGAGCTGCGCTGGGCCGTCCGGCTCGGCGAACTCTACCCGGGCGATCCCGGCGTCATCGGCGCGCTGCTGCTCAACCTGGTGCGGCTGCGACCGGGCGAGGCCATCTATCTGTCCGCCGGCAACCTCCACGCGTACCTGCGGGGCGTCGGCGTGGAGATCATGGCCAACTCGGACAACGTGCTGCGGGGCGGGTGCACGCCCAAGCACGTGGACGTCCCGGAGTTGCTCCGCGTGCTGGATTTCCGGTGTGGCCCCATCGCCCTCGTCCCCGAGTCCTCCACGGATGGGGTGGAGTTCGTCTATCCCACGCCCACCGAGGAGTTCCGCCTCTCGCGCATCCAGCTCCACCCCGGGGTGTCCTCGCGGCCGGAGCGGCGGGGGCCGGAGATCCTCCTGTGCACCAGCGGCGCCGCCCGGCTGTCGGTGGGCGGCCAGGCGCTCGCGCTGCCCCGGGGCGCGTCAGTGTTCGTGAGCGCGGCGGATGGCGCCTACACGCTCGAGGGCGACGGGGTCGTCTTCCGCGCGACCTCCGGCGTCTGAGCCTCACTCCGTCTGGGAGTTACGGCTCCACTTGTCCACGTTGCCGTCGCCGTCCAGGTCCTCGCCGATGCGATCCACCTGGTCCTTCTCCCAGTACTCCCAGTAGTCCACGCGGCCGTCGCTGTTGGAGTCCCGCTCCTTGCGCGCCAGCTTGCCCCGCTCGTAGTACGCCCACTCGTCCGTCCGGCCATCCCCGTTCAGATCCCGCTCCTTCCGGACGTTGACGCCCTTCTCGTAGTAGGCGACCGAGTCCACCTTCCCGTCGAAGTCCAGGTCCATCGCCTCGCGCTCGCGCTCCCCGCGGGCGTCGTAGTACGTGGTGAGGTCCACCCGGTCGTCCCAGTTGATGTCCAGCTCCTTGCGGACCATCCGCGCGTGGCTCTGCCCCTCCGCCCCGCGCTCCTCCACCGAGTAGACCCACACGTCCGCCTTGCCGTCGGCGTTGGTGTCCCGCTCCGACACCTTCTCGTTGGACGCCGGCTTGGGGCGGATGGGCTCCGGGGCCGGCTGCCCGGCCTCCTTCTTCTCCACCTCTGGCTGCTTCGCTCCCTTGTCGGACGCGCACCCACAGAGGCCCACCAGTGCGAGCCCCACCACCCACTTGCTCATCGAGGACATCACCACTCCTGGCGCCAGTTCGCCGGCCGGTTCACGGGCCCCGAAAACAGCGCTTCAATGGCCATGTAAGTCCATATATTTTCACATATCGCCATGGCCCGAAAGAAGATCAGCACGACCATCTACATCACGCCGGAGCAGAACGATCTGCTCAAGGCGTTGAATCAGAAGACCAAGGTCCCGGTGGCCGAGTACATCCGGCAGGGGATCGATCTCGTGCTGGAGAAGTACAAGGCGCAGCTGCCCGGGCAGGCCTCTTTCGACGAGCTCGAGCCATGACGAATCCGAAGAGCATGAAGGGTCAGCGGGTGGTGGTGCTGGGCGGAGCGGGCTTCCTGGGCTCGCACCTGTGCGAGCGGCTGCTGGACGACGGCGCGGCCGGGGTCGTGTCGGTGGACAACTATCTCACCGGCTCCGAGCGGAACGTGGAGCACCTGCGGGGCCGTCCGGGCTTCGAGGTGGTGAGCCAGGACATCACCGAGGGGCTCTCGGTGGACGGGCCGGTGCACTACGTCTTCAACATGGCCTCGCCGGCCTCGCCCATCGACTACGCGAAGCTGCCGCTGGAGACGATGCGGGTGGGCTCCATCGGCACGGAGAACGGGCTGCGGCTGGCCCAGGCCAAGGGCGCGGTGTTCCTCCAGGCCTCCACGTCGGAGATCTACGGCGATCCGCTGGTGCACCCGCAGCGCGAGGACTACTGGGGCAACGTGAACTCCATCGGTCCGCGCGCCTGCTACGACGAGGCCAAGCGCTACGGTGAGGCGCTCGTCATGGTGTTCGCGCGCTCGTACGGTGTGCAGACGCGCATCGTCCGCATCTTCAACACCTACGGGCCGCGCATGCGCCTCAACGACGGGCGCGTGGTGCCCGCCTTCGTGGGCCAGGCGCTGCGCGGCGAGGACTTCACCGTCTTCGGCGACGGCACCCAGACGCGCTCCTTCTGCTACGTGAGGGATCTCGTCGACGGGCTGGTGCGGCTGGCCCTGTCGGACGTCACCGACCCGGTCAACATCGGCAACCCCCGCGAGATGACGATGCTCGAGTTCGCCGAGGCGGTGCGCGCCGCGGCGGGTGGGGGAGGGCGGATCATCCACAAGCCGCTGCCCAAGGACGACCCCAAGCAGCGCAAGCCGGACATCACCCGGGCTCGTCAGCTGCTCGGGTGGGAGCCGCGAGTACCCCTGGAAGAGGGCTTGCGGGAGACAATTGCCTGGTTCCGATCGGTTGCCGCTCGGGGCTCCACCCCCTAACTTCCCGGCGGTTTTCTCACGGTCGCCACTGTTGAGTGGCAGGAGTGTCGCGGTGAAAGTCCTCGTGACTGGTGGGGCGGGTTTCATCGGCTCGCACGTGTGTGACGCGTTCGTGCGCGCGGGCCATGAGGTCATCGCGCTGGACAACCTGTCGAGCGGGAAGAAGGAGAACCTGGACCCCAGGGTGCGCCTGGAGGTCATGGACATCCGCAGCCCGGAGGCCGCGGGCCTCATCCGGGCCGAGCGCCCGCAGGTGCTCTGCCACCTGGCGGCGCAGATGGACGTGCGCCGCAGCGTGGAGGATCCGCGCTTCGACGCGGACGCCAACATCCTCGGGTTCCTCAACCTGCTGGAGGCCTCGCGCGTCTCGGGTGTTCAGAAGGTGGTGTTCAGCTCGACCGGTGGGGCCATCTACGGCGAGCAGGACGTCTTCCCCGCCCCGGAGAACCACCCGACGCGGCCCGTGTCGCCCTATGGCGTCTCCAAGGCCGCTGGCGAAATCTACCTCGGCTACTACAAGGCCCAGTACGGGATGAAGTACGCCGCCCTGCGTTACGCCAATGTGTACGGCCCGCGGCAGAACCCGCACGGCGAGGCCGGCGTGGTGTCCATCTTCTGCCAGCGCCTGCTGGGCGGGAAGGACTGCACCATCTACGGCGAGGGCAAGCAGACGCGCGACTTCGTCTACGTGGAGGACGTGGCCCGCGCCAACCTGCTGGCGGTGGAGAAGGACGTGGTGGGCCCGGTGAACATCGGCACCGGCGTGGAGACGGACATCAACCGGCTCTACACCCTGCTGGCCCAGGCGGCGGGCGTGGACAAGCCGGCCGTGCTCGCTCCCGGCAGGCCGGGCGAGCAGATGCGCTCCTGTGTGGACAACTCCCTGGCGCGCCGGGTGCTGGGCTGGCAGCCGTCCGTGGAGCTCCCCGAGGGCCTCCGTCGCACCCTGGCCTTCTTCCGCGAGCACACCACCCGCTAGCCGTCCCGCCCACCCCCCGGGTGGGTGACGCATCCCGGCGGCAACCCGCTTGCCCGCCGGGCTCTCGGATGCATGGATTTTGGTGGGCTTCGGTGTTAGTCAAGCCGGCTTCGACGTAGCAAGAGGCCCCCCTACCATGCCGGCCGACAACGCTCACATCCGCAACTTCTCGATCATCGCGCACATCGACCATGGGAAGTCCACCCTGGCCGACCGCCTGCTGGACGCCACCGGTACGGTGACCAAGCGTGAAGCGCAGGACCAGTTCCTCGACAACATGGAGCTGGAGCGCGAACGGGGCATCACCATCAAGGCCCAGTCGGTGCGGATGAACTACACCGCCAACGACGGCCAGAAGTATGTCCTCAACCTCATCGACACCCCGGGACACGTCGACTTCGCCTACGAGGTGAGCCGCTCGCTCGCTGCGTGCGAGGGCGCTCTCCTGGTGGTCGACGCCTCCCAGGGCGTCGAGGCCCAGACGCTCGCCAACGTCTACATGGCGTTGGATCACAACCTGGAGATCATCCCGGTCATCAACAAGATCGACCTGCCGAGCGCCGACGTGGAGCGCACGCGCCAGGAGATCGAGGACGTGATCGGCATCGATGGCTCCAGCGCCGTGCCGGCCTCCGCCAAGGAGGGCATCGGCATCAAGGACATCCTCGAGGCGGTGGTGAAGAACGTCCCGCCCCCCGCGGGTGATCCCCAGGCGCCGCTCCGGGCCCTCATCTTCGACAGCTGGTACGACAACTACCGCGGCGTCGTGACGCTGGTGCGCGTGCTCGAGGGCACGCTCAAGCTCAAGCAGAAGATCAAGCTGTGGAGCAACAACAAGGTCTTCGAGGTCCAGGAGCTGGGCGTCTTCAGTCCGTTCTCCCGCCCCGTGCAGCAGCTCATGGCTGGCGAGGTGGGCGTGCTGGTGGCCAACGTCAAGGAGCTCCAGGACGCCAAGGTGGGTGACACCGTGACGGAGGAGGCTCGCCCCACGGACGCTCCCTTCCCGGGCTTCAAGGAAGTGAAGCCCATGGTGTTCTCCGGCATCTTCCCGGTGGACTCCGAGCAGTACGAGGGCCTGCGCGACGCGCTCGCCAAGCTCAAGCTCAACGACGCGGCCTTCACCTACGAGCCCGAGTCCTCCACGGCGCTCGGCTTCGGCTTCCGCTGCGGCTACCTGGGCCTCCTGCACATGGAGATCGTCCAGGAGCGCCTGGAGCGCGAGTACAACCTCTCGCTCATCACCACGGCGCCCTCGGTGGTGTACCGCATCACCGACTCCCAGGGCACGGTGCTGCACGTGGACAACCCGGCCAAGCTGCCGCCGGTGCAGAAGATCGCCAAGTTCGAGGAGCCCGTCCTCACCTGCCACATCCACGTGCCCAACGACTACCTGGGTGCGGTGCTCAAGCTGTGCCAGGACCGGCGCGGCGTTCAGAAGGACATGAAGTACCTGGGCACCAGCGGCACGCGCGTGCAGGTGACGTACGAGATGCCGCTCGCCGAGGTCGTCTTCGACTTCTTCGACAAGCTCAAGAGCGTCACGCGCGGCTACGCCAGCCTCGACTACGAGCTGGCCGGCTACGTGGAGGCGGACCTCGTGCGTCTGGACATCCTCATCAACGGCGATCCGGTGGACGCGCTCAGCGTCATCGTCCACAAGGAGCGCGCCTACCAGCGCGGCCGCGAGGTGTGCCAGAAGCTCAAGGAGGTCATCCCGAAGCAGATGTACGAGGTGGCCATCCAGGGCGCCATCGGCGCGAAGATCATCTCGCGCGAGACGATCTCCGCCATCCGCAAGAACGTGCTCGCCAAGTGCTACGGCGGTGACATCAGCCGCAAGCGCAAGCTCCTCGAGAAGCAGAAGGAGGGCAAGAAGCGCATGAAGCAGGTGGGCTCGGTGGAAATCCCGCAGGAAGCGTTCCTCGCGGTCCTGAAGACGGAGGAGTAGGGCACATGTCCACCACCGCGACCACGACTCCGCCGGGAGGCCTCGAGGCCAGCATGGCCGCCCGCCGGACGCCGGAGCAGCTCAAGGCCAGCCGCGCCCTGTTGTGGCGCGAGCTGCTCACCAGCCTGTGGGCGCCCCTGGTCATCCTGGGGCTGGCCTTCGTCCCCTACATCATCCTCATCGAGTTCGTCCCGGCCGCCGCCGCGTGGGCCCAGCCGCTCATGCAGTACCTGGCCCTGGCGATGCTCGTGTACTTCCTGGGGCTGATCGGCTGGCGCCTGGTGTCTCCCAAGGAGCGGCAGCTGCGCCACCTGCGGCACGAGGCGCGCGAGCTCATCGGGGAGATCGCCCGCATCCACAAGCGGGTGCCCGGGAAGATCCCCGCCGAGGCGTCCAGCAAGCTGGCCGAGCAGGCCATGCAGGTGGAGGCCGCCTCGCTGGCCGGAGACGTCTCGCGGCTGGAGAAGGAGACGGCGGCGCTCGACGCGCTGGCCACCCAGCAGCTGGGGGCGTACCGCAAGCAGAGCGCCTGGGACTTCTTCTCCGGCTTCGCCAAGGCGCTGGCCATCGCGGTCATCATCCGCGTCTTCATCATCGAGCCGTACCGGATTCCGTCCGGCTCCATGCTGCCCACGCTGGAGATCGGCGATCAGGTCTTCATCAACAAGTTCATCTACGGGGTGCGGCTGCCCTTCACCAACTACGTGCCATTCCAGATCGTCCGCCCGCCGGCACGTGGCGATGTGATCGTCTTCAACAACCCCGTGCGCCCCGAGCTGGACTTCATCAAGCGCGTCATCGGCGTCCCCGGGGACAAGGTGGAGCTGATCGACAACGTCGTCTACATCAACGGCGTGGCCCAGCAGCGCACGCTGGCGAAGGAGGACCTGCTCGTCCACAACAAGGGCGACAACGGTCCCTGGTTCCCCCAGCGCATGTTCCTGTTCCATGAAAACCTGGATGGGAGGGTGCACTCGGTGCTGCAGGACGGGCCCACGCCCCGCACGCACACCGAGGGACCCTACGTCGTCCCCGCGGGCCAGGTCTTCGTGATGGGCGACAACCGGGACAACAGCCTGGACAGCCGCTACGGCCTGGGTGAGCCCGGCCGGGGCGTGGAGTTCGTCCCCTACGGCCACATCAAGGGCAAGGCCATGGTCATCTGGCTGGCGCTCGGGTACGGGGGTTGGTTCAGCAACTTCTTCGAGGGGACCGGGCTGCGCACCGACCGCCTCTTCGAGCCCGTGCGTTGAGCGCGGTCCGGGTGCTTGACGCGCCGCGCGCGCCGCTGCTACGCCCAGGGGTCATGCGTCATCCTTCTGGGAAGGTCAGCCTCGGTGCCCTGTTCGCTCTGGCCGTCGTCGCGGGGGTGATCTACGCGGGCGTGATGTTCGTGCCCTTCTATGTGGACCACCTCGACGTGAAGGAAGCCGTCGCGGTGGCCCACAACCTGTCGGGCAGGAACTACAACGACGCCATGTTGCGCAACGTCATCCGTGAGCGCACGGGCCAGCTGGGCTCGCACTGGGAGCGGGATCAGTTCGATCGCGACGTCCTCATGCCCGGCCTGGGGTTGAATGACGAGCAGATCCTCATCGAGCGCAGCGACGTCACCCAGAATGTCCGCATCGAGGTGAGCTATGAACGGACGGTCCGGCTCAAGCCGACCAACGCCGTCCGCACGCTGCATTTCAGCGCGGTGAAGGAAGGCATCCCGGAGTAATAGGGAGCGTATGAGACACCTGCTGGGAATCGAGGGCCTGCGGCGCGCCGACATCGAGGCGCTGCTGGATCGGGCCGAGGCGCACCTTCAGGGTGGGCCGGATGCCTCGCACGTCCTGCGGGGCAGGGTGGTGGCCAACCTCTTCTTCGAGGACTCCACGCGCACCCGCACCTCCTTCGAGATGGCGGCGCACGCGCTCGGGGCCCGGGTGCTCAACTGGACGGCCGCCGGCTCCTCCGTGTCCAAGGGCGAGACGCTGCTGGACACCGTGCGCAACATCGAGGCCACCGGCCCGGTGGTGCTCGTCATCCGGCACCGCTCCTCGGGAGCGCCGCACCTGGTGGCCAAGCACGTGCGCTGCGCCGTCGTCAACGCCGGGGATGGTACCCACGAGCACCCCTCGCAGGCCCTGCTGGACGCCTTCACCCTGCGCCGCCGCTGGGGCCGCCTGGATGGCCGCACGGTGGTCATCGTCGGCGACATCCTCCACAGCCGCGTGGCCCGCTCCAACCTGCACTGCCTCACCGCGCTGGGCGCCAGGGTGGTGCTGTGCGGCCCGCCCACGCTGCTGCCGCCCGGGCTGGAGTCGCTCGGCGCCGAGGTGTCCACGAGCCTCGACGCGGTGCTGCCCCGCGCGGACGCCGTCATGTGCCTGCGCGTGCAGACGGAGCGGCAGACCGAGAACTTCTTCCCCTCGGCGCGCGAGTTCTCCCGCCTGTTCGGGCTCAACGCCGCCCGCGCCGAGCGGCTCAAGCCGGAGGCGCTCGTCCTGCACCCCGGCCCCATGAATCGCGGGGTGGAGATCGCCCCGGCCGTGGCCGATGGTCCCCGCAGCGTCATCCTGGAGCAGGTGGCGCATGGGGTGGCCGTCCGCCGCGCCATCCTCGAGGAGGTGTGCCGGTGAGCTCGACGATCCTCTTCCGCCGCGGACGGGTGATCGATCCCCGCAACGGCGTGGACGGTGTGCGTGACGTGCTGGTGCGTGACGGCCGTGTCACGGACGTCTCCGAGGCCCCCCTGTCGGTGAACGAGCCGGACGTCCAGGTGGTGGAAGCCGCTGGCAAGCTGGTGCTGCCGGGCTTCATCGACCTGCACGTGCACCTGCGCGAGCCGGGCGAGGAGGGCAAGGAGACAGTCCTCACCGGCTGCATGGCGGCGGTGGCGGGCGGCTTCACCGGGGTGGTGGCCATGCCCAACACCAAGCCCGTCAACGACAGCGTGCTCGTCACCGAGTACGTGAAGGCCAAGGCCCGCGAGGCGCGGCTGTGCCACGTGTACCTGGCGGGCGCCATCACCAAGGGCCTCCAGGGCGAGGAGATGGCGGAGATGGGAGCGCTCGTCTCGGCCGGCTGCGTCTGCATCACCGACGACGGCCGCCCGGTGATGAATGCCGGCCTCATGCGCCGCGCCCTCCAGTACGCCCAGCTCTTCGACCTGCCCGTCATGGTGCACGAGGAGGACCTGACCCTCTCCGGCAAGGGCGTGATGAACGAGGGCCGCACCTCCACACGGCTGGGACTCGTTGGCATCCCACCCTCCGCCGAGGTGGCCATGGTGGCGCGCGACCTGGTGCTCCTGGAGGAGACGAAGGGGCGGCTGCACGTCGCCCACGTGTCCTGCGAGGGCAGCGTGCGCCTCATCCGCGAGGCGAAGCGCCAGGGCCTGCGCGTGACGGCCGAGGCCGCCCCCCATCATTTCACGCTGGATGACGAGGCCGTGGGGGCCTATGACACGCACGCCCGAATGAACCCGCCCCTGCGTACCCGCCGCGACGTGGAAGCCCTGCGCGAGGCCCTGGCCGATGGCACCATCGATGCCATCGCCACGGACCACGCGCCCCACGGCGTGCTGGAGAAGCAGGTCGAGTTCGACAAGGCGTGGAACGGGGTGGTGGGGCTGGAGACGGCCCTGGGCCTCACCCTGGCGCTGGTGCGCGAGGGCGTGCTGAGCCTTCAGCGGGCGGTCGCCCTGCTGACGGACGGGCCTGCGAAGGCATTCGGGCTGCCAGGCGGTCATCTGGCGGCTGGAGCCCCGGCGGACATCGTAGTCGTGGAGCCGAACGCGGAGTGGACGGTGGACTCGGCGAGGTTCTTCTCGCGCAGTCGGAACACCCCCTTCCACGGTCGGCGATTGACGGGTCGGGTCGCCCAGACTTGGGTCTCCGGGCGGCTCGTCTTCGAGGACGGTCACATCAAGGAGCACAGGTGATGAAGCGGGCAGTGCTCGCGCTGGCGGATGGCACCACCTTCGAGGGTCGCGCTCTCGGGGCGGCCGGTGAAACGGTCGGAGAGGTGGTCTTCAACACGTCGATGATGGGCTACCAGGAGATCCTCACGGATCCCTCCTACGTCGGCCAGATCGTCACCATGTCGTATCCCGAGATGGGGAACGTCGGGGCCAACCCCGGTGACGAGGAAGCGCCGAAGCCCCACGCCGTGGGCATGGTGGTGCGCAACGCCACGGCCCAGCAGTCCAACTGGCGCGCCCAGGAGTCGCTCGACGCGTACCTGAAGCGCCATGGGATTACGGGCATCGAGGGCATCGACACCCGCCGCCTGGTGCGCCACGTGCGCACCCACGGCGCGCAGATGGGGGTCATCTCCAGCGAGGGCCACACTCCGGCCTCGCTGGTGGAGCGCGCCCGCGCCGCCCGGGGCATGGAGGGGCAGGATCTCGCCACCGGCGTGTCCACGAAGGAGTCCTACCTCTTCACCACGCCCACGCCCAACCTGCTCGGCGAGGCCCCGCGCCCCGCGCCCGAGCTGCGCTTCGACGTGGTGGCCTACGACTACGGCCTCAAGCGCTCCATGCTCCACTTCCTGGTGGACGTGGGCTGCCGCGTGAAGGTGGTCCCCGCCGGGACGACGGCCGAAGAGGTGCTGGCCAACAAGCCCCACGGCGTGTTCCTCGCCAACGGCCCGGGAGACCCCGCGGCGGTGAAGGGCGCGGACAAGGTGGTGGCCTCGCTGCTGGGCAAGGTGCCGGTGTTCGGCATCTGCCTGGGACACCAGATCCTCGCACTGGCGCTGGGCGGCCGGACGTACAAGATGAAGTTCGGCCACCGGGGCGCCAACCAGCCGGTCAAGGACCTGACCACCGGCAAGGTGGAGATCACCTCGCAGAACCACGGCTTCGCGGTGGATGATGCGAGCGTGAAGGGCAAGGCCGTGGTGAGCCACATCAACCTCAATGACGGCACCGTGGAGGGCCTGGTCGTCCCCGACGCCCGCGCCTTCAGTGTGCAGTACCACCCGGAAGCCTCGCCCGGGCCGCATGACGCCCGGTACCTCTTCGCGCGTTTCGCGAAGCTGATGGCCGGAGAGTAGGATCTCGTAGCCCCATGGAATCCCCTCTTTCGCCGTTGTCGTACCAGCCCTACCTGGATCAGCTGATCGCCTTCGGGAGCCAGGAGTCGCGCAAGCCGGACCTGCTCGACGCCAAGGCGGAGTACCTGCGTCTCACGGGCGAGGTCTTCGAGGACGACCAGATCTTCGAGCTGCGGATGGCGTCCTTCCTGGACTACTACCTGTTCGACCGCGTCTCGCCGATCTCCAAGCTGACGCCAGCGGCGGAGCTGTACCAGCTGCGGCAGCAGGGGGCCTCGCCCGAGGAGGCCAACGCCTTCCGCTGCTTCACGGAGACCGTCCACGGCCTCTTCGAGGTGCGCAAGCTGGGCAAGGGCATGGTGCGCCTGCGCGAGCTCTTCTCCGGCAAGGACTTCGACGTCACCGAGCGCCGCACCGTGGCGGGCCTGGAGACGGGGGACGTGCTGGAGGCCCGGCTCATTCCCTTCGCCGGGCACCTGCTGTTCTCCTCCGCCTTCTGCTTCCACCCGCGCGTGGCCGTGAAGTCCATCAAGGCCGAGGTGAAGCGGCGCAAGAAGAAGGAGCCGGATCGTCCTCCCGTGGAGCTCGTCTGGGAGTGCGCCCGGCGCGCCGTGAAGGTCGAGCGTTACAAGCAGATCGCCATCGAGCGCATCTACGACTTCTCGCAGACGACGCCCTGGTTGGCGTCCGCGAGCTAGGCAGGGCAGGGAGGGAGGCGATTCACCGCCCCCTCCCATCCGCCAGCCGTCTCCCCTCAGCGGTGAGTATCGACTTCCTGTTGCTGATAAGTGCGTCACGCCGGACGGCTACTTCCACCTCGAGGGCAAGCTGCTGCTCGTCGTCTACGCCGAGTACTCGGTGAGGGCGAGCTCTACCCAGCCTCCCCAGAGCAACTGGCGGCTCTACTCCTCCTCCATCTGGAAAGAGTCTCATGCCAACCCGTCTGGGCGTCGCGGTCCTGCTCATCGCCCTGCTCAATGCGTGCGCCACCCCTGGTGTCATACGCCTCGACACGGGGCAGGGCGCGCCCCTGGAGTACAAGCCCTCCTCCTCGAACAAGTCCGTGAAGGTGGCCGCGGAAGCGTTCGAGGAGGCGCTGACGCAACTGGTGCTGAATGAGACCCTGACGCTCCAGTCTCCTCGGCGAAGCCAGCTGGTGCGTGCATCCTACCCCAGCAACGACGCGGAGAATCGATGGCAGCGTCTCATGGGCAAGAGCTTCGGCGGCATCTGCCAGCCGGGCCAGCGCAGAGGAGACTGCCTGTCGCTACTCGACGACATGATGGCTCTGAGCGAGTGGGACAAGCTGGGCGTGGCCCTGGGCCTGTCGCTGGAGCCTCTCAATGAGAGCATCGCCAGGGCGGTGGAGAAGACCCTGGCCCCTCAGCTCTTCTACACCGTCATTGCCACGGGCCTCATCACCTGGGCTGTACTGGCGGCGAATCCCGAGCCCGTGTTCACCAAGGCAGCGGCCATCGTCTCAGCGGTCCTGCTGATCTACCTGGGAGTGGAGACCTTCCTGGAGGTGGTGGACGCGAGCCGGGAGCTGAAATGGGCCACCGACCGGGCCACGACGTGGGCGGAGTTGGAGCAGGCTGGCCAGCGCTTCGCCAACCGGGTGGGGCCGGAGGTTGCGCGCGTCTTCGTCCTCGCGGTCACCGTGGGGGTGAGTCATGGAATGACCGGGGGGGCTGCGTTTTTGGCCTCGCGGCTGTCGATGCTGCCCAACTTCACGGAGGCAGCGGTGGCGGGGGCCTCGCGGGTAGGCATCCACCTGGCGAGCGTGGGACAAGTGAGTGAGGTGGCCGTTATAGGAAACACGGTCATCATCTCCCTGCCAGCCATGGCGGTCGCCGTCGTGTCCCAGGGCCTGGGAGGAACCGCAGCAGGAGTCGGTCCTGTCGGTTTCAGGTCTTGGGGCTCGTTCAACGGCCTCAAGAGTGCCTTGGGTTCGGCGGGCAAGGGGAAGCAGTGGCACCACATCGTCGAACAGACGAAGGGCAACACGCAGCAGTTCGGTCCCCATGCCCTTCATAACACCGAGAACGTGATCGCCATTGATGAAGAGATTCATCGGCAGATCAGCTCGTACTACTCGTCTAGAGATCCTCTCTTCTCAGGTGGACAAACCGTGCGGCAGTGGCTGAGTGGCCAATCCTTCCAGGCCCAACGCGAGTTCGGTTTGAAGATCCTCCGGGACTACGGAGCCATTCCATGAACGTGCGCAACATTCAAAAGGCGAGCATCGAGGAGATCGTCCAAGAGTACGAGCAGGCGGCGCTTGCTTACGGACAGGCGCTGACCGCTGCGGATCATCGCGCTGCCAATCGCGCCCATGACAGGATTGCAAGTGCCTACCGTGAGATCCGGAGTCGAGCGGCGGCCTCCCAGCTCCTCCCTCTGTTGAGGAGGGAGGACGAGAACGTCCGTGCTTGTGTGGCGGCACACGCGCTTGAGTTCGCTCCAGAGCAGGGGGAACCTGTTCTGCTGGAGCTTGCTGCCTGCCCAGGACGTATCCGGACACGAGCGGAGTACACGCTCAAGATGTGGCGCGAGGGCACGCTCGAGTTCCCATGAGCAGGGACAAGTCCTTGCCCGGGCGCAAGCGCACTCTGCCTTTTCTTCGCTCCACGGACACGACCTCCCGTGAGCCGACTTATCAGGTGTGTTCACAAAATCGGGGCAGGCTCACTACCTGGCCGTCGTCATGGACCTCTTCTCGCGCAAGGTGGTGGGCTGGTCCATGAGCGAGCACATCGACCGGCACCTGGTGCTCAACGCGCTGGACATGGCGCTCAAGGGACGTCAGCCACCGCGAGGACTGCTGCACCACTCGGACCGGGGCAGCCAGTACGCCAGCACCGACTACCAGCAGGCGCTGGCCGCTCGGGGCATCCAGTCCTCTTCGAGTACATCGAGGTCTTCTACAACCGCCAGCGGCGGCACTCTTCACTGGGCTACGTCAGTCCAGTGGATTTTGAGCTTGCGGCCTTACCGCAGAAGTTGGCATCTTAACCCTACTGTCCACGTAACCGGGGCAAGCTCAGTTCGCCAATGACCGCCGGAACGTCCCCGGTGGCTCCTCCCTGGACCGGTGGTGGATGCCGACCATCCTGAGGCTGCTCGTTTCCAGCATGGTGCTCAAGGATCCGCCGGATCACCGCCGCCTGCGCAACCTCGTCCAGAAGGCGTTCACCCCCGTCATGGTCGAGAACCTGAACGGGCGGGTGGCGCAGATCACCGAAGACCTGCTGGACGCCGCCGCCCGGAAGCCGGTCGTGGACCTCATGGAGGACTTCGCGCTGCCCCTGCCGCTGACGGTCATCGCGGAGATGCTCGGCGTCCCCCAGTCCGACCGCATCAGCTTCCGCGGGCTGATCGCCAAGGTCCTGGACTCCTCGGCGGTGACCCCCATTTCGTTCATTCGCAACTACCCCAACATGCTCCGGCTGAACAGGTTCCTCCGGAAGCTGGTGAAACTGCGCCGCGAGCAGCCGGGGGATGATCTGGTGACGGCGCTGGTGCAGGCCGAGGAAGGCGGGGACCGGCTCAGTGAGGACGAGCTCATCTCCATGGTCTTCCTCCTGCTCTTCGCCGGGCACGAGACGACGGTGAACCTCATCGGGAACGGCGTGCTGGAGCTGGTGCGGCACCCCGGCCAGCTCCAGAAGTTGCGCGAGCAGCCCGACCTCATCGACAGCGCCATCGAGGAGATGCTGCGCTTCACCAACCCGGTGGGGGTCGTGGCGCCGCGCTTCGCCAGGGAGGATGTGGAGATCGCGGGCGTCCCCATTCCCAAGGGCAGCACGATCACCCTGCTGATCGCCTCGGCGAACCTGGACGAGACGGCGTTCCCCGACGCGGACAAGCTGGACATCACCCGCAGCCCGAATCGGCACGTGTCCTTCGGGTACGGAATCCATTACTGCCTGGGCGCTCCGCTTGCCCGGCTGGAGGCCCGGGTCGCCATCCCCGCGCTGCTGCGGCGCTTCCCGCGCCTCGACCTGGCGGTGCCGGCGGAGAAGCTGCGCTGGCGTCCCAACATCGGCTTGCGCGGCTTGGAGGCGCTGCCCCTCTCCGTGTCCCTGGACGGCTCGGCGGCTGGACGGTCCGCCGCGTAGAACCGGCGCAGTGTCTGACGAGAGGGGACGCGCACGGTGCTCCAGGCGCGCGTCCGGCTCAATCCCTCTCCCGCCTGGGGTGGCTGTCTGCGCAGCCACCCCAGACGGTGCACGGCTCAGCTCACTGAATGACGGTGAGGATCTGCGTCTCGCACGTGGTGGAGTTGATGAAGGAGTTGGCCGCGTCGATCGTACAGACGGCGCCGCCGTAGGTGCTCCCCCAAGCAGGTGCGGAGGAGAGGAGCGTGACGCGCCCCCAGGTAGGAGCAGAGGAGGCGAACCTGCCGCCAGAGGCATCCGGCGAGAACCCTCGAGAGCGTCGAGGGCGGTTTTCATAGGACTTCCGGCCGTTTGCGCCGCCCCCGCCCCATCCCGAGCATGGCGGCTCCTCCTGGCGATGTCCCGTCAGCCTTTCCTCTGCGTCCTCGTCACAGCGAAATCTCCCACTCCTCCGCCACCGTGCGCTGCGCCTCCGCCTGCTGTTGCCTCCCCATCTTCTCCAGCAGCGTGGGCCACAGCAGTGGATACGGCAGCCCCTCCGTACACCGGTGCAGGCTCGCCTCCACCTCACCCAGGTCCACGCCCGGCGGTACGGCCAGCAACGCGAAGAACCCGGGAACCTCCTCCCCCTCCGGGGTCATCAGCCGGTACGTGTCCGCGGTGCGCACCGACAGGCGCGCTCCATACGCCGCCATCGCCTCGTGCATCCGCTCGATGACCTCGTCGCCCGGGCCCGCGCCGTCCAGCGCGAAGACGCTGTATCCGCCCGGCCGGAGCACCTCCACGACGGGGTACAGCCACGAGTGCTCCTCTTCCTCTCCCTCCGCGGGGCCCTCGTTGAGCGGCGTGGCGTCGAATGCCACGATGTCCCCCATGTGCTGGGGGGCATCGGGCATGGCGATGGAGTGCACCCGTGCGGTGACGGGGCCGGTGCGCCGCGCCCACACCTCCGTGAAGGTGCCGTCCGGCTCGGTGTAGCGCAGCTGGCACGCCTCCCACTCCTCCTCCACCGGGCCGGAGTCCCCGGGCAGTTTGAACTCGAGCCGTGCGGCGGACGCGCGCACCACGTCCCAACGCCCGAGCAGGGTGGCCACGAGCATCCGGTCCCAGTCGTGCGGCCCCGGCTCCGGCCAGCGGGCCACGGCGGCGTCCAGCCGCGCCAGGGCCTGCTCCCGCTCACCCGTGTCGCGCTCCAGGGCCGCGAGAGTCAGGGTGGTACCGCGCAGCTCCGGGTCGAGCTCCAGCATCTCGCGCATCGCGGCCTTGGCCGCGGCCTTCTCGCCCGTCTCGAGCGCGGCCCGGGCCCGCAGCCGGTACGCCTCCACGCGCAGGGGCGTGTCACCGGACGCGGCCAGCACCGAGTCGATGAGGGCGTGCAGCTCCGTGAAGCGCCGCCGCTCGAGCAGGTTCATGCCGAGCTCCCGCACGACATCGGGGGTGGGGTGCGCGTCCGCGTCCAGCAGCGAGCGCAGCGCCACCTCCGCTTCCTCGCCGCGGCCCAGCTGCTCCAGTGCCTTCGCCTGGGCGTGCACGAGCGTCGCCCGTTCCCCGGGCCAGCGCGTCCGTGCCGCGTCGAGCAGCTGGAGCACGTCCTCGGGGGCCTCCGCCGCCTTCTCGAGCAGCGCCGCGGCCGACTCGGGCAGCTCGGGCGGACGCGCGGGGGTGAGGGCCTCCGCGCGCGCCCGCAGACGGCGCAGCGTTTCGTCCGCGCCCAGGGGCTTGCGCAGCCGGGGCAGGAGCGCCTCGAGCTTCGCGCACGCGTGCAGGGCGGAGCGCTGCTGGCCCCGCTCCAGTGCGGCCTCGGCACGCCGCACCTCCAGGCGGAACGCCTGGCGGATGGCCCCCGTGCTCGCGAGCCGCTCGGCGAACTCCAGCAGTGTGCGCTCCAGGTTGGCGTCGTTTCGGACGGCCCCGGCCTTCATCAGCTGCACGAGGGCGTCCGCCCAGTCGCCATAGTGGCTGGGCGTGGCGCGCACCGCGGACAGGGAGGGCAGGGCCTCGAGGGCCTCGGAGGTGCGCCCCAGACGCGCGAGCACCCGCGCCCGCAGGATGCGCCCCTCCATCCGGGTGGAGTCCGACGTCGATTCCGCCTCGGCCTCCTCCGCCACCGCGAGCGCCTCTGGCAACCGGCCCAGCGCGAGGAGCACGTTGGCGCGCTCGCTCAGGAGGTACTTGCGCTTGTGGGCCTGTCCGGCGGCCACCAGGGCGGCGTCCTGCTTCTCCAGCCACGCCAGCGCCTCCTCGGGGCGCTCCTCGTCCATCAGGCCCAGGAAGTACTCGGTGGACAGGCACGTGAAGCACGGCCAGGTGGGGTCGATGCGCGCGAGCGTCTCGAGGACGACCGCCTTGCGCTCGGCCGCCCAGCCCGGGCCGTCCGCGCGCCCATAGCAGCCGGCCACGTCCTGGGTGACGCAGACGCTCTGGGGGCACTCGCGCGTGTCCTCGCGGTGGGCGAGCTCCAGGAGCGAGATCGACTCGGAGAGCCACTCCCCCGGCTCGGAGCGGTGGAAGATGCGGCTCTGCAGGTTCCAGTGCCGGAAGAAGACCTCCAGCCACGGGCTCTTCGTCTGGCGGGCGAGCGCGAGCGCCTCGGGGATGAGGGCGTCCACCTGCACGTGGGCGTCATTCGTGACGAGGGTGGGCAGCCGATCGATGAGCTCGGCGAGGCGCTCGTTCCCCGTGCGGCGTGCTTCGGCTTCGGCTTCGTTCACCCACTTCCAGATGTCCATGACGGGCGTGTTTCCTCGAAAAAGGTCGGGGGATGGATCAGACGGAGGGAGGGAGCAGCGCGCACAGGGCCGCGGAAATGCCTTCCAGGGCGGAGGCCACGCCGGGTGCGCCGGCGCGCTCGTCGCGGTGGGAGAGGAGCGTGCACAGGCCGGAGAGGAGCCGCCCGGCGGAGCGTGCCCGGTCCTCGGGGGCCGCGAGCAGCGCCTGCAGCGTGGGGGCGTCCATATTGAGGTAGAGGCGAGCCTGGGCGCGGGAGGTGATGGTGGCGGTGAAGCCGCGCGCCAGCGACAGCACCGCGGCCCCGATGCGCTTGTCCGCCGCATCCGCCTCGAGCCGGGCCTTCAGCTCGGCCTCCCGGTCCGGCACCAGCACCAGGGGCAGGGCGGAAGGGGAGAAGCGGCTCGGCACCAGCTCCACGCCTTCCTGCGCGAAGAGGGCGCGCAGCCGCTCCTCCTGCGCGGGCTCCAGTTGGACGCGGGGGAAGAGGGCCGCGTTGCCCTCGCGCGTGCCCAGTTGCAGCACGGGCAGCCCCTGGCGCTCGGCCCACCTCCGGGTGAAGGGCAGCGCGGCGTAGCGGCCCGAGTCCACCACCGGGACGCCGAGCGCGCGGCAGAGCACCTCCTCGGGCCCTCCGCTCTCTCCCGTGGAGGCATGCAGCCGCCCCCCGCTGCGACGATGCACCGCGGGCAGGGTGAGGTCGCCCTCGGTGGTGGGCACCTTGAGCGCGTCCGCGAGCAGGGTGAAGAGCCGCTCGTCACACAGGGCCGCCCCGAGCAGGGCCTCGTTGTGCCGCTGCAGCAGCCGCCGCCAGGTGGGCTCGTCCTCGCGGGCCAGCCGGGACAGCCCGTCGATGAGGCACTCGCGCACCTGCTCCGCCGTCACGTCGAAGGCCGCGTCGCGCTGGACGTCCTCACGGCTCGCCGTGGGGGTGAGCGTGTCCGCTTCGAGCACGCCGCCCACGAAGCCGGCCCACTCCGGGAGCAGCTCGCGTGCGTCGCGGCTCACCAGCATGCCGCGCACGAAGACGGACAGGTTGCGGTTGTCGGAGGTGCCGTACGTGGCGCCGTCATGCAGCCACAGCAGGCCGCGCGCACCGCCCCCGTTGCCAGGGGTGACGGGCAGCGTGCACAGCGGCTCGAAACGTCGCTCGAAGCGCGCGGCGAAGGCGCGCTCGAGCGAACGTCGGCGCAGGGGCGAGTGCGCTTCCGCCTCGCGCCAGGGTGGCGGGGGGCGGTTGATGGCGGGCCGCTCCGGGCTGCTCACGTGGATGGCCAGGGGCAGCAGGCAGCAGTAGCGCTGCAGCAGGGCCTCCAACGTGGGAGCGTCACACAGGGGCCGGAAGCGCTCGGAGAGCTGGAGCACCACGCGCGTGCCCACGTTCTGCGCGGCGTGCGGGGTCACTGTGTAGCGCTCGCCACCGGCGCTGGAGAAGTGCCACCCCTCCTGCGGCGTCTGGAAGGAGGTGGTGTAGAGGTCCACCCGCGTGCTGACCACGTAGGCGGAGAGGAATCCGATGCCGAACTGGCCGATGAGCCCCGCGTCCGCGCCCGCGGCCCGGAGGCGCCCGGTGTAACCCGCGCCCACGGTGGCCAGGTAGCGGTCGATCTCCTCGCGGGTGAGCCCCGCCCCGTTGTCCACGATGGACAGCGTGCCAGCGGCCGCGTCCGGCACCACGAGGATGCGGGCCTCCGGGGCGGATGCGTCCTCCAGCCGCCGGCGCGTGCAGCTGTCGTGCGCGTTCTGCACGAGCTCGCGGACCACCACCTCGGGGGTGGAGTACATGTTGTTGGCCAGCACCCGCATCAACCCACCCAGGTCCACCTGGGTGCGCACCAACTCGGCAACAGGACTCACGCGCTCTCCGACAAGGAACAGGACCCGCAGACTATGCGAGCCCGGTGGGGGAGGGGAACGCGGCGGAATGCGACCCGGCACGCGCTCCGCCCCGATGGACGCGGCGGGTCGGCCTTCCTGACCGATGCACCCGAGCCTGTGCCTTCTCCCCTCAGTGTGAGTAGGGCGACAGGGAGTAGGGCCGGCTGTCCGGCCGGGTTGCCCACTTCTTGTTCGGCTTGGACTGCATCACGAAGCGCAGCTCACCACCAGCCAGGAGCTCCTCGTGGCGCACGTAGCTGCGCTCCAGGGGCTTGCCGTTGAGTGTCACCTTGCCGATGTAGGGGTTGCCGTCCCCGAGGTTCTCCGTCACCACCGTGAAGCGCTTGCCGTTGGGCAGGGTCATCGCGGCGCGCTCCACGAAGGGCCGGCCGATCACGTACTCATTGCTGCCCGGCGTCACCGGATAGAAGCCAAGCGCGGTGAACACCAGCCAGGCCGACATCTGGCCGCAGTCGTCGTTGCCGGCCAGCCCGTCCGTCGTCGCCTTGTACTGGCTGTCAATGATCTGCTTCAGCCGCTCCTGCGTGCGCCAGGGCTGCCCCGTGTGGTTGTACAGGTAGGCGACGTGGTGGCTCGGCTCGTTGCCGTGCGCGTAGTAGCCGATCAGCCCGGAGATGTCCTCGACGTGCGCGAAGGCCTCGGGTGACACCCGGGTGTCGAACACCGCGTCCAGCTTCGCCGTCAGCTTCGCGTCCCCACCGAGCAGCTTGATCAACCCGGCCGTGTCCTGCGGCACGTACCAGGAGTACTGCCAGGCGTTCCCCTCGGTGTAGTCGCTGCCGTAGCCGACCGCCGCTGGATCGAACGGCTCGCGGTAGCCGCCGTCGCTCTTGCGCGCGCGCACGAAGCCCGTCTTCGTGTCGAACACGTTGCGGTAGTTCCTCGCGCGCTGCTCGAAGCTCTTGGCCACGTCCTCGCGCCCCAGCTCGCGCGCCATTCGCGCGATCGTCCAGTCATCGAAGGCGTACTCGAGCGTCTTGGAGGCCGCCTCCGGCTCCTTGTCGATCGGCACGTAGCCGAGCTTCATGTAGTGCTCGAGCCCCCCGTAGGGCCCGTAGGTCGCGCTGGCCACCATGGCGTCGAACGCCTGGTCCACCGGATAGCCGCGGATGCCCTTCATGAAGGCATCGGCGATCACCGGCACCGCGTGGTAGCCGATCATGCACCACGTCTCCTGGCCATGGAATTGCCAGACGGGCAGGACGCCGTGGGGGCTCGTCCGCTGCGAGGCGAGCAGCGAGTGGATGAGGTCGTTGTTGCGCTGCTCCGGTTGGATGAGTGTCAGCAGGGGGTGCTCGGCGCGGTAGGTGTCCCAGAGCGAGAACGTCGAGTAGAACTCGAACCCCTGGGCCTGATGGACCTGGTTGTCGGGGCCCCGGTAGCGGCCGTCCGCGTCGGTGAACAGGCTGGGCGCGATCAGCGAGTGGTAGATCGCCGTGTAGAGCATCTTCCGCATCGGCGCGGGCGCGTCGATGTCCACCACCGAGAGCGCCTTGCTCCATGCCTCGCGCGCCGCGGTCCGGGTGGCCTCGAAGTCCCAGCCCGGCAGGTCGCTGTCCAGGTTGCGGATGGCGTTGTCCTCGCTGACCGGGGAGATCGCCACCTTCACCAGCAGCTCGCGCTCCTTCAGCGCGCCGAAGTCGAACACGCCGACCAGCTCCCGGCCCTCGAGCAGCGCGCGCTCGGCGGTCCCCCGGCCTGGAGGCGCGAAGCCCTTGTAGTCGATCTTCTCCTCGCGGTTGTGTAGCGCGTGTCCGGCCAGTGGCCGCGAGAAGCGCATGGCGAAGTACAGCTGCCGGCCCGGCGCCCAGCCCCGGAGCTCGCGGAAGCCGGTGATCGTGCCGTCCTTGTGCACGCGCAACCGGGACCACAGCACCTTGCCCGGGTAGTTGTAGATGCTCGAGCGCAGATCGACCAGCACGTGCGCGGGTGCGTTCTCCGGGAACCGGTAGCGGTGCAGGCCGACGCGCCGGCTCGTCGTCAGCTCGGCGCGGATGTCCTCATCCGCGAGGGTGACCGCGTAGTAGCCGGGCTCGGCCTTTTCGGTGTCGTGGCTGAAACGCGAGCGGTAGCCACTGCGCGGCTTGTCCACCTCACCCGGCTCCAGCCGGACCTCTCCCGACAGGGGCATCACCAGGATGTCACCGAGATCCGAGTGCCCGGTCCCGGAGAAATGCGTGTGGGAGAAGCCCAGGATGCTGCCGTCGTCGTAGCGGTAGCCGGCCGCCCACTTGTAGCTCTCGCGGAAGTGGCGGATCTGCGTATCGGGACTCAGCTGGATCATTCCGAACGGGACGGTGGCTCCCGGGAACGTGTGGCCGTCGCCACCCGTGCCGATGAATGGATCCACCGAGCCGTAGGCCTTGTCTTCCAGTGCGCCGGCCCCGGCGGGCGACGTAGCCAACACGCCGCAGGCCGCGATGAGTGCGAGTACGCCGCGACGACGTGCGCCGGGCGTACGCTGATGATGACCCCTGTGCATGGTTTCCCTTCTCCGATGCGAGAATCCACGGGGGTCTTACACGGTTGCCTCACGGCGAGGCGAGTATCTCCAGCAGCCGTCCCAGGGTGCCCACGGCGTTGGCGTCCTCTTTGTTGATCAGGACGGCGACGGCCGCCTTGCGCTCGGGAAGGTAGCCGGCGAGGGCCGAGAAGCCGGGGATGTTGCCGTCATGGCAGTGCAGCTCGCCCGCCGGAGTCGGCAGTTTCGCGAGCGCCAGTCCGTAGGCGGGGTACTCCGGCGACTGGAGTGACACCCACTGGCGCATCTCCTCGCGCTGTTGGGGTGGGAGGAGCGAGCCCCCGAGGAGCGCCTGGTAGAAGGCGCTGACCTCGTCGGCGGTCGACGCCAGGGCACCCGCGCTCCCCGCCGCGCTCGGGTGGAGCACGTCGGTGTAGTCCATCCAGGTGGTGCTCTCGGGCGACGGGCGGATATAGCCGCGCACGGTGAGGGCGGGCAGCGGCTCGAGGCCATCGAGTCCCGTGTTCTTCAAGCCCAGGGGCTCGAAGATGCGCGTGTGCAGCTGCTGGGTGAGCGGCGTCCCGGTCACCTTCTCGATGATGAGCCCGGCGAGGATGTAGTTGGTGTTGGAGTAGCTCCACTTCGTTCCCGGCTCGAACTCGGGGGAAGCGGAGGCGCCCAGGGCGATGAGCTCCTCTGGAGTCCAGACCTTGCCCGGATTGCTCTCGAGCTGGGCGGCGAAGTCTGGAAGGGTGGTGTAGTTGGCCGCGCCGCTCGTGTGGTTCAGCAACCGGCGCACGGTGATCTCGTTCGCGCGGGGGAAGTCGGGGAACCAGGTCGACAGCGGGGCGTCCAGCGACAGCTTGCCCTCCGCCTGGAGCTGTAGCATCACCGTGGCGACATACGTCTTGGTGATGCTGCCGGCGCGCAGCCGGTCCTCGGCCTTCATGTCGGTGGCGGGCTCCATCGAGGATTTGCCCGTCGCTCCATGCCAGGTGCAGTCCTGGAGGCGGAGCGAGGCCGTGACTCCGGGGAGGTCCTCCTCCTGGAGGGAGGTCTCGAGCGCCTTCTGCAATCGAGGCGCGAGCCGCTCACAGGTGGAGACGGGGGTCTCCCCGCCAGGGGGTGGTTCCGTTTCACAGCCCGTGAGCCACAACGCCAGTGCCGTACCCAGGGAGATTCGTCCGAAACGAGAGATGTGCATTCGTGCCTTCCAAGAGGGGTCCGCGTTCGCGGCCCGTGCGGTTCGCGCACTCAAACACCCGTGCCTCGCGCATCTGTCACCCGGATTCGATTGTGGGTACCCTCGGCGCATGCGGAGTGTTCGAGCGTTCTGGGTCCGGTGGTTCGTCGTCCTCCTGGGGTGCTGCACCGCGGGCTGTGGCCTGGTGCGCAACGCCATCCAGGAAGATCGGCGGTCATCCAATGATCTTCCGGCCTTCACCCACGAGCCGGGAGCCTGGCGAAAGGAAACCGTGCGCATGCGGGATGGTGTGGAGCTGTCCACGCGCATCCTCCTGCCGAAGGGGGTGGAGCGCGCACCGGTGGTGCTCATCCGCAACCCCTACGACCTGGGGCCTTTCATCGATCTGACTTGCGATCTGTTCGTCCGCTACGGCCTGGGCTGCGTGATGCAGGACGTGCGGGGTCGGATGGCCAGTGGCGGCGAGTGGTGGCCCCTGATGAACGAGGTCTCCGATGGCCAGGACACCCTGCGCTGGCTGGTGGGGCAGCCCTTCGTCGACGGCAACGTCGCGCTCTACGGCATGTCGTACCTCGGAGGCACGGCGCTCGCCGCGGCGACGGGGGAGCTGCCGGTCGAGGTGAAGACGGTGGTCGTCTCCATCTTCGGCACGGACCTGCGGGAGGTGGTCTCCGAGCGGGGGCTCCTCCCTCATGAGCTGCTGACGGCCTGGGCGGCCTTCATGCCGGGTCGTCAGGGGACCCGTGACTCGGGGAAGGCCTACCGGATGATGCTCGAGCACCGGCCGCATCTCGAGGCCGATGTCGCGGCCATCGGCGCGCCGCTTCCGTTCTATCGGGAGTGGCTGAACGCATTGGAGCCCGGGGGCGGCCTGTGGCGGCGACCGGAGACCGAGGCCCTGCGGCGGATGCCCGAACGGCTCCCGGTTCCGATGCTCCTCGTCGGTGGCTTCGATGATCCCTTCCTGCCGGCGACGCTTCGCACCTGGGAGTCACTCGCCTCGCGCGAGCGGAGCGTGATGGTGCTGGGGCCGTGGAACCACCTGGGCTCGCAGAGCGGGGCCGTGAAGACCCCCGGCATCAAGGACGACATGAATCAGTGGGGGTTCACCATCCCGTGGCTGCGCCATGCCCTCCAGGGTGTGCCCCTGCCGTACGAGGCGGGCCGCGTGGTCGTCGCGGGGCACGGGGACAGCGGCGCCCGGGTCCTGCCCGCGTGGCCTCCCGCGACGCGGGATCAGGTGCTCTTCCTGGACACGACTCCGGCCGGAGGGGCGCCTGGGGAGTGTGCCTCGGCATCGCTGAGCGGCCAGTCACCGGACGCCCCCGCGTCGCTGACCTACCGCTACGACCCCGCCGAGCCATGGAAGAGCGAGGGAGGGGCCCGAGGACTGGCCTTCGCCATGTTGGGCCGCCAGGGAATCACGCCGGGCCCGGTGGTGCAGACGTGGCCGTGCGCGCGGCAGGACGTGCTGCGCTTCGTTGGGCCCACGTCGGAGTCCGACGTGCGCATCGCTGGCCGCGCGCGGCTGCGTCTTCGCGTGCGCTCGAGCGCGGAGGACACCGCCTTCGTCGCCAAGCTCGTCGACGTGGATGAGAAGGGGCGCGCGGTGCATGTCACCGATGGCGCGGCGACCCTGCGTCTGCCCCTGGCGGACACGCCAGCTCCTCTGCCGTACATACCGGGCAGCGAACGCGAGGTGGAGATCGACTTCTATCCGACCTCCTGGGTGTTGCCGAAGGGCCATCGGCTCGGGCTCTGGGTGTCCTCGTCGAACTACCCCATGCTGTCGGCGCACCTGAACACCGCGCGCCCCTGGTACGAGGAGACGACACCCGTGGTGGCCGCGCAGACGGTGGAGCTCGGAGGAGGGGAGGGCGCGTCGAGGCTCCTCCTGCCGGTGGAGCTTCAGGCCGAAGCACCCACCGCTTTGGTGCATTGAGCTCAGCCGCTCAGGGTCTGGCGTAACCGAGCGGTCGTGCTTCCAATCCGGAGGGGGAGGGCTCGTGGAGGAAGGTCACCCAGCCCTCCCGCCGGGAGTGGCGGGGCACGTAGGAGAGGAACAGCTCGGAGCGCTCCCGGACCTCGCCTCCCTGGCGCAGGTCCACTCCCACCCGGACCTCCTCCGCGGTCTCCTCTCCCCGGTTCTCCACCGTGATGGGCACCCGCCAGTGTCCACTCCCCTGAAGGGGCTTGCCCACGGTGACCACCAGGTCCGGAGGCGCCTCGCCCATCGTCCACGCGTCGACCACCACGTAGCCCAGCACCGCCGCCACGAGCACGCAGCTGACCGCGAAGACGCTCCGCTCCAGCCAGTTCCAATTCGCCTTCATGATTGGATGAGCAGCCTTCCCGCGGAGGCGCCGAGCGTCCCCGCGAATCCCAAGACCACCACCTGCGCCACGCAGGTGGACAATCCATTGCCGTCGAAGCGACCGAAGAACCACAACACCAGCGCCCCGGAGGCGAGCGCCAACGCATAGGTGATGACCGTGCCCATCAGCACGTCCCCCAGCCGGCGATGCCGGGTGAAGCGGTGCGCCCCCGTGAAGTCGAGCTGGTACAGGATGAGTCCTCCGAGCAGCAGTGAGAGCATCGCCGTCCCCAACAGCCGAAAGGGTGTCAGCTCCACGGCGATCATCACGATCTCCTCGGTGGGCGCCACGTTGGCCGCGAAGAGCACCGCTCCACAGAAGCCGATGACGAGCTGTCCGGGCACGTGGTCGGCCTCGTCGCGCTCCTTCGCCTCGTTCCCTTCCTTGCCGCTCTCGCCCCCGCCTCCGAACTGCGCGCTGCCCACGGATATCCCGATGGCCACGGAGCCCGCCTCCACCGTCACCATTCCCACCACTTCCGGCCATGAGCTGTTCGCGGTGATGCGGCCAATCAGGAAGAGCACCCCCGTGGACACAAGCAGTCCCAGCCCCAGCTCCTCCACCGAGTCCGTGAACACCTCGCTCCAATCCACATCCCGCCGGAAGCCACCGTAGCGGTTGTAGCCGAGCAGCAGCACGAAGGTCCCCAGCAGGTAGAGCAGCAGGTGGGCGGGTCGGGTGATGAATCCCGCCCACCAGACCTCCATCGTGTAGAGCAGCGGAATGCTGAAGAGCAGCCCTCCCGCGATGCCCCGGCCGTACTCGCGCAGGGACTCCATCACCGGACGGTGGCGCCTCTCGGGTGAAGCGGTTCTCTCCGGCTCGTGCCGCGCGTCATCCATGGCGCCGCCAATGTATGCGGTCCCTCGCCAGTGAACAGTCCCCTGCATGCACTCCCGTGTCTCTCCGTCCAATGTTCCGGCTGTCTCCGCTCGATGCCATGATGAGCGGATGGAGAATCTCGTGCTTGACCGTGTAGTCGAGGCGCTCCGGTCCGTCCCAGGCGTGGTCGCGCTCGTGCTCGGCGGCTCACGCGGGCGGGGCACGGCTGGCCCCGCTTCCGACTACGACATCGGCCTGTACTACGAGCCCGACGCGCCGCTTGATGTGGCGGCACTCCAGTCGGCCATCGCCCCGCTCGTCGATGATCCATCGTCGACGGTGACCCGGATCGGCGAGTGGGGGCCGTGGATCAACGGCGGCGGTTGGCTCACCATCGCAGGGACGGAGGTCGATCTCCTCTACCGCGATCTCGGACGCGTTCGCGAGGTCATCGCCGAGGCGCGGCAGGGCCGCTTCTCGATGAACTACCAGACAGGCCACCCTCACGGCTTCTGCTCGGTCATCTGGATGGGCGAGGTCGCGACCTGTCAGCCGCTCCTCGATCCGTTCGGCCGCATCGCGGAGCTGAAGGGCGAAACCTGGCCATACCCGGAGGCTCTAAGGGATGCGCTGATTGTCCGCTTCGGTTGGGAGGTGGGCTTCGCCATCGAGAATGCCCAGATCGCGGCCAGGCGCGCCGAGCAGACGCACATCGCGGGCTGTGCCTACCGGGCGTTGTGCTGCATGGCGCAGGTGTTGTTTGCCTTGAACGGCCGTTACCTCATCAACGAGAAGGGCGCCGTCGCAGAAGCCGCGACCTACCCGATCACCATCGAGGGCCTGGCCAGGGCGCAGGCCGAGATCTGGCGCGACATCGGAAACGCGGACCACGAGAGCGCGCTGCGCCGGCTGCGCGGCTTGTCCGACGGTCTGCGCGCGATCATGGAGCGAGTGGGGACGAAGGGGTAAGCCCACTCTTCCAGAAGTCGAAGGGAGAGGGTGGAGAACCGGCCCGATCAGCTTTCCTTCTTGATCTGCTGGGCGAGGTAGTTCGTCTCGCCTACCTGCTTCATCAGCTCGAACTGGGCTTCGAGCCAGTCGATGTGCTCCTCGGTGTCCTCGAGGATCGTCTCCAGCAGCTCGCGGCTGCCGTTGTCCCCCAACGAGCGGCACGTCTCGATGCCCTCGTTGAGTCGCTTCTGCGAGCCGAGCTCCAGGTCCAGATCCAGACGGAGCATCTCCGGGATGCTCTCGCCCACGTTCACCTTGCCCAGGCGCTGCAGGTTGGGCAGGCCATCGAGGAACAGGATGCGTTGGACGAGCCGGTCGGCGTGCTTCATCTCGCCGATCGACTCTTCGTAGATCTTCTTTCCGAGCCGCTCATACCCCCAGTTGCTCGCGATGCGCGCGTGCAGGAAGTACTCGTTGATCGCCGTCAACTCGGTGGTCAGGATGTCGTTGAGGAGGTCGAGGACCTGGGGGTGGCCTTTCATAGAACCGCGGACACTAACGGGAGGGTGATGCCCGTACAATCCTCCCGAGCAGCGGATCTGGCACAGGCCTCCTGCCGGTTCTCCGTGAGGAGCTGAGCCAGCTGGCTCTTGCACCCCCCACATCCGGTTCCAGCTCCACACGCGCGTCCCAGGTCATCCACAGTCCGCACCCCCTCGGAAATCCGGGCTCGAATGGTCCGATCCGACACGACACGGCACAGGCACACGATCATACGGGGCTCGAGTCACGACTGGCCGCAGCAAGCGGCGCTCATTCAAATGAGAATGATAATAAGTTTCAAAACCCCCCTGGTCAAGCCGCGTCCGGGGAGGGCTCTGTCCAGGAGCGCACACCCGGCCCTTCGCGGGTGCCGGCCGGCTTGGAGGGCAGGCGGCCTTCCGTGAAGGAGAGGGTGGGTGCAGGTGGGACTGGCGAGGACTGCCCCGTGGCTACCCGAGCAGCGATGACGAGCCACTCGGAGACATTCGAAGGGGTGGCTTCCACCCTCCACGCCGCGTCTCGTCCCGGCTCGATGTTCAAGTACGGACTGTTCAGTATCGGGCATGATATTGAATTGTATGTATTAGCAAAGCACATGGCTGGTGCATTGTTTGCTGGTTTTGTTTGTTTTCCCAGGAATGGATGGGAGGATGTTCATGCGCACAATCACAGCCAGAATCCATCGGATTCTTTCCTTGCTGCTCTGGGGATGCCTCGTCTGTGCCCCCGGGTGCTCGGACAGCACCCGGGACAACGGGGGCAACGGCTCGTCGTCGGAAGGGACGGGCTATCACCGGAACGATCAGGGCATGACCGCCCAAGCCGGTGGCAACGTCTTTCTCATCGGAAGCGGTATCTATGACATCACCGGCCCGGCCGGAGAGCTCACGATGATGGGGTTTGCCGTATCGGAACAGAAAACCGCCGGCATCCACATGAGGCTGCGGTCACGGGCTTTCGTCATCGGCGACGGTACCAGGCGGGTCGTCTTTGTCAGCGCCGACCTGGGCCAACTCTTCCAGATGGTAAAGCTGAAAGTGAGCGAGAAGATCGCGGCCAATGCCGAGCTCGCGCAATATTACAACACGAAAAACATCCTCCTGTCGGCGACGCATACCCACAGCGGCCCCGGGGGCTATTCGGGGTATTTTCTGTATGACGCGACCATCAACGGGTTCGTGAGACAGAATTTCGACGCCATCGTGGACGGCATCTACCAGTCCATCCTGCGCGCCCATGCCAACGTGAAGCCCGGCAAGATCCTCGTCAACGAAGGGACGCTCGAGGGCGTCGGCGGGAACCGCGCGGTGGAAGCCTACAACAACAACCCCGCGGCGGAGCGGGCCCGGTATGACAGCATCACGGACAAGACCATGACGCTTCTGAAGCTCGTCGGCCTCGATGGCGAGGAGATCGGCATGGTGAACTGGTACGCGGTGCACCCGGACAGCATCGGCCCCGGAAACAGGTTGATCAGCGGCGACAACAAGGGCTGGGCGTCGTACCTCTTCGAGAAGGAAAAGGGGACGGATTACCTGGCGAACAAGACATTCGTGGCCGCGTTCGCCCAGGCCAACGCCGGCGATGTGACGCCGAATATCGGGTTCGGTCATGCGCCTCCCGATTTGACGTTCGAGAAGAACAAGAGCCTGGAGAACGCCGTCCTCAAACAATACAACAAGGCGAAAGAGCTTTACGACGGCGCGACGAGGGAGCTGACCGGCTCGGTGGATTTCCGCCACGAGTGGGTGGATATGAGGACGCTCTACGTCGCTTCCGCGGGAACCACGACCTGCGCGGCCGGTATGGGGGCCTCCTTCTCGGCCGGCAGCCCGTATGACAATCCGAGCCCCTCGCCGCTCTTCCCGAACGGGACCACGGTTGACAGCGTGCAGTGGAGCGAGGGCGCCGGCAAGGCGGCGCTCTTCCAACTCCTGGGCGGCGTCTTCGCCTTCGCGTGGCCGGCGACCACCGACGCGGCGTACAAGCAGTGCCATGCGGAAAAACCGGTGCTGATACCGACTGGCGTGGCGGGCCTCAACATCAACGGTCCGACCATGACCCCGCAGATCATGCCCCTCCAGGTATTGAAGATAGGGAATCTGGCCATCGTCGCCGTACCCGCCGAGGTGACCACCATGGCGGGCCGCCGCCTGAAGGACACGGTGAAGACGGAGCTTGCGAGCGTCGGCGTCGACACGGTGGTCATCGCCGGGCTCTCCAACTCGTACGCGTCATACCTGGCCACCCGGGAGGAGTACGCCAAGCAGTGGTATGAGGGGGCCTGCACGCAGTTCGGTCCGAACGAGCTGGCCGCCTTTCAGCAGGAATATACCAGGCTGAGCAAGGCCATCGTCAGCGGCGCCGACGTCGCGGCCGGCCCCACACCCGAGGACGTGACGGGCCAGACGGTCGATATGACCGCGAAGGTGGTGCTGGACGACAAGCCGCTCGACAAGGACTTCGGGAGCGTGATCACTCAGCCGGCCGCGAGCTATGCGAGGGGAAGCCTGGTGACCGTGCAGTACTGGGGCGGGCATCCGAACAACAATCTCCAGACGCAGGGATCGTTCCTGGCGGTCGAAAAGCTGGTGAACGGCGCATGGGTCGCGATCGCGTGGGACTGGGACCCGGAAACGACATACAGGTGGGAACGGAGCGGAATCTCCTATTCCAAGATAACGATTACCTGGGACACGAGAAACGCCGCGGCCGGGACATACCGCATACGCCACAAGGGCCACTGGAAATCTGGATGGACCGGGCAGATAAGCCCCTATGAAGGGGTTTCGGAGCCATTCACGGTGCTGTAAGCGCCCGCACGATGTCTTCGGTGACTATTCACTCCCTCTTTCGGGTGATTTCCAACAAGGCCAGACGTTCTACTTTGATTGGGTGATCGGGACATCAGATGGTTCCTTGAAAGACCACTTCCACCTCCTGCGCGGAGTGGTCGTGCTGACGGTCGTGGGCTTGCTGGCGGCATGTGGAGACCGTGGCGACCCGGGAGTGGCGAAGGCGAACCCCGAAGCCGCGATGTCCGGAAGCGGCCCCCGCCCGGCCGCCATGCGCACGGCCGATGCCGCTCCCGCGCTGCCCGCCGGCCGCTACGTGCTCGTGAGTGCTCTGAGCGGCAAGTGTGTGGAGGCAGTCCCCGGCACCACTGACGGAGGGAGGATCCAGCAAGCCACCTGCGTCAACGGCCCGAATCAGACCTTCGAGGTGATCCGAGAAGCCGACGGAGGCTACAAGTTCGTCAACGTGGGCACCGGTCGCGTGCTCGACCTGAACGGCGGCTCCACCGCGGACGGTGCCGTCATCCAACAGTGGAGCGATAACGGCTCCAGTGCCCAGCGCTTCCTGCTGCGACGCGAACAGGGCAATCTCCACAGCCTGGTCAACGTGGGCAGCCGCAAATGCGTGGCCATCGAAGGCGGCTCCAGCACCGAGGGGGCCGGTCTGCGGCAGGCCAGTTGCGACAGTCAGGCGCCGCAGCACTTCCTGCTCCATCCCCGAAGCGGCGACAGCCGGGGCCCGCTGGCCGTGGGCCAGTACAGCCTGCGTTCGGTGAGCTCCAACCTGTGCCTGGAGGTCGCCGGCGCCAGCACGGCCGATGGAACCCAGGTCCAGCAAGCCAACTGCGACAACGTGGCGCATCAGCACTTCGAGGTTCTGCCCTCGGCGGATGGCACCTACCAGTTGCGTGGCGTCCACAGTGACAAGCCGCTGGACGTGCGCGGGAACACCCCGGTCAATGGCGAGCCGCTTCAGCAGTGGAGCGACACCGGTGGGCCCAACCAACGCTTCAGGGTGACCCCCGTGGGAGAGGCCTACCAGCTCGAGGCTTCGCACAGCGGCAAGTGCATGGACGTGAAGGGCATGAGCCAGGAGGTGGGCGGGCAGATCATCCAGTGGGATTGCAACGGCCAGTCCAACCAGCAGTGGCGGCTGGAGGCCGCGACGCAATCGGCGCCCACCGGCTCCGCCAATCTGCTCGAGCTCCCACTCGAGGTGCTGAGCGATGGCTCCCCTTCGATCCCGGCGATCTCCGAGGCCAGCCTTCACGTTGACTCCAGCAAGCTCGGCGCCGTGAGCCAGCTGTGGTGGGTGTGCCACCGCTGCGCCTTCTTTGGCGCCCCCGAGTTCGAAGCGACGAGCCAGCCGCCCACCCGGATCAAGGCCAGTGTGCGCGTGCTCGGAGGCGTCAGCCCGGACCAGGCCGACGGCATCCCCTGGATCGACATCACGGACGCCACCGTGAAGCTGGCCGATGTGGAACGTGTCCAGGGCGGTCTGACCCGAGGCGGGTTCTACACCACGCGCATGAGCCTCGAGCTCGATGCCACCACCCGGGCGAGGCTCGTGGCCGCGCCTGGGGCAAACCTCATCCAGTTCCGTTTCAACGGGACCGATGGCGAGTCCAATGGCTACCGCGTCCTCGACCTCCAGCTGCGAGACGCCCAGGGCACCAGCCTGGCCAGCAACCCCGTGCGGTTCGCCGACATCCAGGTCGAGAAGGTGGCCGGCCAGACCTGGAGTGCCGATGTCACGGCGGGCGAGGCGCTCTGGTATGGCCAGGGCAAGCTCCTCAAGAGCAGTATCGTCAGACGCGGCATCAAGGCCGCCTGCTCCTCCTGCCACGCGAGCGATGGGCGGGATCTGCAGTACTTCAACTACTCCAACAACGCCATCGTGCAGCGCTCGCGCTTCCACGGCCTGAGCGATGCACAAGGCAGACAGATCGTCGCCTACCTTCGCTACAGTCAGCGGAACGTGCCCCACGTGCCCCAGGCCTCGCCGTGGAACCCACCGTACCAACCCGGCCCGGGGCTGGACGGCAGACCCATCATCGAATGGGCCGCCGGAGCGGGCCTGGGCGCCGTGCTCGAGACCCCCACCCAGGCCGTCCAGGCCCTCTTTGGAAAGCCGCTGGGCTCCCAGCCACTCAACCTGAGTCAGGCGGACGTCGATGCCGTGATGAACGCCAACGCCACCCTGAACGCACGGGAAGTCGCGATGCCGTTGCAGTATCCCGACTGGAACGCCTGGCTGCCCACGATCCATCCGCTCGACGTATGGCCCACGGGGGCCAGCAGCGCCGGTTCCTTCGAGAACGGAGCCCAGTGGTCGCAAAGCAGCCGCACCCATCCCAAGGCCAGTGCGGACCAGATCGAGGCGTGGCTCGAGGCCCACAAGAATCCCAACGGGCAGTATGGGGACTGGAGCCATCTGACCCCGAGCGAGCGCAACGAGGCGCAGGGTTACTTCAGCGCCTTTGGCTGGGAGGCCTACCGCTTCCTGGGCGGGGGCCGCGGCAATCACATCGCCAGCTCCGGCGAGTACGGTGCACAGGTCGGTGCCCGTCTCCTGGCCGCGCGCGCCGCCAGCTCCACGACGGACAGTGATCCGGCGTCCTTCACCACCAATGCCTTCATCGAGCGCGCCGTCATGAGCATGCTCCACTGGAACGTCATCAAACAGTGGGAGTGGGCCCACACCCATGGGCTCGAAGGCAATCAGCAGTGGTTCATTGGCGACTTCAACGCCGCCACCCGGACCTGGAGAGGCCGGGGTGAAGTGCGAGGCTGGCCCTTCAACACGGTGAGCGTGTTCTTCCTGGCTCCGCACATGCTCTACCAGGCAGACGAGACCTCCACGGGCAAGGTCACCCGGGAGTGGTACCTGGCCTGGGAGCGCTCCAACATCGTGGGCTCGTACTACCGGACCAACGCGTGGTACCAGATGCAGGTCTCCATCAACCCGGGCGCCCAGGGCGATTGGGTGAACTTCTCGGTGGACTGGCCCTATCTGACCGGCTTCGACGAGCTCCTGTCGGCGAGCGTGGGCACCTCGACACCCGCGCACGCGAACGCGGCCTTCCTGAGTGACATCCGGCTGCTGCAGGCCCGCATCAAGTCGGCCCAGTACGTCAACAACGACATCCCGCTCTACGTGCCGACCCAGACCGGCAGCCTCATAGACAACCGCGGACGCTTCGGCCGGGCGCAGACCCTGAAGCACCTGACTCCCACCAACTTCATGGATCAGGCGACGACCCAGGGCACCAGCAAGACGCCCTTCAGCAAGCTCGAACAACTCCAACCGGGCCTGTACCTGAAGGTGCTCAACGGGGCGATCAACCAGTTCAATGTCCTGTACACCGACACCGAGCCCGCGAACTGGCGGCGTTGCGATCCGGCCAACACGGAGCTGGGAGAGAGCGAGCCGTATGCCGGGTTCGCGTTCTGTGTGGACCAGACCCGCAAGCCCCTGGCGCAGCCACAACCGGGCAGCTTCGTGATGAACGCGGTGAACGGAAGGGTCACGGCCGAGCAGTCGCAGCAGTATGGCGTTTGGAAGGCCACGCAGCTGGGTGCCGATGCGCAGCGCATCCAGAAGTGGCGCGAGTGGACCTCGCGTCTCTGGCCTTGAACCAAGAGCGGCCCAAGGAGAACACGATGAGCACCTTCACCACTGCCGACGGATGCAACCTGGACTACCACATCGCTGGCTCGAGCCAGCGCACCCTGGTGCTGCTGCACGGCTGGTCGCAGTCGCGTGCGATGTTCGACCGGGTGATTCCCTTGCTGGCCAGGCACTACCGTGTCCTCAGCTACGACCAGCGTGGCCACGGGGAATCCGGCCACCCCACGCACGGCGCCCGCATCGCCCGGCTCGCGCGCGACCTCGATGAGCTCCTGACGCACCTCGGTATCGAGCAGGCGGACCTCGCGGGCCACTCCATGGGGGCGTCGGTGCTGTGGAGCTACCTCGACCTGTTCGGCTCCGCGAAGGTGGCTTCGCTCATCATCATCGACCAGCCCAGCGCCTGCACCGTCCTGCCCTGGTTGAACAAGACCGAGGCGGCTCAAGTGGGTGCCATCCTGGACTTCCCCGGTGCCGAGGCCTTCTGCAAGGGGATTGTCGGTCCCGACGCGGCGGCCGTGCGGCGCAACTTCCTCGTCTCCATGCTCACCAGGCAGATCTCCGACGAGGATCTGGCGTGGCTCTACCAGGAGAACCTCAAGCTCGACGGCGACTTTGGCTCGCGGCTGCTGCTGGATCACATCATGCAGGACTGGCGTGACGTGCTGCCACGCATCGACGTGCCGACGCTGGTGATCGCCGGAGAGGTCAGCCACGTCAACCCGGCATCGCAGAAGTGGAGCGCCGAGCAGATCCCCGGTGCCCGGCTGCGCACCTTCACCGCCGAGGAGGGGGGCTCGCACTTCCCGTTCTTCGAGCGGCCGGAGCCCTTCGCCGCCGCCCTGTGCTCCTTCCTCGACGCCTGGTCGGCGCCGCGGGCCCGGGCAGCCTCCGTCTCCTGACCCCCAACGGCGCCCCGGTGGTTGCTACGCGCTGAAGCGGACGACCTCGATGCCCTTGTCCGTCCCCACGGCGAAGCGGCGCCCGACGGGGTCCAGCGCGAGCGGCGGGAGGGGGTCGAGGTGGTGGATGATGCTGCTGGACTGCTGACCCGTGGCGAGCCCGGGCCAGCTCTCCAGGACCCGGCCGGTCGTGAGCTCGATGAGCTTGGGGTGCTCGTAGAAGCCCACCGCGTGGTCCTCCATCACCATCAGGGTCCCCACGGGCTGCTCCAGGGGCGCCAGGGACAGGAAGCGGCGCTCGGTGAGCGAGTAGACCCCGAGGCGCACGGCGCTCTCCGGCTGTCCGTCTCCGACGGGGGTCTCGTTCCCGTCCAGGCCGGAGCAGTTGAGGACGAGCGTATCCCGCGCTCCGAAGGCCGCCGAGTGGACCTCGAGGAATGAATCCCCCCGCACGAGATCCTGGAACTGGTCCAACGACTCGGGCCGCTCGAGCGCCTGGGCCACGTCGAAGACATACGCCGCGTCCACCGGATGCCAGATCCACCCGGCGCTGAGCAGGTAGCGCCCATCACGGCTGAATTGGAGCCGGGAGTGGAAGAAGTCAGGCGATTCGCTCTCCCGGCGGGTGAGCCGTTGCCCGGTCTCGGCGTCCTCGAGCTCCAGGCGGCAATACTCCTCGGGACAGTGGGCCAGGAGCGTGCGGCCACTCGGCAGGGTCTGGAGCGCGATGGGGTATTCGTAGACATCCGCGTGGTAGTAGCTGCGGTTGAGCTCGCGCACCTGCCGTCCATCGCGCAGCAGGACCGCCTTGGTGCCGAGCTTCTCGTAGAAGACGGCGTACCGGCCATCCTGGGACATCACGGCGGCGTCGAAGCGGTAGCCATGGCGGATGTACGGATCGACGATCCTCCCATCCAGTGCATGGCGGATACCGCCGGAGACCCAATCGACGAGCTCCTCACCACTCCAGCAGAGGGATTCGGGAGGGGAGGGGGTCGGAAGGAAGAGACGTTCAGCTTTCATGGACCCCGGGACGCAGGGGCCCCGGGGAACCTGACAGGCTTTCCTGGGCCGCGCGTCCATGTCCTCCTCCTGGAATAGGATGGGGCCATGTCCAGCGGAAGCGGCTCGATTGTGAGGCCCTGCCCGGTCACCGCGGTGGTGGTGAACAGGGAGTTGTAGATGGCCTCCTCGGTGGCCTCGATGACAGCCTGAAAGAGCGGCGTCATGTCTTCTGCGGGAGGTGCTTTGGGCAGGCGCGGGTGGGAGTACCGGCGGAGGCAGCCGGAGGGGACGGTGCTGTACGAGGCGGTGAGGGACAACCTCGCCACGCTGCTGGCGGACGTGTTGCTCTTCGTGAGGTGTGGAGGCAGGCGGAGTTTATTGGCGTACGTGAAGGAAGGGCGTGGAGTGCGAGCGATACTGGAGCACCTGGGCTTGCTCACGGCAGGTGTGAACCTGGCCCGGGTGCAAGAGTCAACCCAGGCCGCGTGGTGTTGAGGCTTACGCCACCATAGAGCCAACAGGCCCAGTTCCTACCGCGCCCCCCATGGGAGGTCGGCCTGGGCAGGCGTGTTCCTCAAAGGGCTGCGCGGCCTCTCCACCGACCGGGCTCACTGCTCGAGCGGCCCCTGCCAGCGGCCCTCCTCGGCCCCTCCGCTCCAGCCCTCACCCTCAACACGGCCCTCTACAGGGGCCCTGGTGAGGGCGGCGCGGGAGCGGAGAGGGATGGGAGGGCCCCTGACGGGTACCAGGAGGGCTGTGCGCCGGGCCGGAGGAGAGGCGGTGCAGCCTGCTTTGGGCACACGCCGGCCCAGTCCACTCGCGGCGTCTGCTCCTTCCTGGCTGCTGCCTCAGGTGGCCTGGAGCGAATCCACACGACAGGCGGAACTGGCGAAGACTGCCCATGGACTCGAAAGACCAGGGCTTTTGGTCGGTGGCCATCTGAATGCTGGGGGGAACGAGGCAGGAGGTCCCAGATGGAGACGGGCTGGAGACCCAGAAGGACTCCAGTCCGTCACTCAACGATTCCGATTGCTGAGAGGGTCGGGGAGAAGAGTAGGGGTTGGTGGGCTTCCACGCCCGTAGCCGGTCGGCCGCTTCATTTCGCTATGATCCCGACCAACATGGCCCTGACCGACACATTCGAGGCGGAGCTCCGCATGGCCCTCGCCGAGGGACTCCTGTCGCAAGGAGAGGTGGACGCGCTCCGCGAGGAGGCCCGCCGGCTGGAGCGAAGCCCGCTGGAACTGCTCCGCGAGAAGGGCCGGCTCTCGGAAGAGACCCTCGTGCGCTTGATGGCCCAGGCGCGAGAGGCCAAGGCGCCCGG
This sequence comes from Archangium violaceum, assembly GCF_016887565.1. Classification (NCBI taxonomy): domain Bacteria; kingdom Pseudomonadati; phylum Myxococcota; class Myxococcia; order Myxococcales; family Archangiaceae; genus Archangium; species Archangium violaceum. The sequence continues at coordinate 5,952,600 of NZ_CP069396.1, forward strand.
CGCCAGATACGCGGAGGAGACCGTCACAATCGAGAAACCTCAGGCCAGGCCAGCGCCGGAGCCCGCGGTAGCGGAACTCGGCCACCAGGAGACGACCGCCACCTCGGATGGGCTCACGGCCAGGCGAGAGCCTGTTCCGGACGCGCCGGCCTTCCCGGTCCCCAACTGGGATCGCTACCAGCCCGTGAGGTTCCTCGGACAGGGCGGCATGGGACGGGTGTTCCTCGCCTATGACCCGCGCCTGCGCCGCAACGTGGCCCTCAAGTTCGTGCGCAACGAGGACTCCGAGCACACCCGTCGCTTCATCTCCGAAGCCCGCTCCCAGGCCCGGGTGAACCACGAGCGGGTGTGCAAGGTGTACGAGGTCGGCGAGGTCCAGGGCCGCGTCTTCATCGCCATGCAGTACATCGACGGGCAGCCGCTGAGCGCGCTCGCACGCGAGCTGTCCGTCGAGCAGAAGGCCATGTTGCTCCGGGAGTCCGCCCTGGCGGTGCACGAGGCACATCGGGTGGGCCTCATCCACCGGGACCTCAAGCCCTCCAACATCATGGTGGAGCGGGGCGAGGATGGGGTCCTCAAGCCGTATGTGATGGACTTCGGCCTGGCGCGCGACTGGACCGAGCAGGGCACCGCCGACGGCACGGTGCTGGGGACGCCGCACTACATGGCGCCCGAGCAGGCCCGCGGCGAGATCGCCACGATGGACCGCCGGGCAGACGTCTACAGCCTGGGGGCCACGCTCTACGCACTGCTCACCGGAGCGCCCCCCATCCCCGGCAACAATGGCCTGGAGGTGGTGAACCGGATCGCCACCGAGGAGCCACGCCCGCCCCGCGCGCTCAACCCGGACCTGCCCGCGGACCTGGAAGCCATCACCCTCAAGTGCCTGGAGAAGGACCGCTCGGCCCGGTACGACTCGGCGCGCGCGCTGGCCGAGGACCTCGAACGGTTCCTCTCGGGCGAACCCGTCCAGGCCCGCGCCGCCGGACTGGGCTACCGGCTCCGCAAGAAGCTGCGCAAGCACCGCGCGATGGTGACGGTGGCCTCGGTGGCGCTCTCCCTGGTGGTGCTCGCGCTCGGGTGGGCGGGGCTGCAGCGCCGCGAGGTCAACCAGCGCGAGCGCCTGGCCCGCCGCTTCACCGAGCTGGTGGAGCATGTCGAGGCCATGGCGCGCTACTCCGGCCTGTCGCCGCTGCACGACATACGTGCCGACCGGCAGGACATCCGGGCGAAGATGACGGAGCTGGAGGCGGAGATCCAACGGGCTGGCCCGCTGGCCATGGGGCCCGGGCAGTACGCGCTCGGCCGCGGGATGCTCGCGCTCGGGGACGAGGTGAAGGCCCGTGAGCACCTCGAAGCGGCCTGGGCCCACGGCTTCCGCGAGCCCCGCGCGGCCTACGCGCTCGCGCTGGTGATGGGACGCATCTACCAGGCGCAGCTCCTGGAAGTGGAGCGCCTGCGCAACCCCGAGCAGCGCGAGGCCCGCCGGCGAGACATCGAGCGTCGCTACCGCGATCCCGCCATCGGATTCCTGCGGCAGAGCCAGGGCGCCGGGGTGCCCTCCTCGCGATACGTGGACGCGCTGCTCGCCTTCTACGAGGACCGCCTGGAAGAGGCCCTCGGCCACCTCGACGCGATCGGCGGCGGAACGCCGTGGTTCTACGAGTTCCCCCAGTTGCGCGGCGACATCCTAGTGGCCCGGGCCTCTCGGCGGTGGAACACCGGCCAGCGTGAGGCCGCGCTGGCCGACTTCGAGGCGGGCCGAAAGGCCTACGCCACGGCCGCCGCCATCGGCGAGAGCGTCCCGTCGGTGTCCCAGTCGCAGGGCGAGCTCGAATACGCCGAGCTGGTGATGGAGCTCTACAGCCAGGGAAACCTCAAGGCCCCCCTCACCCGTGGTCTCGCGGCGGTGGCGCGCGCGCTCACCGCTGACCCGGACCACTACGAATCCAAGGTGCTGGAGGCACGATTCCATCGCCGGGTGGCGGAGGACCTCATCGGCCGCGGCGAAGCGGCGGAGGAGCCTCTTCAGAAGGCGATCGCGGCCGCCCAGGCCGCCAGCTCCGTCGCGCCCGCGCGGCCCCAGGCCCGGCTCGAGCTGGGCAATACCTGGTCGCAATGGGCGCAGTACCGCACACGGCTCGGCCAGGATCCCCGCGAGCAGTTCGGCAAGGCGCTCGACAGCTTCGCGAGCCTCCCCCCCGAGGACCGGGACGCCACGTTCCACATGCACCTCGGACTGGTCCACAAGGGATGGGCCGATTACGAGGAGCTGGTCGGTCTGGACACGCAGGCGCACATGGGGAAGGCCATCGAGGCCTATCTCGCGGCGCTCCAGCTCGATGAGCGGATGACGAACGCGTGGATCAACCTGGGGATCGCATACCTGAAGCGGAGCGCCACCCCGCGAAGTAACGACCCGGATGGGGACTTGGAGAAGGCCCGGACCGCGCTCGACAAGGCGCGGGCGCTCAACCCCAAGCATGTGGTGGCCTACTTCTACGCGGCACAGCTGCAGGAGCAGCTCGCCGCGCGGCTGTCGCTCCATGGGAAGGACCCCCTGCCAGCCTTCGACATGGCAATCGACCTCTACCAGCAAGGCATCGCCTTGAACCCGGGCCTCCCCTACTTCCACAACGGCGCGGGGGCGGCGTTCTTCAGAAAGGGGGCCGAGGTCTGGAGCCGCGGCGGCGATCCCTTTCCCCTGTTCGACCAGGCCCAGGCCGCTTTCGAGCGCGCCGTTGCGCTGGGCCCCTCGGACGCGAGCGTCCACAACAACCTCGGTACCCTCCAGGTGGCACGAGCGCAGTACCAGCTCGCGCTCGGGAGGGAGCCGGCCGCCAGCGTGCGTGTGGCCGCGGAGTCCTATCGCAAGGCCCTCGGGCTCGTCCCGGACGAACCGCTCTACCGGGCCAATCTGGGCAAGGCCCTGGGCCTGCAAGCCGCCATCGAGCTGGAGCGCGGGAGAGAGCCGGGAGCGGCGATCCCGAAGGCGATGGAAGCGATCCAGGGCGCCCTGAAGCAGAACGCCCAGCTGGGCCGGGCCTGGCTCTACGTGGGGGAGATGCTGGAAATCCGAGCCCGCTGGCGGGCGCTGCAGCGAACGGCCCGCAGGGAGGACTTCGACGAGGCGGCAGCGGCCTTCCAGAAGGCCATCGACCTCGAGCCGGAGTACCAGGAGTACCAACTCGCCTTCGCCCGGTTCTGCCGGTGGTGGGCACTGTGGCAGGCCAGGGAGAAGGTGGGGATGCCCAACCCGGCCCTGACGCGGGGATTCTCGCTGGTGGAGGGACTACTGGCCTCCCGCCCCGAGTGGCCGGAGGTCCGGGCCCTCCGGGCAGGGCTGCTCCTGATTCAGGCGGAGACCGAGAGCCGTGCTTCGGAGCAGGTGCAGCTGCGGGACCGGGCGCGAGAAGACTTCCGCCAGGCGCTCACGGTCAATCCCAACCTCGAGCACGCATGGAAGGACTCCATTGAGCTCGCCAGGTCCGCGGTCCGCCCGTGACTCCAGGAGCTGTCACTCTCGACCGGCTGAGCGCTCGGCTCCCGGAGCCCGGGAGGCCTGACCGAGCTGGTTACGGCACCCCCATCTGAGCGGCAGTGAAATCAGCACTGAAATAGCCCACAATCAACGACTCTTGGCTGACATAAACCTGGGGGCTGATCCCAATACCATGCGTTACGTAGCCCACCGAGTACTGCTCGCTCCATGACTGACCATCGGAGGAGGTGGCATACCAGATGCCATCATTCATATAGCCGGTCCAGAACAAACACAGCACATTGTTGAAGACAACGACAGCGGGCTGGGTGTTAGGCATAATCATCGCATTGTTCACCGTATAGAGAGGGGTTGATGAACCGCTTACGGTATAGTTGATTGGAAACGCGGTACCAGCTGCGCCATTGATGAAAGTATAAGTATCACCCATGAATTGAGTGCTGGTGCCCGCCGCACCCGCACCCGCAGCCAAGGCCATCTGATTAGTCAGGGCAAAGCTCGGACCGAAGGGGCCGTTGACCTTGATGGCATCCCCACCACCCGGCGGGGGCTTGGGGGGGACAGGGACGGTGTTGTTCTGGTTCTGAGTGGCGTTATTCATTGTTCATCTCCATCGTCGTTGGGTGCGGTGCCCGCCGTGCCGCACGTTGGGACAACTCGGTGATTCGCGGGCGAAGTGAGAGTTAGCGAGACCTCGGACGGACATCGAACTTCGAGGTCTCGATGGCGGGCTGCTTCAGCTGCGCCACCAACTCGGAAGCCGTGTACGCGTGGCCGGCCTGAAGAGCCGGGTGGCTGGGCGCCAGCGGAATGAGCAGGTCTGAGTCCCCGGACTGGCTCCGAAGCCACAGCGCGACAACGCGCAACGCGGGGATCCGCAGGAGATTCAGCTCGTAGGCGCCCGCGGAGACGCGCGGATGCCCCTGGGCTTCGTCGAGCCGTGCGCGGGTCTCCTCCACGTGCGGCCCCTGGTGGATGCTGGAGAACTGGTGGCGCTGGGCGCTCGGGTCACAGGAGACCTCGATGGCCACCGGGGACGCCGCCTTCGAGACGATGTACCTCCAGCCGACCAGCAGGGCGTCCCCGAGTCCCTTCCCCTCGGCGAGGCTGTCCAGCCCGAGCTGGTAGACACGGTGTGGCAGGGAGGCGTCGGCGACATCGAGCGAGGCCAGGCTGTGCAACAGCGCATCACGGCTTCCGGCCAGAGCGCGGGTCCTGACCTCGAGCGCTTTCAGCGATTCGGCAGGAGCGTCGGAGTGTTTCAATCCCATGATTCAAGTCCTCACGCCTTCGTGATGTACGAGTAGATCCACATGTTCCCGGGGTTCCCGTGGAAGCCCTTCACGAGCGTGTCGTAAGGGACGTAGGTGCTGCTCAGGTCCCACGGGTTCTGCACCAGTACGAGGTCACCGGCGTCGTAGCCGGTCACCAACATGAAATGGGTGCCCCCTCCCGCCCACTGAACCTGCACACCGAGGGGAGCCCCCCGCGCCACCTGCTCACAGGTGTCCTCGTAGGACAGCGGCCCTTGCTGATAGCGCTCGAAGTGGCCGGTCTGTGTCAGCGCCTCCGCCAGGTACCAGGCGACGTTGTATTGGGCCGGGAGCGTTGACGCGTTGTCCGGCTTCACCCCGAGCACCACTCCCACAAGGGACTCCTGCGTCCAGGGCTGGGAGGGTTGATAGAAGCGCGCCGTGGTCGTCGCGACGGCGGCCCAGCACCAGTTGCTCCGCTGCTGTGGCTGCATCGTCACGGGCAGCGACGTGCCGAAGGCCACCTGCGTCCAGTTGCACCAGCCGCGTCCGGATGCCTCGTCCGTGCTCTCGGAGCTCCAGATGACACCGGCCTCGTCGATGAGCGCGAGCTCGAGGCGGTCGTGGAAGCCCGTCACGTCCAGGTTGAGGGCGGGCAGCGCCCCCGGGAAGGTCGCGAGCGGCTCCCAATCCGTCCCGGCTTTCAAGCGCGAGGTCAGCAGCCTGCCCGCTTGGTTGAGCGCGAAGAGTCGTACGCCTCCGCCGGGGAGCGGAGCCGCCGCGAGCCGCTGCGCCTGCTGGGGCGGCACCGCGGGAAGACCGGGCTCCGACGGCGGGTAGGGGATGGCACTCCAGCTGCTCCAGTCCGCGGCGGAAGACGGCGCCGCGCGGCAGGTCTGGATTCCATTGTTTTGGAGGACGAAGAGCTGCACCCCGCCCTCCGCGAGCGGGGCCACCGCGACCTGTTGGACCGGCTGGGACGCCGGAATCTTCGTCCAGGCCTCCCAGCTCCCGAGCTGCCCAGCGCACGTCAGCAACTGGCCCGTGGCTCCCACCGTGAAGAGCCGCAAGCCGCCCTGGGTGAGCGGGGCCACGTCGGCCTGGACGACGGAGCCGCTGCCTTCGACGCTGCTCCAGTCACTCCAGGGAGACTGCGCGTCGGCCGTCTCCATCCAGCAGGTGAGCAGTGCTCCGTTCTCCGACTGGACGGCGAACAGCTGGAGACGCCCATCGCTCAGAGTGCCCGCGGCGAGCTGGCTCAGCACAGGCGTCTGCTTCGACCAGGGCGTCCAGTGACTCCACGCCGGGCTGGCGCCGGAGCGCACCTTCCGACAGGTCAGTAGCAGGCCCTCGATGGTGAGGGCGAAGGCCTGAGACCTCCCGTTCGGCAGCCCTGTGGTAGTGATTTGCGTGAAGTTCATCATCGATTTCCTCGATTGCTATCTGTGGTGGGTAGAGCAATGGCCATGCAGACGTCTCGCGGCGAACAGGTGCATCGACACGTCGAAAGGGGGGCAATCAGGGCTTCTGCAGCACCAGCCCGAGTTCCCGGAGGCAGACCCCGGGCGCGGGAGCCTGCTTAGAGGGTGTTGAACTGGGGCGGGCAGGCACAACATGTAGTACCTACCCAGCAAGCAACCAAGTACAACATAATGGACTTGGAATTACTATTCCCAGCAGACTCCGAGGGCAGTTCAACACCCTCCCGTAGGGACAGCAGGGTTACGAGGATGGTTTGTGCATGTTCTCCTCCATGAGTCCGTCGGCGCGAGCGGGCTATCTGATCTGCATTTGTTCACCAATTCTTGGCATCTGGCGCCTTGGTGAGAGCTAATTTGCCCGCCCAGTCACCTTTTTGGCTGTGATGCGCATTACTCTCCAACTATGAAATGCCTCATTGCGCTCACGCTTTCTCAAACAGGGGGTGGAGCAGGGGGCGGAGGCGGGAGGGAGCCTGTCCTTGGGTATGAAGGAGCGCACACTGCGCTTGGACTGGGCGGGACCAGAGCGCGTGGCGTTGAGCCATCACGGTGCGGTTCCCAGTCGCCCACGCCCCTGCTGCCTCCCGCTGCCGGACGGCGTTTTCGTTCCGCTCAACCAGCAGTGGCGGCTGGAGGCCGTGACTCAATCGGCGCCCACCGGCTCCGCCAATCTGCTTGAGCTCCCACTCGAGGTGCTGAGCGATGGCTCCCCTTCGATCCCGGCGATCTCCGAGGCCAGCCTTCACGTTGACTCCAGCAAGCTCGGCGCCGTGAGCCAGCTGTGGTGGGTGTGCCACCGCTGCGCCTTCTTTGGCGCCCCCGAGTTCGAAGCGACGAGCCAGCCGCCCACCCGGATCAAGGCCAGTGTGCGCGTGCTCGGAGGCGTCAGCCCGGACCAGGCCGACGGCATCCCCTGGATCGACATCACGGACGCCACCGTGAAGCTGGCCGATGTGGAACGTGTCCAGGGCGGTCTGACCCGAGGCGGGTTCTACACCACGCGCATGAGCCTCGAGCTCGATGCCACCACCCGGGCGAGGCTCGTGGCCGCGCCTGGGGCAAACCTCATCCAGTTCCGTTTCAACGGGACCGATGGTGAGTCCAATGGCTACCGCGTCCTCGACCTCCAACTGCGAGACGCCCAGGATACCAGCCTGGCCAGCAACCCCGTGCGGTTCGCCGACATCCAGGTCGAGAGGAAGTCGCGATGCCGTTGCAGTATCCCGACTGGAACGCCTGGCTGCCCACGATCCATCCGCTCGACGTATGGCCCACGGGGGCCAGCAGCGCCGGTTCCTTCGAGAACGGAGCCCAGTGGTCGCAAAGCAGCCGCACCCATCCCAAGGCCAGTGCGGACCAGATCGAGGCGTGGCTCGAGGCCCACAAGAATCCCAACGGGCAGTATGGGGACTGGAGCCATCTGACCCCGAGCGAGCGCAACGAGGCGCAGGGTTACTTCAGCGCCTTTGGCTGGGAGGCCTACCGCTTCCTGGGCGGGGGCCGCGGCAATCACATCGCCAGCTCCGGCGAGTACGGTGCACAGGTCGGTGCCCGTCTCCTGGCCGCGCGCGCCGCCAGCTCCACGACGGACAGTGATCCGGCGTCCTTCACCACCAATGCCTTCATCGAGCGCGCCGTCATGAGCATGCTCCACTGGAACGTCATCAAACAGTGGGAGTGGGCCCACACCCATGGGCTCGAAGGCAATCAGCAGTGGTTCATTGGCGACTTCAACGCCGCCACCCGGACCTGGAGAGGCCGGGGTGAAGTGCGAGGCTGGCCCTTCAACACGGTGAGCGTGTTCTTCCTGGCTCCGCACATGCTCTACCAGGCAGACGAGACCTCCACGGGCAAGGTCACCCGGGAGTGGTACCTGGCCTGGGAGCGCTCCAACATCGTGGGCTCGTACTACCGGACCAACGCGTGGTACCAGATGCAGGTCTCCATCAACCCGGGCGCCCAGGGCGATTGGGTGAACTTCTCGGTGGACTGGCCCTATCTGACCGGCTTCGACGAGCTCCTGTCGGCGAGCGTGGGCACCTCGACACCCGCGCACGCGAACGCGGCCTTCCTGAGTGACATCCGGCTGCTGCAGGCCCGCATCAAGTCGGCCCAGTACGTCAACAACGACATTCCGCTCTACGTGCCGACCCAGACCGGCAGCCTCATAGACAACCGCGGACGCTTCGGCCGGGCGCAGACCCTGAAGCACCTGACTCCCACCAATTTCATGGACCAGGCGACGACCCAGGGCACCAGCAAGACGCCCTTCAGCAAGCTCGATCAACTCCAACCGGGCCTGTACCTGAAGGTGCTCAACGGGGCGATGAACCAGTTCAATGTCCTGTACACCGACACCGAGCCCGCGAACTGGCGGCGTTGCGACCCGGCCAACACGGAGTTGGGAGAGAGCGAGCCGTATGCCGGGTTCGCGTTCTGTGTGGACCAGACCCGCAATCCCCTGGCTCAGCCAGCACCGGGCAACTTCGTGATGAACGCGGTGAACGGAAGGGTCACGGCCGAGCAGTCGCAGCAGTATGGAATCTGGAAAGCCACGCAGCTGGGTGCCGATGCGCAGCGCATCCAGAAGTGGCGCGAGTGGACCTCGCGTCTCTGGCCTTGAACCAAGAGCGGCCCAAGGAGAACACGATGAGCACCTTCACCACTGCCGACGGATGCAACCTGGACTACCACATCGCTGGCTCGAGCCAGCGCACCCTGGTGCTGTTGCACGGCTGGTCGCAGTCGCGCGCGATGTTCGACCGGGTGATTCCCTTGCTGGCCAGGCACTACCGTGTCATCAGCTACGACCAGCGTGGCCACGGGGAATCCGGCCACCCCACGCACGGCGCTCGCATCGCCCGGCTCGCGCGCGACCTCGATGAGCTCCTGACGCACCTCGGTATCGAGCGGGCGGACCTCGCGGGCCACTCCATGGGGGCGTCGGTGCTGTGGAGCTACCTCGACCTGTTCGGCTCCGCGAAGGTGAACTCGCTCATCATCATCGACCAGCCCAGCGCCTGCACGATCCTGCCCTGGTTGAACAAGACCGAGGCGACTGAAGTGGGTGCCATCCTGGACTTCCCCGGTGCCGAGGCCTTCTGCAAGGGTGTTGTCGGTCCCGACGCGGCGGCCGTGCGGCACAACTTCCTCGTCTCCATGCTCACCAGGCAGATCTCCGACGAGGACCTGGCGTGGCTCTACCAGGAGAACCTCAAGCTCGACGGCGGCTTTGGCTCACGGCTGCTGCTGGATCACATCATGCAGGACTGGCGTGACGTGTTGCCACGCATCGACGTGCCGACTCTGGTGATCGCCGGCGAGGTCAGCCACGTCAACCCGGCATCGCAGAAGTGGAGCGCCGAGCAAATCCCCGGTGCCCAGCTGCGCACCTTCACCGCCGAGGAGGGGGGCTCGCACTTCCCGTTCTTCGAGCGGCCGGAGCCCTTCGCGGCCGCCCTGCGCTCCTTCCTCGACGCCTGGTCGGCGCCGCGTGCCCGGGCAGCAGCCGCCTCGTGAATAGGATGGGGCCATGAGCGCCCTGGGAGGGTCACTTGTTTGGATCGGCCTGTGGACCCACCTTGTGGCTGGGGACGGAGGAGTAGCCGCTCGGAACCACGGACCCAAGCGCACCGCGCAGTGTTGACGACGCATTGATCGCGGAGATCACCGACGAGTTCAGCTGGAAGTCCCCCGTCGAGTTGGTGGCGTAGTTGGCCGCGCAATTGCGGCCCAAGGCGGACTTGCAACTGCCATTCGCCGTCGACAGGTTTGAATCGAGCGGGGCGAAGACCTTGTTCGTACTGGATTGGAAGATGGGAAAGAAGTACGAGGCCGTCGAGAAATAGTTGCCTTCGATGAGCGAAACCACGTCATCGCTCGCACCAATTCCCATGTAGTAGTTGCCATCGTAGTAGTTGTTGACGATGTGCACCGTTCCGCCGCTCGCGGCCGACGACTGCTTGCCCAGCTCCGGCGACCTGCCGGAAGTGTTGTAGATCTTGTTCCCGGCCAACGTGATGGTTTGATTCTCCCCGACCAGGAGCATCACCCAGTAGTGCTTGCCGTTGCAGTAGTGGCCATAGTCCGTCGTTCCGTCGAAGAAGTTGTTGGAGATGGTGACGTTCTGCGCCGTTCCCCAACCCGTCACGATCATCTGACGCCCGATTCGCGCGAAATAATCGTGGTCGATCCAGACCCTGCTGGCATTGTCCAGGGTGATCGCATCGCCAGCCCAGATGATTCCCTCGTTGATGTCCGTGATCGAGAGATTGCGGATGATGACGTTGGAGGTTCCTCCCTTGACGATCAAGCCCTTGCCCTTGATACCAGCGTTCGCGCCGATCCCGATGAGGGTCTTGTTGGAACCCACCAGGAGGGGCGTCTGTCCGGCCGCATCGTAGGTGATGTTGTAGGTAGACCTGCCCGAGCAATAGCTCGAGAAGTTGAGGATCCTTTCGTACTTGCCGTTCACCGAACAGTTGTTGTGCGAGTACGTGCACCCGAGGCTCGTCTTCGTGCCTTCAGTGCCGCGGAAGTCGATGACGGTACTGAGCTGCACGATTCGCCGGGTCGTATCCTGGCAGACTCCGTTCACCTCCGAGCCGCAGAGCGCCGCTTTCAGCTGTGCCGGCGTGCTCACCGTGACCACGGTCCCGCCCTGGCCGCCGGTGACAGACGCACCGAAGCCGACCGGCGCCGAGGAGCTTCCGGAGCCTGCGCTCTGCTTCCACAGTTGGTTTGGGGTCCCATTCCAGTAATGCTGGATGATCGCGGTTCCGTCAGCGGTCTGAGAATCCTTCACGTCCATCGCGAGCCCGCTCAGTTTCGAGACGATGCTCACTGAGCCTCCGCTCTGATCGGTGAGGGTCCATTTCTGATTGTCGTTGCCGCTGCAGTTGTACTGCTGCAGCTGAGTTCCCGCGGAGGTCGAGAACCCGGTCACGTCAACGCACTTTCCACTGCCGACATTCTTGAAGCTGAAGTAGCCGGAGGATTCCTGAGTCACGGTCCACTGCTGGAACGTGGAACCGGAGCAGGTTTGAAGCTCGAGAAGAGCGCTGTCTGCCGTGCTCGAGCCTTTGACTCCCACACACTTGCCACTCGCAGCGCTGACGAGCGGGGCGGTGCTCCCGGAAGCCAGGCTGGGTGATTGGAGGGAAGCTGACGTGACCTCCTCTTCCTCCGAGTTCTCAGGGGCAGCACAACCGGCGCCCACCAGGAGCGCAAGAGCGGAAAGTCTTCCAACGAGGCTCTGGATTTCCATGTTAGCGCTCACAATCCGTGGTTTTCTGGTGTTTGTCAAGCCACTCTGGCCTCGTTTTCTGCCCCCCTCTCTTGACGTAATCCTCGGACTTGCATAGAAGTCGTGCATTACAAGTTTAACGGCTTTGCGTATGGTTTTTTCACAAACACTGGAAGCCCCGGTCAAAGGGCCTCTGGACGGATTCGAGATCGAGGAGGCACCATGCGTAGCAAACTGTTCGGCGGCCTGGCCGTCATGCTGCTGGTTTCCGGGGCCCAGGCGGCCAACGGCAAATACGTCGAGAAACTCGGCCGCGGCGTGGTCGCCGTCCCGGCGGCCAGAGGCATGCTGGTGAGCTGGCGTCTGCTCGGCACCGATCCCTCGGGCATCGGCTTCAACGTCTACCGCGATACCACCAGGCTCAACAGCAGTGTGCTCACCGGCGGCACCAACTACACCGACACGGTGGGCACCACCAGCTCGACCTACACCGTCAAGCCGGTTCTCAACGGTGTCGAGCAGTCCGGCAGCAGCGCCACGGTGCTGGCCAACCCCTACCTCAAGATCGCTCTCCACAAGCCCGCCGGCGGCACCACGCCCGACGGTGTGGCCTACACCTACGAAGCCAATGACGGCTCGGTGGCCGATCTCGACGGCGATGGCGAATACGAGCTCGTGCTCAAGTGGCAGCCGACCAATGCCAAGGACAACTCCCAGTCTGGCTACACCGGCAACACCTACATCGATGCCTACAAGCTCAACGGCAAACGCCTGTGGCGCATCCATCCGGGCAAGAACATCCGCGCTGGCGCACACTACACCTCGATGGTCGTGTATGACCTCGACGGAGACGGCAAGGCCGAAGTGATGATCAAGACCGCCGACGGCACCGTCGACGGCAAGGGCACGGTGATCGGCTCCAGCTCGGCCGACTACCGCAACAGCTCCGGCTACATCCTCTCCGGCCCGGAATACCTGACCGTCTTCAACGGTGCCACCGGTGCCGCCATGGCCACCACCGACTACCTGCCCGCGCGTGGCACCGTGTCAAAATGGGGCGACAGCTACGGCAACCGCGTGGACCGCTTCCTCGCCGGCGTGGCCTATCTCGACGGCACCCGGCCCTCCGCCGTGTTCTCTCGCGGCTACTACACCCGCGCGGTGATCGTGGCCTGGGACTGGCGTGACGGCAAGCTGACCCAGCGCTGGCTCCACGACAGCCCGACCTCTGGTTCGGGCGCCTACGGCGAAGGCGCGCACTGGTTCAGCGTTGCCGATGTGAACAACGACGGCAAGGACGACATCATCTACGGCGCCGCCACGCTCAACAGCGACGGGAGCCTGCTCTACCGCACCGGCCTCGGCCACGGCGATGCGCTGCATGTCGGCGCACTCAACCCGAACCGCAACGGCAAGCAGGTCTTCATGGTGCACGAGGATCCGGCCAGGTACGGCAGCGGTCGCGGCATGGAAATGCATGATGCCGCCACCGGTACCATCCTGTGGGGCTACGGTTCGGGTGCAGACGTCGGCCGCGGCATGTGCGCGGATATCGACCCGGCCGATCCGGGAGAGGAGTGCTGGAGCAGCGCCGGTTGGGTGTTGATGAGCGCTTCTGGCGTGCAGATCTCCTCGACCAGGCGCCCGAGCAGCGTGAACATGGCCGTGTGGTGGGATGGCGACCTCTCGCGCGAACTGCTCGACGGCGTGAACATCGACAAATGGGTGCCCAGCTCCCTGAGCCTGACCCGCCTGCTCACCGCTTCGGCTTATGACGCCGCGTCCAACAACAGCACCAAGGCCAACCCGGTGATCGCCGCCGACATCCTCGGTGACTGGCGCGAAGAGGTCGTGCTGCGCAACAGCGATAGTACCGCCCTGCTGCTCTTCACCACCCCGGTGGAAACCAGCTACCGCATCCCGACGCTGATGCACGATCCGCAGTACCGTGCGCAGGTTGCCGGTCAGAACATGGGTTACAACCAGCCTGCCCACCCGAGCTTCTTCCTCGGCAACGGCATGGGCAGCGTGACCCTGCCAGCGATCCGCACGCCCTGATTGATCCGCGTTGCGAGGCCGGGAGTGCGTCAACGGGCACGGGGCGTGTCTCCGCTTCGCTCCGCACGGTCAGGCCATCTCCAGCGCCCGTGTCTCGTGCCGTGCCTCGGCGGTGCCGTCCACCAGCACCCCATCGGCAATCCGCACCACCCGGCGGGCGCGGCGCATCACCCGTGGGTCATGCGTGGAGAAGAGGAAGGTGACGCGGCGGGTGCGGTTGAGCTCCTCCATCAGGTCCAGAATCTGCTCGCTGGTGGCGGAGTCCAGGTTCGCGGTGGGCTCGTCGGCGAGCACCAGCTGCGGCTGGGTGACGAGTGCCCGTGCGATGGCCACGCGCTGCCGCTGGCCGCCGGACAGCTCGTCCGGGCGGTGGTGCAGGAACCGCGACAACCCCACGTCCGCGGCCACGCGCTCGGCGCGCTCGCGCAGCGTCCGCCTCGACTCGCCACCGATGAGGCAGGGGAACTCGATGTTCTCCAGCACGTTCAGCACGGGGATGAGGTTGAAGGCCTGGAAGATGAAGCCGATCTTCCGGTTGCGCAGCCCGGCCAGGTCGTTGAAGTCGCGGTCCCCCACCTCCTCGCCCTCCAGCAGATAGGAGCCGGAGGAGGCACGGTCGAGCAGTCCGATGATGTTGAGCAGCGTCGTCTTGCCGGAGCCGGAGGGACCCATCACCACGGTGAACTCGCCGCTCTGCACCTCGAGGTCCACGCCGCGCAGCGCGGTGACGGTGGTCTTTCCCAGGTTGTATGCCTTGTGGATGTTCTTCAGTTGAATGAGGGCCATGGTTGGTTCCTTGGGGGGAATGCGGGTCAGAAGAAGAGGCGCGCGCTCAGCAGGGCGCGCCAGTCGGCGGCGGAGAGGCTTCCTTCGGTGATGCGCTCGCCGGCCACCTCGGCGGCAAGGGACTTCACGCCGGGCAGGGGGATGAAGACAGAGCCGGAGAGGGTGAGCCACTCGCGCGCGCTCCAGGACACCTGCGGGATGAGCTGGCCGGAGAGGTCTCCGAGGTTCACCACCGCCGAGGCGCCGAGGACGAAGTCGTCCGCCACCTGGGGCTTGCTGTACTGCAGGAAGAGGTAGTGGCGGCGCAGCGGCTCGAAGGTGAACTTCTGCGGCGAGCCGGGGTCCGTGGCGGCGCCGGTGGGGCCGAGGCGGGCGGTGAGCGCCTCGGCCTGCTCGGGCGTGAGCCGCGCCAGCAGCCGCCGTCCCTGGCCCAGCAGCCCCACGTAGTCGGCGAACTCGCGGGCGCTGTAGCCCTCTCCGTTGAAGTAGTACTCGGCCGACAGCGTGGCGTTGTCCTCGAAGAGATAGCGGGCTCCCACCAGCACCTTGGCGCGCATGCCGCGGTCGTCCACGTGCGTGAGGGACAGGGGCGGGGTGCCGGACAGCGTGCACCCGAGGAGGGCCTCGGGGCTCGGTGTGCAGGCAGGGGCCGCGTACATCCGGGAGGAGCCCGCCTGCACCAGCGCCTCCAGGTGCACCTCGGTGGCATCGAAGACGCGCGAGAGGGAAAGTCCCACCCGGCTCTTCTCCCGGAAGGCATCGTTGTAGAGGTGGGTGAAGTGGTAGGTGAGTGTGACGTCCGTGTCCGCCACCAGGGCGTAGAGGCGCGCGGCCGCGGCCCAGTGGGCCTCCTCGTCGCGGTCGTCCAGCGCCGGGTTCCGAACCGCCTCGGCGGTGGGGTAGTCCGGGTAGACGAGCAGCGAGGTGGGCAGGCCCGCGTACTGGCGCAGCACCTTCGCCGCGCCCACCAGGGACACGCTGAAGTGCTCGAAGGGCAGCTCCACCCGCGCGAGCCACGCGCCCGCGCGCTGCCCGGCCGGGTCGGTGGGGTCCTTGGGCGGGTTGAGCAGGTCCGTGGGGTTGAAGGCCATGCCGCTGCCCCACACCACGCGCTTCTTGCCCAGGGTGAGGTTCAGGTGGGGCGTGGCCTCCCAGGCGGCGAACAGCTCGCTCACCACGGCGGAGGGCCGGTAGAGCGGCACGTCCTGCTCGGCCAGCGCCACCTCCTCGCCCTGCGTGTCCACGCCTCGGAAGAGGCCCGCCCACTGCCAGAAGAGGGACAGGTCCGCGCCGGCCGACAGCCGCGGGCCGTAGCGCAGCTTCACCTGCATGTTGCCCTCGCTGAGGTGGGTCAGCGCGGGCACTCCGGTGGCGGGCACCAGGCCCCCGGGGGACACGTGCGACCCGGTGAAGCGCGTGTCCAGATAGCCCGTGGTGGTGGCTTCGAGCTTCGCCTCCGGCGCCTCCACCGGGGCGGCCTCCGCCTCCTGGGGAACGGCGGCCAGCAGCAGCAAGGTGAGCAGGGGGTTCATGGTGGGACTCCGGGAGAGCGAGAGGGGAGGGGTCAGCGGCCGAGATCGTCGAGGACGAAGCGGCCGGCGGCGGGCCGCACGCGCGCGTCGAAGGAGTCGACGGTCAGCTCGCTGAAGCGCTTGATGGCGATCATGTTCTTCATCACCACGCGCGAGGGGCGCCTGAATCCGTCGAAGCTCTTCACCTCGAGGAACTCGGCGGCGCGCAGCATCTTGCCGCTCGCGGTGTAGAACTCGCCCTTGAGGGGCAGGGTGTCCTTCTTCGCCACCCACAGCTTGATGCGGTCGTAGCCGGCGTCCTCCGTCTTCGCCTCGAGCTCGAGCAGGTACGCCTCCGGCATGGACGGGTCCTCCACCACCTGGGCGGAGTAGTCGCGGGCGTAGTGGGTGCGCAGGACGTCGGCGTTGTTGAAGTCACCGCCCTGGAAGGAGTCGCGGTTGGCCATGCGCACCGAGCGCTTGAGGTTGGGCATGTACAGCCAGGCGTTGTCGCCCTGGCTCAGAATCTCCTGCCCACGCGCGGCGGCCGGCTCCTGGAACCAGATGCGGGCCTTGTTGTCGCCGGCCTTGAGCATCCGCATCTTGTAGGCGCGGGTGGAGCCGTCATCGCGGTGGGCCACCATCGTCATGGTGGCCTCGAAGTTGAGGGGCGCCATGATGGCGTCGTACTTCTGGAGGAGCTCCTCGGCGCTCGGGGTGGCCGCGCTGGCGGCCAGGGGCAGCAGGACGAGCAGGGACAGCAGTTTCCAATGGGTCTTCATGGTTTTGTTCCTCGGGAAATCCGGGTGGGGAAACGTCACGCTCCGCGCAGAGCCTCCACGGGGCGCAGGCGCGCGGCGCGCAGGGCGGGCGAGACGGCGGCGAGGCTGGCGCCCACGGTGGTGGCCACCACCGCGATGGCCACCTGGTAGCCGGCCACCTCGGGGAGCAGCGTGAAGGCCTGCGTCTTGTCGATGGGGATGGTGAGTCCGCCCCTCGCCACCGCGAGGGCCACCAGTCCGTAGGCCCCCCCCACGCCGAGCGCGGCGCCGAGCAGCGCCTGCACCACGGCCTCCAGGACGAAGAGGAGGGCAATCCTCCCGCGCCGCACGCCCACCGCCATCATGGTTCCAATCTCGCGGGTGCGCTCCAGCACGCTCATCAGCAGCGTGTTGGCCACGCCGAAGATGGCGATGATGAGGAAGAGCGTGCCGATGAACAGCAGGATGGTGCCCTGGATGCGGAGGGTCTCGCCCACGGCGGGTTGCAGCTCGCGCCAGGTGCGCACCTCGTAGTCCGCACCGAGCGCCGCGCGCAGACCGGCGGCCACCTGGTCCACGTCCGCGCCCTCCTCCACGGCCACCACGTACTCGGTGGCGCGGCCCCGCATGCGCAGCAGCTCCTGCGCGAAGGGGAGGGGCACGTAGAGGACGCGCTTGCTCAGGGCGAGCACGCTGCCCGACAGCGTGCCGGCCACGTCCACGTCCAGGACGTTCTCCTTTCCCCCCTTCGTGGTGGCCTGCAGGGTGAGGGTGGCGCCCGGCCTGGCACCGAGGGCCGTGGCCAGCTCGCCGCTCATCAGGGCGCCGCGGGGTGTGTCGGCGGAGAGGCGGGTGCCGCGCACCTGCTGGGTGGCCCGAGGCAGTACCTGCTTCTCGCGCTCCGGGTCGATGCCCTGGGCCATGAAGATGGTGGCGGAGCTGCCGTTGCTCACCAGGCCGGAGAAGACGAGCCGCGGGGTGACGGCGGCCACGCCGGGAACGCGGCGCATGGCGTCCTCCAGGGCGCCCCCCTCCTCGAGGTCCAGCTTGAGCGGCTGGCGGTCGCGCTGCTCGAAGTAGCCCTTGTGGTGCACCTGCAGGGCGCCCACGGAGGACTTCACCGTTTCATCGATGAGGTAGCGCTGCGTGCCGTGGATGAAGGCGCCGATCAGCAGCGTCATCAGGATGCCGAAGGTAACGGCGCCGGTGGTGAGGGCGCTTCGGGCCTTGCTGCGGGCCACGTTGCGCACGGCGAGCATCAGGAGCGGAGTCATGGGGGTCTCCAGGGTGGGGTGGGTCAGCGGCCGGCGAGCGCCTCGACGGGGCGCAGGCGGCTGGCGCGCCAGGCGGGGTAGAGGGAGAAGACGGCCGCGCCGGCGGTGGCGAGCAGGACGATGCGCACCAGGTAGCCCACGTCCACGTAGGGGCGGATGTCGAAGGGGACGCTGATGGTGGGAGCGGTGAAGATGATGCCGCGGTGGTTCAGCCACGCGCTGAGGCCGGCGCCGAGCAACGCGCCCAGCGTGGCCCCCGTCGCGCCCAGGACCACCGCCTCCGCGAGGAAGAGGCCCATCACCTTCCCGCGCCGGAGGCCCACCGCCATCATGGTGCCGATCTCGCGCGTGCGCTCGATCGCGCTCATCAACAGGGTGTTGGCCACACCGAGCAGCATCAGGACCAGGAAGACGGCGGCGATGAGGCCCATGGAGGCGTCATCGCGCGCCTTGCCCTCCTTCACCTGGACGAGGATGTCGTCCCAGGTGTGGACCTCGTAGTCGGGGCCGAGCGCCTCGCGCAGGCGGGCGGCCACCTGGGGCGCCTCCTCCAGCCGGTGCACCGCCACGGCGAGCTCGGTGGCGCGCCCCTCCATGCGCAGCAGACGCTGGGCGAGCGCCAGCGGAACCACGGCCGTCTTCGGCTCGTCGGGCATGACCGAGCGGGTGGCGCCGGTGACGTGCACCAGCTCGCCGTTGAGGGTGCCGTCGCGATCCGGGGCGAGGAACACCGCCTCGCCGCCCTGTTGTGTGCCGAGCGCGTTGGCGACCGTCTCGGCGAGCAGGATGCCGTCGGGGGAGTCGAAGCGAGAGCCCGGCGCGAAGGTGCTCGCGCGGTTGGGGCACACCGCGCTCTCGGCGGTGGGATCCATGGCGGTGGCGGCGAGGAAGAGGCTCTCGTCGTTGGCGCCGAGGGAGCCGGCGAACTGGATGCGCGGGGACACCGCCTTGACGCCCTCGACGGCGCGCACCTGTGCGAGGAAGGCCTCGTCGATGGCGAAGTCCATGGTCAGCGGGGTGGAGAGGACGTTGTCCAGGTAGCCCGCCCGGTGCACCTGCAAGGCTCCGGTGGCGCTGGAGGTGATGTTCGTCACCATGGCCCGCTGCAGCCCGTTCATCATGGCGCGGGTGAGCACGGCTGCCCCGACGCCCACCATGAGGGCCGCGAGGGTGATGAGGGTACGGCGGCGGTTACGGGCAACGTTGCGAAGGGCAATGCGGAAGAGGGGCCACATCGAGTGCTCCAGGACGGCTGGCCAGCGCACCGTCGCTGGCGACCTGGGCGACCCCATGAGCACCTCCCATGCCAATGCCCCTCTCCCTCCTGAAAGAGACGGGGTGAGGGGGCTGGCTGTCCGGACCTTCGTCACTCCCAGGGGGACGGGGTGCCGGGTTTCCGAACAGCGCTCCCGTACGAGCGAGCGGGCCCATCTGGGCGAGGGGGCACGGAGGGCGGGCATCCGGCTTGCCCGGAGGTAGGCTGAAGGGGTCCGCATCGGGGCAGGCTCAGACCCGTTGTGCGCAGCCCAGGTTTCTTATACTGCCCTGCCAACATGTCCCGACTCCTCGCAGCGCTGATCATCCTGTTGGCGAGCGCCACCAGCGCCGCCGCCGATTTTGCGTTTTCGAACGTGCAGGGCCCGCACGGCGTCGGCCTGACGGTCCGCCAGATGTACGACTACTCGCGCGTGTACAAGCTGCGCGTGGACCCGATCACGGGTGCGGCCACCCAGGGTGAGCGTGCGCGTCCGATGCAGGTGCTGGGCTGGTACCCCACGCGGCGCCAGGGCAAACCCGTCACCTACCGCCAGTACATGGAGACGATCGCGACCGAGGAGAACTTCACGGCCGACGCGCAGGCGGTGCGCAACGCAACCGACATCTGGCTCGCGAGCCAGGGCGCCGACCCGTCGCATGGCGCAATCGCGAAGCCGATGTGGGCGGTGCGCGATGCCCCGGCACTGCCAGGCAAATATCCGGTCGTGATCTACGCGCCGAGCTTCAGCGCCAGCGCCGCCGAGAACGTGGACCTGTGCGAATATCTCGCGAGCCAGGGCTACGTCGTGCTGTCCAGCGCCTCGCTGGGAGCGCGCACGCGCTCGATGACGATCGACCTGGAGGGCCTGGAAGCGCAGGCGGCCGATATCGCATTCCTGATCGCGACCGCCCAGGCCATGCCGCAGGCGGACATGAACCGCATTGCCGTCGTCGGCTTCAGCTGGGGCGGACTTGCGAACGTACTGGCGGCAGCCAGGGACGACCGCATCGGCGCACTGGTCAGCCTGGACGGCTCGCTGCGCGGCTTCCCCGAATTCGTCAACGGCGGCAAGGACGCCGCGAAATACGTAACGCCAGCGCGTCTGGCGGTGCCGCTGCTGTACGTCGCGCGGCGCCCCGACACGCTCGAAAGCATCAACCAGCGCCAGATCGACACCCGCTTCAACCTGATGAACCAGATGAAGTATTCGGATGTGTACATCGTGACGATGCATCCGATGACACACCCGGACTTCTCCTCGATTCACCTGCGCTTCGCGCCGGAGCGCGAGTTCGAGGAGTATTCGCGCGATGAGGTGGCGCTCGCGCACAGCTGGACGGCGCGCTACGTCCATCAGTTCCTCGATGCCTATCTGAAGAACGATACGGCCGCGCGCACCTTCATGAACAATTCCGCCGCCGCGAACAAGGTACCACGCCACATGCTGACGCTCGACGTGCGCCGCGGCGACGACACGCCACCCACACTGGAAACGTTCGTGCGCACGCTGGGCAAGGAAGGCTTCGCGCGGGCCATTCCCACCTACGACGCGCTGCATGCGAAGTCCGAAACCTTCCGGCTCGAGGACTCGCAGATCAACACATGGGGCTACCAGTTGCTGCGCGGCGGCCGAGGCAAGGATGCAGTGGAGATCTTCAAGCTCGGCATCCACATCTATCCGGACAACGCGAACCTGTTCGACAGCCTGGCCGAAGCGCAGGAAAAGACGGGGGACCGTGACCAGGCGATCCGCAACTACCGGCGCTCACTGGAACTGAACCCGAAAAACGGCAACGCGGTCGAACACCTGAAAGCGCTGGGGAATACCGCGGGCGCCCAGCCCTGAGAGTGGCACCAGGTATGGGCAGAGATTGCCATACGTCATCGCGTGGTAGAGGTGCTCAGTCCCGGGCGTCCACAGCGGCTTCTGTGCTACCTCTCCAAGCCCTGCACGTGGATCGCAGGCCCCTGGACCGGATTGGCTGTCGTCGCTCGACGGTGGTGGTCAGCCCGGCAACTTTGCCGCACCGCGCGTGTAGGTGGCGGAGCGCAGGAATGCGATCATGTCGAAGTCCGCGACGCTTTCCGGGGTCAGCGGCTCATAGGGGACAAGGGGATGCTTGCTGCGGGTCCGTATCGGAGGCACCGCGCCCTTATAGAGTCCTTTGCCGCGATGGGCCGGAATGAAGCAATCCGACTGCCGCGCCATCAACCGCGCCTCGATGCTGCCGGCCTCGGGCGCGCCGATGAGGTTGGCCTCGGACGTCCCCAGGGCTCCCCCGATCACGGCGAAACGCGCGCCGAACAGCTGGTCGAGATGCGCACCCGTCGGCCAGAATTCATACCAGGGCAGCTTCGTCCTGGTCCGCCGAAGATGGGCGCTGTGCAGGTAGACCAACACCTTTCCACGCGTCTTTTCGCGCTCGGAGATGTGGACGAGATACTCAGCGGCCATCGCGTCGCGCATGCCGACAAGGTTGTCGAGCGACTCTCGCCGCGCCAGTGCCGCGTGAATGGCGAGAAGATGCTGGGCGACGGTGACGTGCTGCAGCGCCTCTCCAAAGGATTCGCGATCGCTTTTGGCCACAAGCTCCGGGCGGCGCACGCTGAGTTCGGAGGCGAGCTCTTCCGTCGCCACCCGAAGCGCCGAAGCCCTGGGCGAAAGGCCGAACTTCCCCGCATCGTTGGCGCCGGCCGGCGCGTCTCTGCCCACAATCTGCTGCGCGGTGTCGCCGCCCAAAATCCGCGTCAGGATCTCCTTGTGGACGACGGCGGCCGAGTCTTCCCAGTCCGCGTCCGCGCCCAGCAGCGGCTCCATGATGGTCTTGTGCCTGGCGGCGGTCACCGGGTCGACCGATCTCAGATAGGCGAGCGCGAATTCGAGCGCCTGCCGCGGACTTTCCGTCGCCTCGCCTTCCGACGGAACGGTCCCATAGAGGCTGAGCTTCACCGCATTCGCCGGATCGGAATTGTAGCGCTTCATCCACTCCACGAGTTCGCGATTGGCGGCATATTTCCCGGAGCCGTAGCTGAAACCCTTGTCTTCGATGGCCTCGTAAGTCGCCGATCCGCGGCCTGCGACATAGTCGTCGACGAGCCGCGCGCGCATGTAGTTGGTCTCGAGCGTGATGGCGCTGAAGCCATGGGCTTCGACGAGCCGCTGGAACAGGCGATTGCGGAGGAGCAGGAATTCTTCGCCACCGTGCAGAGCCTCGCCAAAACCGAGAAGCGAAACCTGATCGCCGAGACGGGACATCATCCGGTCGACGGCGGCGCCGAAACTTTTGTCCAACGAAAACGGGAGCGCCTCGCGGGCGATCCATTCGTCTAGCGACGCGAACCTGACCGATCCAGCGGACGACCCGGACCGGGCGAAAGCGGCGCCAGGGGCCAGGGCTGCGAGGCCGAGGGCGGTCGTGGCCGCCAGGAATGATCGACGACCGAAATCTTGAATTTGTTCTTCCGGATTCTGCGTGCTCATGGAGTGCTCCAAGGCTGGCCAGCGCACCATCGCCGGCGACCTGGGCGACCCCATGAGCACCTCCCATGCCAATGCCCCTCTCCCTCCTGAAAGGAGGCGGGGTGAGGGGGGCTGGCTGTCCGGACCTCCGTCACTCCCAGGGGGCGGGGTGCCGGGTTTCCGGACAGTGCCCCCCGTGGGGGCTGGCGGGCCCGTCTGGGCGAGGGATCACGAAGGGCGTGCATCCGGCTTGCAGCTCGGACGTAGGATGAAGGAGTCCGCCCCCCGAGGAGACGCCGTGAAACCCTCCCCCGCCTCCCCGCCACCGAGCGGCCTCGAGCAGGTGCAGCGCGAGGCCTTCGCCCGCCAATTCATGCGCATGGCGCGCATCCGCATCTACATGACGCCGCCGTCCCTCCTCCTCCTCTTCTATTTCCTCGTGCAAGAGCCGGCGGTCTGGCGCAAGTGGCTGCTCGGGGGGATGCTGGGACTCTGGTTGGTGATCGACGGCATCGAGATTCACCACTACCTGCGCCGCACGCCGCGCCAGAAACTCAAGTTCACCTCCTTCATCGGCGTCGGCCTCCCGTTTCATTGGGGCATGCTCCTGGTGACGGGCGGGCTCGAGGGACCGCTCACGCCGGCGCTGCTCCTCGTGAGCTTCTTCACCACCCTCTTCACCACCACTCGAGGTGCGTGGGTTCTCGCGCTCTTGTATGTGGCGACGCTGTGGGGGCTGGCCGCGGTCTCCATCACCGGGGTGGTGCCGGACCTGCTGCCGCAGCTCTACGGGGGCGGTGCACGGGCCGGGCACAATAACGCCCTGCTGCTGTCCCACGTGACGGTGCTGAGCGTGCTGGTGGCGTATTCCGCCGGCGGTGGCTCCATCCTGCGGGGCATCTTCCAGGGCATGGTGAAGGACGCGCTGGCCGCGCGCGACGAGACGCTGCGCATCCACACCGAGGCCATCGACACGCTCACCCGGCTCAGCGGGGAGATTGCCCACGAGCTGAAGAATCCGCTGGCCAGCGTGAAGGGCCTGGCCACCATGGTGGCGCGGGACGTGGAGGGCAAGCCAGCCGAGCGTCTGGCGGTGCTGCGGCGCGAGGTGGACCGGATGCAGGAGATTCTGGAGGGCTTCCTCAACTTCTCCCGGCCCCTGCTCCCGCTCAACGAGCAGCGCACCTCGCTGGAGGCGTTGTGCCGGCAGGTGGTGGAGCTGCACGAGGGCATGGCGGGCGAGCGGGGCGTGGGTCTGCGCCTCTTCGCCGAGCGGCCGGTGGCCGTCTGGTGCGATCCGCGC
This sequence comes from Archangium violaceum, assembly GCF_016887565.1. Classification (NCBI taxonomy): domain Bacteria; kingdom Pseudomonadati; phylum Myxococcota; class Myxococcia; order Myxococcales; family Archangiaceae; genus Archangium; species Archangium violaceum. The sequence continues at coordinate 5,976,492 of NZ_CP069396.1, forward strand.
AAGGTGACGCAGGTGCTCATCAACCTGGTGCAGAACGCACTGGAGGCCGCCCCTCGCGGGAGCACGGTGGAGCTGGTGGTGCTGTCCGTGCCCGAGGGCGGCGGACGGGTGGAGGTGCGCGACCAGGGGCCGGGGATCGCGCCCGAGGTGCGCGGGCGTGTCTTCGAGCCGGGCGTCACCACGAAACTCCAGGGCAACGGGCTGGGGCTGGCCCTGGCGCGAGCGCTGGCGCGGCAGCACGGCGGCGAACTGGAGCTCCACCCGCGCGAGGGCGGCGGCTGCGTGGCCGAACTGGTGCTGCCCGCGAAGCTGCCGCCTCAGCAGTCGAGGACGGAGGCCATGGCATGAAGGCGCGAGTGCTGGTGGCGGACGACGACGCGGGCGTGCGCTACACGCTGCGTGGGCTGCTCGAGGATGACGGGTTCGAGGTGGAGGAGGTGGGGGACGGCGAGGCCGCGCTGCAGCGGCTGGCCGCCGAGCCCCCGGTGGACCTGGTCATCAGCGACCTGCGGATGCCGAAGGTGGACGGAATGGAGTTGCTGCGTCGGGGGCGCGCGCTCTCGCCCGTCCCGCGCGTCATCCTCATCACCGCGCACGGCAGCGAGCGGCACGCGGTGGAGGCCATGAAGCTCGGCGCGCTGGACTACTTCCGCAAGCCCTTCGAGGTGGATGACGTGCTGGCGGTGGTGCGCCGGGCGCTGGGCACCCTTCGGCTGGAGGCGGAGAACGAGCGGCTGGCGAGTGAGGTGAACCTGCTGCGCTCGCTCGTCTTCGTCTCGCCGGCGATGAGCCGGCTGGCGCTGCTGGTGAAGCGGGTGGGGCCGCGCGACGTGACGGTCCTCATCACCGGCGAGAGCGGCACGGGCAAGGAGCGCATCGCCGAGGCGCTGGTTCGCGCCTCCGCCCGGGCGGACCGGCCCTTCGTGCGCTTCAACTGCGCGGCCCTCACCCCCGAGCTCGCCGAGGCGGAGCTGTTCGGCCATACCCGGGGGGCCTTCACCGGAGCGGTGCGCGCGCGGCAGGGCCTGTTCCGCGAGGCGGACGGCGGCACGCTGCTGCTCGACGAAGTGGGCGAGTTGGACCCAGCCGCCCAGGCCAAGCTGCTGCGCGTGCTACAGGAGGGCGAGGTGCGGCCGGTGGGGGAGGACCGGGCCTGGCCGGTGGACGTCCGCATCCTGGCGGCCACCCACCGAGACCTCGCGCAGCGGGTGAAGGAGGGACGCTTCCGGGAGGATCTCTTCTACCGGCTGAAGGTGGTGAACCTGCACGTGCCGCCGCTGCGGGAGCGGCCGGAGGACCTCGCCGCGCTGGCGAAGCACTTCCTCACGCGTTTCGCCGAGCGCTTCCACGTGCCGGCGGTGCAGGTGACGCCGGAGCTGATGGCGCGGCTGACGGCGTGGAAGTGGCCGGGCAACGTGCGCGAGCTGGAGAATGCGCTGGAGAGCGCGGTGGCCATGAGCCCGGATGGGATGCTGGACCTGTCGCTGCTGCCGGGAGGGCCGGGGCAGGAGCACCGCGAGGGAGCGCCGCGAGCGGGCCTCAAGGAGAAGGTGGAGGCGTACGAGCGGGCCCTCATCGTCGCCGCGCTGGAGGAGGCCCACGGCAACCGCAGCGAGGCGGCGCGGCTGCTGGACATCGGCCGCGCCACCCTGCACGACAAGCTGAGGAAGTACGGCCTGGCGCGCGAGGAGGAGGCGGAGTAGGGCGGCGCCGGTGGGGGCGGCCCGGATCCTCAGAACATGTGGACGAACACCAGCTTTCCGCGTACGTGCCCTCCCTCCATCTCCCGGTGGGCCTCGGGGGCCTCCGCCAGTGTGTAGGTCCGCTGGACGGGGACCCGCAGCTTCCCCTCGGTGTGGAGCGTCACGAGCTCGGCGAGTCTCGCGGCGGAGCGCTCGGAGCTGATCCGGCGGATGCCGAGCGTGTCCGCGAGCGGATGGAACGCGATCGTCCCGAGCCGTTGCCTGTCCTTCACGAGCGCGAGCGATGCGTGGAGTGCTTCCTCGGAGCCGACGGCCACCAGGGCCGCGTCCACGCCCCGGGGCGCGACGGCGCGCACCCGCTCGACGAGCCCGTCGCCGTACACCACCGGGATGGCTCCCAGCCCACGCAGGTAGTCGTGGTTCCTCTCCCTGGCGGTGCCGATGACGGTCGCCCCCCGCGCCCTGGCGAGCTGCACGGCGAGCGACCCGACGCCACCCGCCGCGGCGTGGATGAGCACCGTGTCGCCCTCCCCAACGCCGAGCTGCGCGAGCGCGGTCGAGGCCGTCTGCCCAGAGGCCGGGAGCGCCCCGGCCTCCGCCCACGGCATGCCCGCGGGTTTGCCGACGAGCTGCTCGACGCCCACCACCACGTGCTCGGCGTACGACTCGAGCACCGCCCAGCCGAGGACCTCGCTGCCGACGGTGAATCCCGTGACACCCTCCCCGACGGCATCGACGATGCCGGCGAAGTCGTTGCCGAGGCGCTGGGGGAACTTCGCGGGCATCCGCTGGCGCATCGCGCCGCTCCGGAAGAGGCAGTCGAAGGGTTGGATTCCGGCGGCCTTGACCCGTACCCGGACCTTCCCGGCACCGGGCAGGGGAGGGGCTGTATCGATGAGGTGGAGGACCTCCGGGGGACCGTATTCGGTGAAGACCAATGCCTTGCTCATGGGGGGCTCCTGACATCCCCGGGAGCCCGCGGGCCCTCGAGGAGACACAAAAATATCTAGTCGCTAGAAATTTTCTGTCAATGAAAGTTCAGGGGCGAGCGCGTTGCGGGGTGGGGCCCGCGGAAGTAGGTTCCGAATCCGAGGACGAGGATGTCGAGCGAACCAGGGCTGAGAGAGAGGAAGAAGCGAGAGACGCGCCGGCTGCTCGCCGAGGTGGCTACCCGGCTGTTCGCGGAGCGTGGCTTCGACGAGGTGACGGTCGCGGACATCGCGGCGGCGGCGAACGTGTCGGACAAGACGGTGTTCAATTACTTCGCGACGAAGGAGGACCTGGTTCTCAACGGCCGAGAGGAGATAGAGGCCGAGCTCATCCAGGCCGTGCGCGAGAGGGAGCTCCGGGAGCCGGTGCTCGCGGTGGTTCGCCGGCACACGCTGGCGGTCGCGGAGCGGATGAATGCGCTTCCGGCCGAGCGGCGCGCCGCCTTCCGCAAGGTCGTGCAGAGCACGCCGAGCGTGCATGCCCGCATCCGCCAGATGTCGCTCCAGTCCGAGGAGCAGCTCGCGCGGATTCTCGCGGAACAGACGGGCGCCTCGGCCATCGACCCGACCCCACGCGTGGTCGCGAGCATCATCGGCGTGCTGACACGGCTGGGCTATGGCGTGACGGGGTGGCCCGAGGGAAAGCGCAGGAGCCACGCCGAAACCCTCGCGAGCATCGCCACGGCCTTCGACCTCTGCGCGCAGGGGCTGGCGGAGTATGGCGCGCGAGGGCAACCCTGAGAGGAGAGAGGACCCCTCTCAGTAGCAGTCCAGGCCCCCCATCTACTGGATGGGCTCGAGGACGATGACGCGAGCGTCGAGAGTCGCGTCGAGCACCGACACGGTACCGCTGGGGCTGATCCGTCCGATGATCCTGGCGCCGTCGCTCATACGGAGCGCGTTGAACGTCAGCTCTCCATCGGGAGCCGCGGCCATCTCCGAGACGTCGTACTCGCCCGGGGGCAGCAGATTCGAGACCGCATCCGTCGTGGCGTCGACCTTGATCAACAGAGGGGTGCCGTTCTTGTCGTTTCCTGACAGGTAGTAGGAATCACCGGTCTCGGCCACACGCTTCACCATCGCGAGCGGGAGTCCTTCCACCCGGCGCGGCGTCCCGGAAGGGTTGTAGACCTCTTGGACATTGGCGTCCCAGGTGCTCACGAGCAGGAGCCGGTTCGAGGTGCGGATCTGATAGCTCGACGTGGGAGAGAAGGCGTAGGTCGAGATGTCGGTCGTTCCATAGTCACCCACGGAGACGTTGTTGTTCGCATCGATGCCGAGGCGCTGGATGTGCTTCGCATCGAACGACCAGTAGGCGAACCGGCCTTCGAGGTCGACCCAGTAGGACGTCATCCCCGCGGGCAGGTTGAAGAAACCGCCGGACAACTTCTTGAGCCGGCTGACCTTGACCCGAGCATCGCCCTGCGAATAGCCCGCGTAGAGGACGTTGCCGGCCGGATCGACCGCGAAGCCGAACACCTCCTCGTCGACGGGGGTATGGACCGTTCTCTTGATGGCGAGAGGATCCTGCACATCGAGGCGGATGAGCTGGACGACCGGGGAGCTGGCCCTGCCCTGGTCGTTGTCCCTGGCCAGGTAGTACAGATTGCCCGCGGTGTCCGACGTGACGGTTGGACTGTTGATGAAGTTCTGCTGCTGGGGCAGGGGATAGCCCGCGAGCTCCAGCGAGAAGGCGGTGCCATCACCCTTCGCGACGAGGTAACAGGCCTGTAGGTTGTAGATGTCACTTCCGAAGCAGACGATGACGTAGTCGCGGCTGGCATTGTAGACAGCCACCGGAGTCTGGATGTCCGTCACCTCGAGACCCGCCTCGTCCCGGTAGGTGACTTCCTGGATCGCCCCGCTCTCCGTGATCTTGAACAGCTTGCGGGCCTGTACGGCGTCGCCATTGGAGAGCTGGTGGGCCGTCGACGTCTCCGCGACGAACAACGCCCGCGCGTTCACGACATTGATGGCCGACAGCCGAGAGACGTTGCCTCTTCCCGGCGTTGGCGGTTTCACATCCTCCGTGGCGGTGTCTCCCCCGCAGCCCCAGCAGAGCAGCGCGGCGAGCCCTACGGCGAGCACGGACAGGCCATGTCCCGACCGCCTGATGAACATGGACGGTTCGGACTGGAGGATCGGCGACTTCTTCAGCGACTTCTTCACGGTTTTTCCCCTCGGACGCGCGGCGCGCTGTTGGTGCAACAGCGTGGCGTCAGGCACGAGAGACTGGATGATGCGGTGGCGTCCATGCAAGTACCGACGTCCTCGGATCTCCAGAAACCCCGCCTCCGGTAGGTCCGGGGGCGGGGCATGACGGGCAGGGGAGCCTGCCTCACTCGCCGGCTACTGGCCGTCGAGCTTGCCGTCCAGGTTGCGGTCGAGCGCGATGCGCACGCCAGAGCCCGGCGGAACCGCGGTGAAGGTCACCTCCTGGCCCGCCTTGGTCGCCAGCGCGCGGAGGGTCGTGGTGGTGATGTTCGCGGTGCCGTCGTCGGGCTTCCACGTCCCCGCGCCGCGGTCGTAGAGGTAGCCCTTCGCCTTGCCGGCCACGACCGTCTTCGCCACCAGGTCGGCCTCGTAGGTGGAGCCGCCCAGGGCCTTCGACACGAACGGCGCCCGGGCGCGCGCGACGAGCAGGTCGATGCGCGAGCCGACGGCGGCGGCGTTCGTCGACGTGAGTGTCACCTGCTGGCCCACGATGGGCGCCAGGTCGGAGTCCACCGCCAGCATGAAGGCCTCCACGTTGCGGCGGTCGGTGTCTCCCGGGAAGCCCACCAGAGGCCCACCGACGCTGGTGTTGGAGAACACGATGGCGCTGAAGAAGCGGAACAGGGTGTCCACCGCGCCGTCATGCGTGAAGCCGAAGCCGCGGATCTGGTCTCCCAGCTGTCCCGTCTCCGGGTGCTGGAAGAAGCTGCTGTCCGGGAAGCCGAACATGCCGACCTTCGTGTACATGTTCCGCACGTGGGGAATCTTCATGATCTGGCTGATTCCCTCGAAGCTCGAGCGGCCGTCGGTGCCGTAGAAGCCCTGCGAGGCGTCGATGGTGTGGCAGCCGTTGCAGTTGAAGCCGGTGTCCGTGCCGATCGCCAGGCCGTCCACGCGACGGCTGCCGAAGTAGAAGTCGCGGCCGGCCTGCTGGGCGGTGGTGAGCGAGTTGTCCAGCTTGCGGATGGGGTTGGGCGGCAGCTGCACCTGGAGCTGGAAGGCCGTGAACTTGTTCATCTCCTCCTCGGTCGGCATCGAGACGCGGCCGAGCAGCCCCTCGTACGCCACGATGAAGTTCTTGAACGACACGTCCTCCGCGTTCGAATTGACGCCGAAGAAGCCGTTCGAGCGGTCGCCTCGCCAGTGCATGGCGCCCGAGTTCGCCATGCCGCGCAGGGTCTGCGTCGTCATGGGCCCCTTCATCGGGTGGAAGGCGTGCTGGTCGCCGGTGCCGTTGATGGGCGAGCTCGGGTGACCGGTGAGCACCTGGAACGCGCCGATCGCCAGATCGGTCGCGAGGCGCTTGTCGATGGGGTTGGTGGACACCTCGTCGTCCGGGTTGCCCAGATCCCAGGCGAGCTCGTCCTTGTCTCCGAAGATGTGGCAACTGGCGCAGGACGCCTCGCCGTTGGCGGAGGAGAAGTTCGCGTCGTACAGGAAGGGACGGCCCTCCACGACGGTGGCGGGCTCCGGATTGTAGAGGGCGGCCGAGGTCACCTGCTTCCGGGTGGCGAGGTCGATGACCTTCACCGCGTTGTCGAAGCGGGTCATCACGTAGAGACGGTTGCGCGCCTCGTCCAGCACCAGGCCGCTGGGGCCGCCGCCGCTCACCGGGATGTAGTTGGCGCTCGCGGTCTTCGGGTTGAAGGTGTCGGCCTCCAGCGCCGCGGTGTCGAAGACACCGACCTTGTTCGAGCTGAACGCGGCCACGTACAGCTTCGTGCCGTCACCCGAGATCACCATCTCCGTCGGGGTGGAGAGGCTGTGATTCTTGGCCGTGGGATCGAACCCGGTGGAGTTGGCCAGCTTCGAGTAGTCGATGTGCTTGTTGAGGTGGCGGGGGTAGACGGAGCCTCCGGAGATGACGGTGATGCGCATCTTCGCGATGTTGCCCTGCACCGTGCTGCCTCCGAAGACGCCGGGGCCCTCGAAGCGCGTGAGGTTGTTGGCTTCGCTGTTGGACGCGTACACCACGCCCGTCTTCGGGTTGGTGGCCAGGTTGAAGATGCTCGTGCCCACGCCCGTGTAGAAGGCCTTCTGCTGCAGGCTGTCCGCGTCGATGGCGAAGACATCCTTGTCGGGCAGGTTCAGGCGCACGCCGTTGTTCCAGTTGCGGCCGAGCGTGTCCTCCCACTGGCCTTTGCTGCCGTTCCACTTGACGATCATGCCGGTCTCGGGCGCCTTCGCGCCCGCGACGTTCGTCTTCGGACCGGGCTGGCCGCCCGGAAGGAGGTTGTTGCCCCACGGCCACGTGTCGGGGAAGACGAGGCACATGCCCGAGCTCTCGAACCCGTCGCACACGCTGTCCATGTTGACGGTCGTCGTCTGGTTGCCGGACTGGGCAATGGCCGCATAGACCGTCTTCTTGTCCGGGCTGACGGCGAGGCCACGTGGCGTATCGCCGAAGAGCGTCACGATGCGCACGGGCGTGCCGCCCAGCGTCGTTCCCAGGGAGGCCGGGTTGAAGACCCAGACATCCGCGCGGCCCACGCCAGGCGTGGTGAGCTGCGGATCTCCCGCGCCGGGGACGGAGGCGATGGACGGGTCGGTGCGGTGCTGGCCGCGGTGCGCCGTGGTGATGAACGCATAGCCCTGGGTGCCAGCGAACACGACGTCGCGCGGCTCATCGCCGACGAGCAGGGTGCGCACCACGCGCGGAGTCCCTTCCAGGCTCACCACGCTGATGCTGTCCGAGAGGTGATTGACCACCCACACCTCGGTGTTGCTACGCGCGGCGACGGAGACCGGCTCGAGGCCGACCGGCACCTCGGCGACGAGCGAGAGGCCGGAGGCGGAGACCGAGAAGACCTCCAGGCGATTGTCGGGCGTGTTGACGGCGAAGAGCCGCGTCCCGTCTGGCGAGAGGGCCATCGGACGCACGTGCGCGCTATCGAACTCGATGAACGATGGCGTCTGGGCGGTGGCATTGACCGAAACCAACATCGACACGGCGGCGCACAACGAAGCGGCTCGAGCGCGCCATCTGCTCGGGCTCGCGCCCACTGGCTGGGTACCCATGGTTGGACCTCCTCGGCGGGGGTAAGCGTTGCAGTCCAGACCGCAACGGACGGGGAGTACCAAGTGACGCCGTGACATCGCCCCCACCTAAGGGAGGGGAAACACCCCAACCTGCTCGCGAAAGATCACGTTGACGCAGTGCGTCCTGGGCAGGACGGCCCTTCTCGCAATGCACCGCATCATGAGGGCTGTAAAACTCCATTTCAGCGGAAGAAGGGGAAAAGGCAAGTAATCCGTGCTCTAATTGATTCTGCAATCAGCCGTAGGGGGATGTGCCAGTGCCGAGCCTTCGAACCGCAACGAGGAGTCGTGCGTCATCGCCCTTCCTGACGGACGTCGCGGAGCATGCGGCACCGTTCGGCGAACATCTCTCGCACCTGCTGCCGACGAAGCTCTCTCCGCCGCAGACGACCTCCGTGCTGGTGGCGCGTGACGCGCCGCTGCGGAAGATGGACCGCGGCGCCGGCGGAAAGCTGGTGCTGGTGACCGCGCCGCTCGGCTGGGGCAAGACGACGCTGCTGACGCAGTGGTACCACGAAGCGCGCGCGCGGCGGCTGTTCGCGTGGCTGTCGCTGGACGAGCTGGACAACGCGCCCGAGCGGTTCTTCTCGTATCTGGTGGGGGCGATTCGCCGGGCCGCTCCGGACTTCGACGCGTACATCGCGAGCCAGCTCGACGCGCAGGTGGAGCTTCCGCTCGACCACGCCATGTCCGTTGTGCTGCGGAGCCTGTGGAACCTGGGACGCGAGCTGGTGGTGGTGCTCGACGACTTCCACGTGCTGCGCGAGCGCGCGCTGGTGCGGGCCTTCTCGTACCTGCTCGAGCACTCGCCGCCGCACGTCCACTGGGTCGTCGCGTCGCGCAGCCTGCCCGAGCTGGACCTGGCGAAGCTGAAGCTCACCGAGCAACTGGTGACGCTCGACAGCCGCGACCTGAGCCTGGATGGAGAGGCCATCCGCGAGCTGGGACAGCGCCTGTGTGACGCCGAGCTCGCGCCCGATGACGTCGAGTACCTGCTCTCCCGCACCGAGGGATGGGTCGCCGGCGTGAAGCTGGCGCTGCTGTCGGTGGGCGAGCACACGAACGTGGGTGACGCGCTGCGCAAGGCCATCGGCTCCAACCTGGACGTGGCGCGGTACCTCGCGGACGCGGTGCTGCGCGAGCAGAGCCGGGAGGTGCACGAGTTCCTGGTGCTGAGCTCGGTGGTGGACCAGCTCAACGGGGACCTCTGCAACGCGCTCCTGGGCATCACCCAGGGTCCGGCGTTGCTGGCGGACCTCGAGCGGGCGCAGCTCTTCATCCAGCCGCTCGACTCGCAGCGTCAGTGGTACCGCTACCACGCCCTGTTCCTCGACTTCCTGAGGACCCAGCTCGCGTGCGACTTCGGCGACCGCATCCCCTGGCTGCATCGGGCGGCGAGCGCGTGGTTCGCCGAGCACCAGCGGCCGGACGAGGCGTTGAAGCACGCGTTCGCCTCCAGCGACCGGAGCTGGTGCCTCGAGCTCACGGCGCGCTGCGCGGAGGCGTGGATGCGCGAGGGGGAGATCGCCTCCGTGCTGCACTGGACGGAGAAGCTGACGGCGGAGGAGATCATCCGCTCGCCAGCGATCTGCGTGGCGCACATCGCGTGCCTCATCCTCTCCCGGCGTTACGCGCGGGCCTCATCGGCGCTGCGGGATGCCCAGCACCGCCTCGCGACCGCGCACTCCGGCCCGGATCGCGAGCGGCTGTCGAAGCAGCTCGAGCGCCTCACGCTGTTGCACGCCATCCTGTCCGGCTCGGCCCAGGGCTCCGGCATCGAGCTGGACGCGTGGTCGGGCGATGAGGACTCGGACGTCTTCATGGCGGGCGCGCTGCTGGCGGCGAAGGCCTACCAGGCGCTCCGGATGAACAGGTTCGATGCGATGCGCCGGCTCGCACAGAGCGCGCGAGAGACCCTGCAGGGGCTCAACAGCCCCTTCATCAACGGCTACACGGACGTCATCATCGCGCTGGCGGACCGGGCGCAGGGCAACATGAAGGACGCGGCGGAGCGGTGTGAAGCGGCGTTCGCGCAGGCGAACCGTGGCCGGCGCAACCCGGTGTGGGTGAACGCGGCGACGGCACTGGCCAACGCCCGCTACGAGCAGAACCGGCTCGACGAGGCCGAGGCGCTCTGCCTCGAGGTGCTGCCGTTGCTGCCGCAGGCGCCCGCGTTCGAGACCTTCGCGATGGCCTACCTCGTGCTGGTCCGAATCAAGTCCATCCGCGGGAAGTACACGGAGGCCTGGCAGCTGCTGGACTACCTCCACAGCGTCCTCGAGTGCGGTCACCAGACGCGCTTCCTCGCCCATGTGTGCGGCGAGAAGATCCGGCTCGCCCTGGTGGAGCAGGCGCCGGAGCGCATGAGGGAGGTGGCGCGGGAGTTCGGCCTGGGCGAGCGCATGCGGCGCGGAGAGTGGAGCGAGCGGCGCTTCTACGACGAGACCTGGGAGCGGCTGGGGCTCGCGCAGGCGTGGGTGCTGATGGCGCGCGGGAGGTACTGCAAGGCGCACGCGCTGCTGGAGACATTGCGAGCCAGCGCCCATGACGTGGGCTACGTGTCCCGGGAGAGCGCGCTGCTGGCGGCGATCGCGGTGTGTCACTGGCGTGCCGGAGACCCCTCGGCGGCGTTCGCCGCGCTCAACCGCGGCATGGCGCTGGTGCAGCGGTTCGGCTTCAACCGGGGCGTGTTCGACGAGACGCCGGGGCTGCAGGAGATCATCGTCGCGGCCGCCACCCAGCGGAAGCTGAGCCACGTGCTACCCTCTCGCTACACCGAGCGGTTCCAGGACGTGCTGTCGGCGGGGAAGAGTGGGCCGCGGGAGTTCGCGGACCCGCCCAGCGTGCCGCTCGAGCCGCTCACGGAGCGAGAGCTCCAGATGCTCAAGCTGCTGGCGCAGGGGCTGAGCAACCAGGAGATCAGCGAGCGCTCCAACGTGGCGCTCTCCACGACGAAGTGGCACCTGCGCAACGTGTTCGCCAAGCTGGAGGTGACCACCCGCACCGCGGCCATCGTGAAGGCCCAGGAGCGACTCCACCGGAACCTGTGAGGTGCCGGTGGAGGCTCCGGTGGCCCGCCAGTTCCTTCAGTGTCCTCCCGTGTTCGAGTTCCAGAGCGGGGTGATGCCGTCCTTCGCATAGACGACGAGGTTGCCATCGTTCTGGATGGCCAGATAGGCGCCCTGATTCCCGTAGGTGTTGCTCGACCAGAGGGAGCTGCCGACAACCGGGGTGGTCGTCGTATAGAGGACGAAGTTGCCATCGGTCTGCATCCAGGCCGATTTCCCCTGCGAGCCCCCGGTCACCGTCGACCACAAGGGACCGTGGCCGTTCCAGTAATAGACCAGGTTCCCATCGGTCTGCATGGCAAGCAAGAACCGGCCATCGCTCGACGAGATGCTCTGCCCGGCGGCGAGACCCTGCCCCGGCAGGAGAGCGACGGGATAGTACGACCTGACGCCGACGGCATCCGTCGGGGTCAGCTTGAGATCGCCGTAGAGGTTCGTGCCATTGCACTGCGGATAGTGCATCACCGAGGCCGAATCATAGGCAGTCAGCGCCCGCCAGTAGGAGTCCGACTCAGTGCACGCGCCGGCCGCCTCGGGCCGGACGTGCTCGTGGCGGAAGCCGAGCACGTGTCCAAGCTCGTGCCGCATGACGCCGGCCAGCGTCCAGGGGCTGATGTTTCCAAAGGAGCTGGAGTCGATCAGGATCTCACTGGCGTTACGTGGATCACCCGGAAAGAAAGCGCGGGCCAGGTAGGTCTGGCCGGTCACCATACGCACGTTGAAGACAACGTTGGTGGTGTTGGTGCAGTTGGAGTCCAGCGACGAGGAGTGGACGAACTTGATGTTCGCGCCGGTCGCCTTCCAGTCGGCGGCAGCGGTGTTCATCGCGCTCACCACGCTGGAGTAGTAACCGCCGAAACTGGACGAGCTGATGCAATAGGTGAGGTTGAGTGCCGCGGGAATGCTCCACCTGTAGGCCCACCCGGGGAGGTAGAGGGCGGCGAGGGGCTGCCGGGTGTTGCCCAGGCCCTCCTGCTCGGTCGCGGAGATCATCTGGTCATAGAACTCGCGCAGGCGGGCCTCGTTCAGGACGGGCTCGTCACCGTTGATGATGAATATTCCCGTGTCAGGCTCCTGATAGGCTTGCGCGCGGAATTCTTCCCAGGTCGGCGGCTGCCGTTGCTGCTGCGATTGTTGCTGAGCTTCACCCCCGCACGCCGCGAGGCTGAACATCGATACGAAAGCAGCATGAAAAGCCAGATTGCGAATATGGATTCGCATGGGTCTTCCTTTCTGCATGTGAACAGCGTGAGCACTTCGAGTGGGATGAGATGTCGTCGCACAGAAGATGATGGAAAACAAGTATTTCCAGAGTAAGTCGAAATATCCATGAATCGCGTGGCTCCGCCCGCGTCCGTTCGTGGCGGAGGAATCAGGCGGCAGTGGACGTTTCATCCGGTACGCGATGCGGCCGGACATGACACGGTGAGCGCACCGGGCAAGAACTCCTCCCTCTTTCGGGTGAGCCGTTTCATGCGCTTTCGGGTGTTTTCCATCAAGTCCAGGCGCTCTAGTCTGTTTGACTACGCCTTATGGGATTCGCGCCCTGCGTCGCGACACGCCGTCAATCTTTCACTTCGTCGCGCTGGAGAACGTCTCTTGAACTGGAAATTATGTATTGGCCTGCTGCTCGGTCTCGCCATCGGCTTTGGTTGCCGCTGGCTGGGCATTCCGGTCCCCGCACCGCCCATGCTGGTTGGCGCTTCACTCGTTGTCGCCATGACGAGCGGCTACCTGCTGGCCGACAATTTCATCGCGACGCACCCCGCGCATCATCGCCACAACTGCGGCGGGCCCAGCGGTGATACCAAGGAGACGCGCACATGATGCAGCTCATGGTCGGTCCTGCCCTGGCGTTGGCCATCGGTGCCGGCTGCCGCCTGCTCGACATTCCCTTGCCCGCCCCGCCGAAACTGCAAGGCTCGCTGCTGGTGCTGGCAATGACCGTCGGCTATCTGCTCGGCGATCATCTCCTGGGCTAAGGAGGAGGGAGGGTCCCGGCAGCCCAGCCGTCTCCGGGGCCCTCATCCGCCGAGGGCCCATCGAGACGCCCTCGCGCCCGTCCCCCTCGGCTTGCGAGCGCCGCGTACCCCCCACCACCTTCGCAGGAGGGGCGTCGTCCCGGAGTCGAAGGAGGCAACCATGTGGGCTCGCGCGTCGAACATCGTCCTGGGCATCTGGCTCGTCTTCGCTCCCCTCGTCCTCGGGTATGATGTGCCGGCGGCCCGGTCCAACGACATCATCGTGGGCCTCTTCCTGGCCACGTTCGCCCTCGTCGGTGCCACCATTGGCAAGATGCGCTTCCTCTGGGTGCTCGCCATCTGGCTCATCGTGGCGCCCTTCGCCCTCGGGTACGGGAACGAGCTCGCCCCTGTCCTCAATGACGTCCTCGTGGGCATCGCCGTGCTCGGCCTGTCACTCGTGCCCCTGCACCGGCGCGAGCGGGTGACCGCGCTCCAGCGGGAACCCGCGCACACCGAGGAGAACTGGGGACGGCTGGGCGTGTCGCGGCGGACTCCTACGGAGGCGTAGCAAGCTCCAGGTGGCGGCTAGTGGTTGGGGTAGCGTCGTCCCGGGGGCCGGACGACTGGGCCAGCTCTCTGGCACGCCAGAGCAACTCGCGCACCTCCTCGTCGCTGGTCTGCGAGAAGTCGCGGTACCACAGACCCACCGCACGGAAGGGCTTGGGTGTCTCCAGGCACACCACCTCGTCCGCCTCGTGCTCGAACGCCTGGCAGGCCTCGGCGGAGGCCACTGGCACCGCCACCACGATGCGCGCCGGGCCGCTCTGCTTCAGCGCCCTCACCGCCGCCCGCATGGTGGAGCCGGTGGCCAGCCCGTCGTCCACCAGGAGGAGGGTCTGGCCGCGCAGCAGCGACGGCTCCTGTTCCCCGCGGTAGGCCTGCTCCCGGCGCTCCAACTCGCGCTGCTCCTCGCGCGCCACCCGCTGGATGTCCTCCCTCGACACGCCGAGCTGGTCCACCACCTCCCGGTTGATGACTCCCACTCCGCCGCTGGCGATGGCCCCCATCGCCAGCTCCTCGTGGCCTGGCACCCCCAGCTTGCGCACCAGGAAGACATCGAGGAGGACGCCCAGCTCCTTGGCGACCTCATAGCCCACCGGCACTCCTCCGCGTGGCAGGGCTAGCACCCGCACGTCCGGGCGGTTGGCGTACTTGCGCAGCTCGCGGGCCAGCTCGCGGCCCGCGGCGTACCTGTCCTCGAATCGATGGATGGCCACTGACATCCTCCCCTGAAAAGGCCACAGGCGTTCTCCTCTAAAGGTAGGCCGCTGGCTACATCAGGGCACCGCCCGAAGGGGGTGACGGGCGTGTGACCGCGAGCGCGGTGGGCGCGAAGACCCCCGGAATCCATCTTGGAAAAACCGGAAATTGAATGATACCCTGTGCCACGCCGTTCCGCTACCCGCCGCCGCCGTGAGGGGATTCATGGCCTACAACAACGTCCAGTTCATCGGATTCTCCATCAACACGTTGCCCGCGCCGGATGCGGATCCAAACAATCCCTTCCATTCGAAGTATCTGGGCAATGTGAACAGCAAGATCGACCTGTCGAAGCGCTGTCAGGTCATGATGGATGCGGTGCGGACGGCCGCGAAGAGCGCGTCCATCGCGGGCGGAAACACCCTCAAGATCTTCGTTGCACCGGAGTTCTTCTTCCGCGGAGAGCAGGGGGCCTATCCCCTCGAGGAAGTGTCGGCGATCCTGCCCAGGCTTCGGCAGTGGACCCACTCAGCGGCCTACAAGGACTGGCTCTTCGTCTTCGGAACGGCACTGGGCTATCTGACGGATGGCCCGACCAAGGAGATTTTCAACATCGCACTGATCCAGCGTGGCGGGACCCAATCGGACGACAAGGACAACGCCAGGCTGGTCATGAAAGAGTATATCTCGCGCGTCGATTTCATCCGCCCCAACGTGAGAACGGGCGCCCCATGTCCAAGCTGCGGCACCTTCGTCCACACGAGTGACTTCACGAATTGGGATGTCAACCGGGCCGACCACCGACTGGCACTGGCGGACAAGCCGAATCAACGCATGACCATTCTCAGGCCGACACGGGGCTCGAGGGATCATCTCGCCAAGGGCACGAACGCTCCCGGGCGCGGAAGGGAAGGCAGTGCTTCCGGTCTGGGCGGTGGAGGCCATTTCACCATGGCGGGCATCCGCTTCGGCCTGGAAGTCTGCTTGGATCACTTCAAGGCGCGGCTCAGGGATTCGCCGCCCGCGAGGGGTGAGGACTACCCGCAGATCCACTTGATTCCATCCGCGGGGATTCAGATCGCACAGGCGTCGGTTGCCTGCGGAAGCCAGGGCATCATCTTCAACGTGGACGGAGGCGGGCACGTGCACCTCGCGCAGAACGCGGGGACCTACGATGCCCCCCACGTCAACAACTGGGCCTGGTACTTTCCGCCAAACACCGTGGGCTGGGCCGACGTGGGGCTGGTCAAGGCCAGGAAGGACGGGGCTGAGTACTTCGTCGGCGGTGGGGGCCTGGTCTTCATCTCCCATGGGGTAGCCATTCCAGCGGCTGTCCCCGCGCCTCCCTGAGGGCCAGCGCCAGTTACTGGGGCGGCTCCTGACGCTCGAGAACGGGCGCTTTCGCGAGCCGGCCTTCACGGCGCCTTCAGCTTGAGCGCGGCCACGCCGTTGGCGGGAGGGGCATCATCCTCGATGACCAGGAAGTCCACCTGGTCCGGGTGCCGCTCGAGGAAGTCGCGGCACCCCCTGTTGACCTCACCGGTGTGGGGGAAGCCCTGGAAGGCCGCTCCGGCATCGTCCAGGAGGATCAACGCTCCGGGGGCCAGCACCTGGAACCAATACTCGGACAGCCACATCTGCGTCTGTTCGAAGGTGTGGGGGTCGGTGTCCACGAACAGCACGTCCACCTTCTTGTTCTTGTCCCAGACGCGGTAGCCGTCCTCGCCCGTGTACTGATGGAACTCCCAGAACGGGTGGTACTTGACGTCCACGCGGCCTCGGAACATGGCGGGATCGTAGCTGTAGACCCGTCCTCCCGTGAGGCTCGCCGCCCGGACGAGGGCGTTGGTCGAGTTGCACATGCGCGTGCCCAGCTCCACGATGGTTTTCGCCCCCACGGCCACGCAGTAGTCGAAGAGGATCTCCGGGGACTCGAGCGACGTGACGATCTCATCGCGCACGGCCTTGATCCTCGGATCCTCGAGGTTCCTGGCCACGCGCGCGTCGAGCGCCTCCAGGCCCTGCGAGCCCTTCCAGATGGTCCTCCGACGCTGGGAGGCGGGCTTGTTCGACAGACCGAAGAGGAAGCGGATGAGGTGGCTGCCGGCGCGGGTCGACAGGTAGTCGCGCACCTCGATTCCGCCGACGCGGGTGCCGACGGGGATCTTCTCCGCGATGTAGATCATCAGCCGCTGCTTCGCCGTCAATTCAGGTTGGGTCATTGCTGGAGCCTTGGAAGGTGAGGCGAGGATGTCTCGGACTTTCGACGATAGAGATTGAAGTAGTTACCATGATGGGGCGGAGCGATTGAAGGGGCACGGGCCTTTGGCTGCCCTCTGGACCTTTGAAACAGAGTTGCAACTCCGTCTTCGCCCGGTGAGGTATGCGACCCCATGGCGCGGTGATGCTGAATATTTGCAGCTGTACAGGCGGGCCTTCATGGCCGGCTTCGTCGAGGACCGGGTGTGCGGCCGGGTCGTTCCGAAGCAGCTTTCACGGATGATGGCTCCACCCCCGAGGTGACCGCTGCGTGCGCCAGCGATGCGACGGCGGCGGAAAACAAGTCCCTTACGTTGAGCCCACCTGCTCGAATGACGCCCACCTCTGGAGGTCGTGCCCCAGAGGTTTGAACACTGGCGTGAAGACAGTCATGTACGAGAGCCGGCCGGTTGGAGCCGGCAAGACGTGAACCAGGAGAGAGTGTGATGCGTCGTCGTGAGTTTCTTTTCGCCCTCCCGGTAGCGGCCCTGTTGGGCCGTCAGGCATTGGCCGCCGCGCTGGAACCGATTCGGAAGAAGGGCGTCATGCTCACACGCCCTGGCGCGGCCATGACGAAGTCCGTGGTTGGGAACACACCCGGGAGCTCAGCATCTACGTGATCCGCGCCGACGGCGCGGGCTTCCGTCGCGTCGCATCGAAGCCGGGGTATTGTCTGGGCTCACCGAAATGGTCATCCGACGGTCGCCGGATCGTCTTCTACGAAATCACCACGGAAGGCACGTGGGGCGCGCATCGCCCCGAATGGATCGGCCGGGTTGAGTCGCAGATCGTCTCGATTGACGTTGCCACGGGCGAACGGGTCGAACACACGACGGGCCCCGGCCTCAAACTGTTCCCTCAGTTCCTGAGCACGCAAGAGATTGGCTGTCTCATCAAGGGCGGCCCGGAGGAGGGGCTCGCCTACACGTCTGGCAGACCCGCCGTCAAACGTGCGTTGCGGTCGCCCAACTGGTCGCCGGACGGCAAGAGGGTCATCTACGAGAAGGTGGGGTTCCAAGCGCGCCCGCAGAACAAATCGCTCTACAGCTGGGACAAGGACTGGGAATACCGCCACACCGACGTGTTCCCTGGTTCCAGGAGCGCCTTCACGGCAAGGCGACGCTGATGCGCGTGCGCCGGGACGGCACGAGCTGGGAGCCGCTCACCGACGGCACGGTGCATTCGGGTTTTCCGAGCTACTCGGCCGACGGCAAGCAGATCGTGTTCCGCGTCTGGGGCGAGGAGCAGAAGGGCCTGCGTATCCTCAATCTGGAGGACCGCGGCATCCGGGTGCTGACCAACGAGTACGACAACCTGCCTGGCTGGTCGCGCGAGGCTGAGCATGGGGCTCCCATGGCGCCGCGAACACCGCCGCCTACGAGCGCGCGTTCGCCAGGCTCAAGCTGCTAGAGAGCTATGTTGGACAGGCGCTCGGCCATATCGACCGCTATCTGCTCACGCCAACCGTACTCCAGGAAGAACTGCCATGCTGAAGATTCTGGGTCGCGTCTCGTCCATCAACGTGCGCAAGGTGCTTTGGTGCTGCGAAGAGCTGGGCCTGGGCTATGAACGGGAGGATTGGGGCGCCGGCTTTCGCTCCACTCAAGAGCCGGAGTTCCTGACCCTCAACCCCAATGCCCAGGTTCCAGTGCTGGTGGACGACGGTTTCGTGCTCTGGGAATCCAACAGCATCCTTCGCTACCTGGCCAATGCTCACGGCGGTGAGTGGCTCTATCCGGCGGACCCTCAACGCCGTGCACGCATCGACCAATGGATGGACTGGCAAGCGACGGACTTCAACGGGGCTTGGAGCTACGTTTTTCCCGCGCTCATGCGCAACACGCCGCCCAATCCCGACCCGCAGCGCCTGGCTGCGGGTATCGACGCCTGGGGCCGCTGCATTGCCACCCTGGACCGCCGCCTGGAAGAGACCGGCGCCTATGTGGCGGGCCAGGACTTCTCCCTGGCGGACATACCCATGGCTCTTTCGGTGCACCGCTGGCGCGAGACGCCGGTGCCTCATGGGCCGACGCCAGTGCTGGATGGGTACTTCGAGCGGTTGGCGGTCAGGGCTGGGTTTCGCCTTTATTGCTCCAGCAATACGCCCTGAGCGACCGGGCTCGAAGCCAGGGGGGTCGTTCGTGTCGTCCCACCCGCTCACCGCGAAGGGGTCAGTGTTGCTGGCAGCGACAGCAGGGAAGACCCTCACCCTGGCCCTCTCCCAGAGGGAGAGGGGACATCCACGGACCGGCGGACTCTGTCCAAAGACTCCGTGGATACTCCACTCGCAGGGGAATGACGTCGAGGCCCATGTCAGGTTTCCCGGGGTTCCCACGTCCCGGGCAGCAGGCCGGACCGGCCCCCTCTTTCAGACGAGAACTTCATGACGCTTCGCACCGAACGCATCTTCCTTCCCACCTCCTGCGCGCCCCAATCTCTCTGCTGGAGCGGAGATGCGCTCTTCGATTGGGTCTCCGGCGGTCTCCGCCATCATCTGGACGGAAGCTCCTTCGATCCCTGTGTCCGCTATAGCTACCGCTTCGATGGCGCGGTGATGTCCCAGGACGGCCAGTACGCCGTCATCTACGAGCGGCTTGGCACCAAGGGGCTGCTGCTGCGGCAGGGCAAGGTGGTGCGCGAGCTCAACCGCAGCTTCTACCACGCCGAGGACTACGAGTACCCCGTGGCCCTGTGCACGCTCCCGAGTGGCCGCACGCTCCTGGCGCACTGCCCCGACGAGTACTGCCGCCTGGAGCTCGAGGACGCGGAGAGCGGACAGCGGCTCACCCGGCGCGAGGGCGATTCTCCCGACGTCTTCCACTCCCGGCTCCAGTTCAGCCGCGATGGCCGTTACCTGCTCAGCGCGGGGTGGGTCTGGCATCCCGTGGATGTGATGTATGTCTTCGACGTGGCCCGCGCGCTCGAACGGCCCGCGTCCCTGGACGAAATGCGCGACCTCGAGCTGGGGCCAGGTGACGTGTTCATGGAGTTCTACTCGGCGGCCTTCGGCGAGCGTGACACGCTCGTCTTCCATTGCTCGGGCGACGAGGAGGAGGCGCGGGCGCCCCTCATGTCGTACTCGCTCACCGAGAAGCGCGTCCTGTCCAAGGCTCCGCTGGAGCGGCCCGCGGGGACCATGATGGTGATGGACGGGTACGTGGTGAGCTTCTTCGAGCACCCCCAGCTCATCGAGCTCGCGACGGGCCGCGTCGTGGAGAGCTGGCCCGAGCTCGGCACGGGCACGCAGTCCAGCAGCATCTGCCGTGGGGTTCCGCACCCGCCTCCACTCGCGGTGGATCCCGTGGGGCGCCGCTTCGCCGTGGGGACGGAGAAAGGCATCGAGGTCGTCCGCTTCGTTCCGTAGCCGGCGGGCCCCGCCTGTCACCGGCGCGTGGCGCACGACACCCGCTCGAGGGCACCGCCGAGCGAACGGATTGGATCCGCCGCGGCCGGCAACACCGGTGCGGTCTCGCCCGCGGACCCGAATCCGCCGAGGTAGTCGTCCACGGAGTCCGCCGACGGCGCCCGGGTGACGAGGCCGATGTAGCCGTCCGGGCGCACCAGCACGAGCGCGTCGCCGTCGAGGTCGTAACCCTTACGCGCGTGCCCGTGCGTGTCGACGAGGGACCTCGAGCCGGTGGGCGCTCCCGGTTCGACCACGGTGTGTACGTGCACGCTCGGGCCGTAGCGGGCGGTGATTCGCGACACCGTGTCCGCGTGGGCCGCGCCGAAGGCGAGCAGCGTGAAGTGGGGGCCTCTGAACGTGTCGAACAGGCGGACGGGGTGGCCCGCGGCGTCGTGGCAGGGCGCGTCGGGGGCCCGGTCTCCGGCCCGCACGCGTCCGGGTGCGTCGCGCTCGTCGCGGGCGAGCGGGCCGCCCCGGTAGTTGAGCCCGAGCTGCTGCGTCTCGGGACCCCGCCGGTGCGCGTCCGGGTCTCCCTGGGCGCTCCGCTTGTGCAGCCTCGTGCTGATGCCGAGGACGTCCGCGGCGACCGGCAGCCGTTCCTCTTCGTAGCTGTCCAGCAGGGCAGGGGAGGCTCCCGCAAGCACCTGGCCGAGCTTCCAGCCCAGGTTGTAGGCGTCCTGGATGCCGGTGTTCAGGCCCTGTCCGCCAGCGGGGGAGTGCACGTGCGCCGCATCGCCGGCCAGGAACACCCGGCCCACCCGGTACCGGTCCACCATGCGGATGTTGGTCCGGTACAGCGACATCCAGCTCGGGTCGTGGAGCCGGACATCGGTGCGGCCGGAGCCCTCGTTGAAGATCTTCTGGAAGGACTCCAGTGAGAGCTCGGGCACGTCGTCCGAGCTGAAGGGGGCCGTGAACTGGAAGACGTTCGTGCCGGGCAGCGGGCACAGCCCGACCTTGAGCGTACGCTTCTCGGGGTCCGCCCAGGTGTGCCAGGAGTCGCGGTCCAGCCCTTCGACCTGGAAGTCACCGATCAGCATCCGGTCGGTCTCGTACGTCTCGCCCTCGAAGCCGACCCCGAGGTGCTTGCGCACGAAGCTGCGCCCGCCGTCCGCGCCCACCAGGTAGCTGGTACGAATCCGTTCCGTTCCGCCCGGGCGCAGCAGGGTGGCCGTCACTCCCTCCTCGTCCTGCTCGAAGCCGATCAACTCGGTGGCCAGCTCCACGTGGCCGCCCAGGGCGGTGAGCCGCGCGCGCAGGAGCTCCTCCGTTCGCCACTGCGGGAGCATCCAGATGTTGGCGTACGGCACGTCCGGCGTCGGCTCGCGCGGCTCGTCCATGCGGCCTTCCCACACCACCGTCCTACCGGCGTAGGTGCGAAGGGACGGATACGGCGCACCCGCGGCCAACACCGCGTCGATCACCCCCAGGTCATCGAGCACCTCCAGGCTCCGGGGTTGCAGACCCTTGCCCCGCGAGCCGGTGAAGTACTCCGGCGCCTTCTCGACGATCCGGCAGGCCACGCCTCTCCGGGCCAGGTCGCAGGCCAGGGTGAGCCCGGTAGGCCCGGCTCCCACGATGAGGACCGCCACGTCCACGTGCTGGTTCATCTGTCTCCTCCGTCCCTTAACGGCGTTAAATTTAACGTTGTTAAGGTGCCCTGAACGGCGTTAAGGAGTCAAGCTCCACGCGCACTTTGAGGTATCGAGGGGTCATGCGACTGGACCGGGAGCTCGTGGTGCGCACGGCACTGCGGCTGCTCAACGAGGTAGGGCTGGAGGGGCTCACGCTGCGGCGGATCGCGAGCGAGCTGAAGGTGCAGGCGCCCGCGCTCTACTGGCACTTCAAGAACAAGCAGGAGCTGCTCGACGAGATGGCCACCACGATGCTCCGGGATCTGATCGGAGCGATGGGGTCACCCGAGGCGGGCCAATCCTGGGTGGAGTGGATGACCGGGATGGCTCGAGGTCTGCGCCGGATGATGCTCGGCTATCGGGATGGCGCGAAGGTGTTCAGCGGCACGCGTCTCACCGACAGTTCATTGTACGCCTCGTTGGACTTCACGCTCCGGAAGCTCGTCGACGCCGGATTCCCGCTCCGCGACGCGGTGAGCGGTTACGCCACGGTCTACAGCTACACGATCGGCTTCACCATCGAGGAGCAGGCCGTGCATCCCGCGCCCGGCGAGCGTGATGCGCTGTACGACCAGGCCCGGCGCGCCGAGCGGATCGACGGCCAGCAGCACCCGCTCGCACTGGCCGCGGGCGAGGAGCTGTTCACGGGGTTCGACGACCGCTTCGAGCGCGGCTTGCGGCTGATTCTCGCCGGGCTCGAGCAGTCACTCCCGCGGAAGCGGTGAGCGCCGATTCAGATGCGGTGCACTCCCCTCATTCTACTTGACATACCTGGCAGGGAGGGTTGCTGCAGACGCACTGGGTGCCATTGCAATATTGATTGCCGCAGCACAGATAGCTGCCTACGCACGAGCCGGAACCATCGCACTGATCGTAACCAGTGCAGCCGCTGCCATCGTTACAAAATGTTCCGGAAGGCTGGGACGGGTACTCGCAGTTTCCCGTGGTCAGGTTGCAGGTACCGGTGGACTGTTGACACTGGTCCGGGGTGTTGCAGACCTTGGGAGTTCCCCCACATCCACCGGAGCCGTTGCACCTGTCGTCGACGGTGCAGGGATTGCCGTCGTTGCAGGTCGTCGTCGATGGTAGGAAGGCGTACTCGCACGCGCCTGTCAATCCGCTGCAGGTTCCTGTGCTCGCATAGCACTGGCCCGGCGGTGTGTTGCACGTTCTGGGCGAGCCAGCAGCGCACTTCCCGCTGCCATCACACTTGTCATTGATCGTGCAGGCATTGCCGTCGTCGCAGTTCGCTGTCGTTGGCAGAGGCGTGTACTGGCACGTGCCGCTGGAGCAGGTGCCAGTGGCCGCGAAGCACTGGCCGGGCGAGCTGTTGCAGGCGGAGACGTTGCAGCAGACGCCATCCACACAGAAGCCGGAGCCGCACATCCGGTTCTCGGTGCAGGCTTTTCCGAGTTCCATCTTGGGAATGCATTCGGTGCCGTTCTCGTAGTGACTATCCAGACAGCCTCCGCACTGTCCGTTCACGCAGGTGCGCCCCTTGGCCGTGCACTCCTCGCAGGCGTTATCGCATGAGAGTCCCTCGTCCGGGGTGCCGTCGCAGTCGTCGTCCTTGCCGTTGCACACCTCGTCCACGGAGGACACGGCCCCTTCACAGGCTCCATAGGTCCCCTCCGTGCCGCAGGGGCGCGTGCCGGGCTGGCACTCACCCGTGTCCGGGCCACAGGGCGCCGACGTGCCGGGCCGACATGCCGTGCCCTGCTCGGGCTGGCAGTGGCCCTCTACGCAGACATAACCCGTCAGGCACGGGTTGTTGGTGTCACAGCGCCGTGCCTCCTCCTGGTTGAAGTCGTCGATTGTCGGCACCAGACAGCCCGTGAGCAGCAATCCCAGCAGGGCCGCCGTCCTCAGGAGCATCCTCATCGCGCCGCCTCCGTTTGGGGCACTTCTTCTCCGCCGGACAGCAACCAGGTGACGACTGCGCCCGTGGCCAACAGCCCGGCCGCGCCGAAGAGGACGTTGGCCACACGCGCGCTGCCCAGGGCCTCGTCACGGCGGGCGGCCAGCGGCTGCTGGTAGCTCGCGTCTCGTGCCTCCTGAATCTGCCCGCGCGAACGCAGCCCGAAGAAGCCGCCCACTCCGCCAGCGATTACGCCAGCTCCCAGCAGCGCCAGGCTGGGCGTGGGCACGGACACGCTCCCCATCCGCACGGAGGAGGGCAGCCACGGCCGTTGCTCTCTGTCCGGCACGAGTTCCACCGAGGGCGTCTCAGGACGGTCCGTCGAGCTGGTTGCCTGCTCCTGGGGATCGGTTTCCGGGAGCTTCAGTTCCTTGCGCACTTCTTTTCGAATGTCTTCGAGATCCTTCTCCACTTTCGGAGAGGCGCGCACCGGTAGCCGAGCTCCCGGGTCCAGCAACAGCGCTGTCTTGAAGGACATGCGCGCCTCCACGCGCCGGCCCATGTCCGCGAGGATGAGTCCCTCGAAGAGCCCGATGCGCACGTCCTCGGCGAGACTTCGCGGAAAGCGCCGGGCCTGGGCGAGCTGCTCCAGGGCCCTTTCGTACTCGAGTGCTTCGTACAGCCGCTCGGCGGCGGTGATGTAGCGTGCCGCTTCGTTCTGCGCAGGAGGCTGTTGGGCTTTTTTCCCGGGCTGGGTGCGTTTTGTCTGGGCCTGGGCCGGGTACAGCGGCGTCAGCACCATGCAGACTCCGAGCGTAGCAGCGGACATGCGACGGCGGGCATCGGTCCTCATCGGAGCCCTACTATAGCCCTCCGCCGCAATTCCTCGATTGATCTACTCCGTGGTCTGTTGGCGCCCATCCATTCCCGGGCGTTGGCCCCTCAAATCCGGTGCACGGACATCATGTTGGTGCGTCCCGGCTCGTTGAGCGGCACGCCGGCGACGATGACCACGGGCGTGCCCGGCTGGCAGAGGGCCTCCTCCTTGCACAGCCGGCGCACCTGCCGGAGCATCGCGTCCGTCGACTGGCAGCGCCCCACCTGCAGCGGCTTCACGCCCCAGTACAGCGCCATGCGGTTCACCGTGTCCGGGTTCGGCGTCAGCGCGATGATCCGCGCCTTCGGCCGGAACTCGGAGATGAGCCGCGCCGTCAGGCCCCGCTCCGTGTACGCCACGATGGTGCCGATGTTCATCTGCTCGGCCGCCGCCGCCGCCGCCGCCGCCACGCCCGTGGAGATGTCGTCTCCCGAGTTCGGGAAGGGGGCGGGGCGGAACTCGCTGCGTATCGCCCCCGACTCCGTCTCCTCGACGATGCGCGCCATCGTCGCCACCGCCTCAAGCGGGTACTTCCCCGCCGCCGTCTCCCCCGAGAGCATCACCGCGTCCGCTCCGTCCAGGATGGCGTTGGCCACGTCCGACACCTCGGCGCGCGTGGGCCGGGCGTTGTTCACCATGCTCTCCAGCATCTCCGTGGCGACGATGACCAGGCCTCCCATGCTGTTCACCGTGCGCACCATGTGCTTCTGGATGGCCGGCAGCTTCTCCAGCGGCATCTCCACGCCCAGGTCTCCTCGCGCGACCATGATGCCGTCCGACTCGCGCGCGATCGCCTCCAGGTTCGACACCGCCTGCGGCTTCTCGATCTTCGCGATGAGCGGCGTGCCGCGCTTGGACACCAGCTGGCGCGCCCTCCGGATGTCCTCCGCCGTGCGCACGAAGGAGAGCGCCACGTAGTCCACCCCCACCTCCTGGCCGAAGGCCAGGTCCTCCTCGTCCTTCTCCGTGACGGTGGGCACCGACACGTGCGCTCCCGGCAGGTTGAGGCCCTTGTGGTCCTTCAACACGCCTCCCAGCTCCACCAGGCAGGTGACGTCCTTGCCCTGCACCTTCTTCACCTTCAGCCGCACCCGCCCGTCATCCAGCAGGATGGGGTGGTCCGGTTCCACGTCCTTGGGCAGGGAGCGGATGGGGGTGGGGATGACGTTCCCGTGGCCCAGCACGTCGCGCGTGGTGACGATCACCGTCTGGCCCGTCTTCACCTCCAGGCACCCGTTCTCGAACTTGCCCAGGCGGATCTTCGGTCCCTGGATGTCCTGGAGGATCGCCACGGGCACCCCCAGCTTGCGCGAGGCCCGGCGGATGAGGTTCACCCTCCGGCGGTGCTGCTCGTGCGTCCCGTGCGAGAAGTTGAGCCGTGCCACGTTCATGCCGGCACGGATGAGTCCCTCGATGACCTCGGAGGAGTCCGAGGACGGCCCCAGCGTGCAGATGATCTTCGCCTTGCGCATGGAAACCCATCCTAGGCGCACCCCGTCGCCTTGACAGCTTCCGTGCCTCGGGAATACTGCCTCCCCACGCGCGGGCGAGTGAGCGACGGCGTCGGCGCGGCGGTCCTTTTTTGTCTTTTCATGGGGTTCACGCCCCTACGTTGCGAGAAAGCCCGGCTCCCTGGGAGGGGGGGCCGGGCTTTCGCCTGTCCGGGGTTCCCGCTCAGGGTCCCGAGAACGGTCTCGGGATGGTCCCGACCGCGCTCGCCCCATGGGTCTCCAGGGCGATGGGGCAGTAGGTGCGGTGGTCACACGCGATGCAGGTCTTCAGGTCCGGCGCGCGGCGGGGCCTGCCATCCGGCGTGGGAAGCCGCCGCCAGGTGTCGACCCAGGCCTTCGACAGAGGTACTCCCCGCACCTCCAGGGCCACCGCCTTCTCGATGAGGGAGACGGGCAGGTCGAACAGTCCCGCCCCCATCTCCGCCCGCGCCGAGTCCAGTGGGATGACGTACAGCGAGCGGTGCATGCGCAGCTGCTCGCTGAGGCGTGGCACCGGGCGGTCCCAGCGGTGGTTGCGCAGTGCCTCGAGATCCTCGGCGGTGGCGCCTTCGACGGGCTCCCCCAGCCGGGCCCGCTCCGCCAGCCGCGCGAGCACCTCGCGCGAGGGATGGACCTCGGTGAGGAACAGCAGGATGCCGGCGCGCACGGGGCGGGCGCCCTCCTGTCTCGAGCGCAGCCACGCATAGGTCTCCAGCTGCCACTGGTAGACGCGCATCATCTCGTCGGAGGGCTCCGGGCGGTCCGTGCCCTTGTAGTCGACGATGATCTCGAAATCGCCGTCCCGCGGCGGCAGCACCTCCTGGAGCCTGCGCACGAGGACGTTGTCGGTCAGGGCCCGCATGTTCGTGGCCGCCAGCACGTCGATGATGCCGCTGATCTCGAAGAAGTCCGCGCGCCGGGGATGTCCCGTCTCCGGCATGTCCCGCAGGCCGTGCAGGGCGATCTCGGGCCGGTCGATGAGCGGAAAGAGGTGGGGCCCCCAGAGGTTGATGGCCTCGTGGGCGCGCAGGTTGGCGCTTCGGGCCTGGGCCTGGTCCGGCTCGGGGTTGAACTGGTTGGTCGGGGCGATCACGTTCTGGGGCCGCAGCCGGGTGCGATCCACCGTCACCTGCAGCGCGTGGGAGAGCGTGTAGTCCCAGGGAAAGGCGCGGTAGCGCGGGTCCGACGAGGGCTCTCTCCAGGACAGGTACGCATCCTCCATGACGCCGTGGATGAAGCCGCCGAACCACAGCTGCACGGGGGTGGAGGGCGGCAGGCGCCCCCGGTTCTGCAGGCGGTACTGCAGGCCGCAGCGGTGGAACGCGAGCAGATCCCCGGTGAGGCTGTACTTGGGGATCTCCTTGTAGTCCTCGCGGGGCGTGAGCTTCATCATTGCAGCGTCACCGTGAAGGAGGTGCGGGGTCCCAGGCTCTGCTCCTCGTCGCGCCGCGTCCAGGCCGCGACGTTCGAGGTGCCCTTGGCGATCCCTCCCCGATGGGCCACCAGCAGCAGCATCTGCCTGGCCCGGCTCGCCGCGACGAAGTACTTGCGCACCAGGTCGTCGAAGCGCGCATCGCGCTCGGTGCGCCACTCGTCCACGTACCGCGCGAAGGGCCCGAGCTCCCGCGCGAGCAGGTTGGGCTTGTCGGGGTCCCTGTCCGGGTAGCGCAGCGCCGGGTGGGCATGGCCGTCCTTGATCCACGAGCCGATGTCGACGATGACCATGGGGTACTCCAATCCCTTGGCCTGGTGGATCGTCAGCACCGAGAGCCGGTTGGGCGGCAGGGTCTCCAGCAGCTCCTCGTCCAGCTCGAGGTCTCCGGCCGCCAGGGGCACGAGGAAGTTCCAGAGGAACTCGCGGACGCTGCCCGTGACGGGCCCGTTCGTGTCATAGGCGATCTTCGAGCCCCATCTGCCCAGCGACTCGCCCTGCGACAGGCAGCGCTGGATGACCTCCAGGTACGCGAGCCCCTCCAGGTCATCCTGGAAGAAGGGCAGCCAGGTGACGAGGCGGTAGATGACCTCGGACACGAGCAGCGTCCTCGGGCCCTCGGCGCGGGACGAGCGCGCGTCCCGCAGCGACTCGATGTACTGGTGCAGGTGGAGCCCCGGCCGCACATGGGCGGGAGGTGAGGGCGTGAAGGCCCGTGCGTCCTGGCGCCATTGCTCGAAGGTGTCGCGGATGTCTCGGGGGAGCCGCTCGGTCGCGCAGTGCGCCCCCGAGGGATCGAAGGCCTCGAGGAGCAATCCCAGGAGCACGCGCAGCCCGGTCACGTCCGTGAAGTCCCGTCCGCGCGGGTTGAAGAGGGGAGGACCTCCCAGCCGATCGAGCTCGTTGCGCAGGTACCCGATGAAGGTGGGCTCGTTGTCGTTGCCGCGCTCCTGCGCGCTGGCGGCGATGATGGCGATGTCGCTGGCCGAGCCGCGCGCGTGATCGATGGAGACCTCCTCCGCTCCGGGAGTCGGACTCCAGCCCTCGCGCGACAGGACGGAGCGGATGACCCGCGCCACCTCCCGCGCGAGAGGCTCCGCGGTCTTCCCGTCCTTCACCAGCAGGTAGACGGGAACGCCGCTGTCGAGCCGGCCCGGTGGAGGCACCAGCGGCGGCTTGGGGGTGCGGCCTTCCATGTAGCCGGGGTCGTTGGTCACGAACTCCTGGCAGTACTGGATGATCTCCGGCGTGCTGCGCCGGTTCACTACGAGCGGGTGCCGTTGGGGCCTCTGGCCGAAGTGGTGCTCGAAGCGCTCGACGAAGTCGCGGAAGAGGCCGACGGTCGCGCCCCGGAAGCGGTAGAGGGCCTGGTCGTCATCCCCCACCACCACGAGGGCGCCTCCGTTGAGGCGCGCATACGCGGCGAGCCCGAAGTAGATGCGCTCCTGCAGGTGATCCGTGTCCTGGTATTCGTCCACCAGGATGAGCCGCAGCGTCCTGGCGAACTCCTTCAGGGCGCCTTTCTCCAGGCGCTCGAGGAAGAGGGAGGACAGCCGCGTGTAGTCCGCGATGCGCAGGGACTCCATCGCGCGCTCGAAGTCCTCGAGGGCCTCGAAGGCGACCCTCGCTCCGGGGTGCAGGTCGGGCTGCTCCAGGTACCTGCGCGTGTCCACCCCCGAGGTGATGCAGAAGAAGCGCAGTTCATAAAGGAGCCGGGCCTTCTCCGCGGAGCCCAGTCCCACGGGCCAGCGCCGCCCGCGCAGCCGTCTCAGGTAGTCGGTGAGCGGGTCGTCGTTGTGCCGCCCACGCGCGAAGAGGCCCTCCTTGAGCAACAGACCGCGGGCGACGAAGGGCTCGATGGGGATCGGCGGAGGATCCCTCGGCGTCTTGTACTCGCGCAGCACGCCCTGCACGAGGCTGTCCAGCGTCCCCGTGCGCACCAGGTTGAGATCGATCAGACGCAGCCGCTCGAAGGCGTTCTCCGGGAGATGATCTCGCAGGGCCCTCACCAGCTGCTGCCCGCGCGAGAGGATGCGCGACTGCAGCTCCCTGGCGGCTTTCTTGGTGAAGGTCGTCGCGACGATGGTCTCGGGCGGAACCGCCTCCACGTACACCGCATGGAGGCATTTCAACGTGAGCGCCGTCGTCTTGCCCGTCCCCGCCCCGGCGGTGATCTGCATCGGAGTGCCGGAGCCGGGCTGGACGATGGGCCTCAGCTCCGAGGGATCGATCCCCATGACTCCGGAGACCATCTGCCAGAAGAGATCGGCTGGGATCCGCGCGGGCCCGCTCTCAGAGGTCATCACGAGCACACCACCTTAGCCGTGGGGCTCGGGACCGTCAATCCAGGCCAGGGGGCCGGTTACAGGCTGATCTCGTCCGTCTTCTCGGGCGCCAGCTTCGGCGCGAGACCCGGAGGCGGCATGCCGTGGTGCGGATCCAGGGGCATGGGCACCACCTGATCGCCCTCATCGCCGCTGCCGCCCACGCCCGGACCGCCCTCACGCAGCGAGTCGATCTCGTCGCGGGTGATGCCAGCCTCGTCCAGCACCTTGCGCGTCACCATGATGCGCGCCTGTCCATCCAGCGCCATGGCGATGGAGTCCGAGGGCCGCGCGTCCAGGGCCATCCTGCGCTTGCCCTGCGTGAGGAAGACGCGGCCCGTGTAGATGTCGTCGCGCAGATCGTCGATGCGCACCTCGACGACCTTGCCGCCCAGCTCCGTCACCACCGAGCCCAGCAGATCCTGCGCGAGCGGTTGGGGCGGCCGCAGGTGCGCGAGCCGGAAGGCGATGGCCACGGCCGCCGACTCATCCACGAAGATGGGGAGCACCATCTCCCCATCCGACGTGGAGAGCACCACGGCATGTGTCTGCGCCTCGACGAGGGGAATCACGTCGCGCACCTGAAGCTCGATCAGCTCCTTGCAGGCGGCGGGGTTTCCACCCTTCTTCGGGACACAGACGCCCTCGTCTTCCGCGGCCACGGCCTTGGGCGAGGAGTGTGCACCGGAGGCCGGGAGGAAGATGCCTCCCAGGGCAAGCAGCGCGGCGGACAACGGACCAAGGAGGAACGTGGCGGCGATGGACGTTTTCACCCTGCAAACGTGTGCATGTGCGCTGGGGCCGGGAGGGCTCCGCGACGTGCCCGCCTGCTCCCCAGCCTCACGCCATCCGCTCCCCGCTCCGGTCCTCCAGCGGGGGTAGACAAGCGAGCGTCAGCGCTCGTCCTCGTCCTCGTCGTAGTCCTCTTCGTCCTCGACGTCCTCGTCCTCGTCGAAGTCGAGCTCCTCGTCGTCGGACTCCTCGTCCTCGTCGGTCTCCTCGTCCTCGTCGAGCTCGTCCTCGAGATCCTCCGTCTCCAGGGCCAGGGAGACCGCGAACTTCTTGCCCAGCACGGCCACCTGGGTCCTCATCTCGGTGAGCGCCGAGACGAAGTCCTCCTGGACATTGGTGGGTGCCTTGTGACCGCAGTGCGGGCAGACGAGTTTCTCCGTCCCGTCAATGAGATCCTGAGCGTCCAGCTCGAAGGTGCCCTCGCACTTCTGGCAAGTCAGATCGATCGTCATGTGCGTCGCGCGGAATACATAGGGCTCCCGTTGGCTGTCAACGCCCGTGGCGAAGGGGAACCCGGTTTCAGTAGCTTGATGCCCCCATGGACACTCCCAGGACCCTGGTTCATGCGCTGCATGATCACGCCACCCGGAGGCAGTACCGTCCGGCCCTGTGGACACGCAGGGGCCGGACGTACATTCCCACCTCGTGGCACGAGTATGCCCTTCGGGTGAAGCGCTTCGCCCTGGGGTTGCACGCCCTGGGGTTCCGCGGTGGAAGCACGTTGCCCATCCTCTCCTTCAACCGCGAGGAGTGGCTCGTGGCGGACCTGGCCGCCATGGCCCTGGGGGGCCTGCCGGTGGGCGTCTACACCACCAGCAGCGCCGAGCAGGTCCAGTACATCGTCGACCACTGTGAGGCCGAGCACCTCGTGGTGGAGAACGACAAGCACCTGGCCACCGCCCTGGCCGTGCGCGAGCGCGTCCCCCGGCTGCGTCACATCCTCGTCCTGGAGTCCCATGCGGCCTCGCTGCCCGAGGGCGTGCTGCGCTACTCGGACGTGCAGGCGCTCGGCACCGGCGCCGACGAGGCCCCCTACTGGGGGGCCGTCAACGCCCTCCAGCCCGAGGGGCTCGCCACCCTCATCTACACCTCTGGTACCACCGGCAACCCCAAGGCCGTCATGCTCAGCCACCGCAACCTCGTGTGGACGGCCGAGCACCTGATGCGCGCCACCGGCATGCGGGAGGAAGGGGAGGTGCTGCTGTCGTACCTGCCCCTGGCGCACATCGCCGAGCAGATGCTCAGCCTCCACGGGCCGCTGTCCCTGGGCGCCGAGGTGTACTTCGCCCAGTCCATGGAGTCCGTGCCGAACGACCTGCGCGAGGCCCGGCCCACGCTCTTCTTCGGCGTGCCGCGCGTCTGGGAGAAGTTCAAGGGCCGCATCGAGGAGGTCCTCCGCGAGCAGCCCCCCGCCCGCCAGAAGGTGGTGGGGTGGGCCCGCCAGGTGGCCGCCGAGCGCAACGCCCTCGCCCTGCGTCACGAGCGCGTCCCCCTGTACCTGGAGGGCCAGTACCAGCTCGCCCGGCGCACCGTCTTCCAGTCCCTCCTGGGGAAGCTCGGGTTGGATCGCACCCGCTTCTTCTCCACCGGCGCCGCCCCCATCGGCCGTGACGTGCTCGAGTTCTTCACCTCGCTCGACATCGTCCTGCGCGAGGTCTACGGCCAGTCCGAGGTCTGTGGCCCCACCACCCTCAACACCCACGAGGCCACCCGCCTGGGCTCGCTCGGCCGGCCCCTGATGGGCATCGAGGTCCGCATCGCCGGGGACGGGGAGATCCTCGTGCGCGGCGGCGGCGTCTGCATGGGCTACTTCAAGGACCCCGCCGCCTCCGCCGAGCTCCTTCATGACGGCTGGTTGCACTCGGGCGACGTGGGCCAGCTCGACTCCGAGGGGTTCCTCCACATCACCGGCCGCAAGAAGGAGATCCTCGTCACCTCCGGCGGCAAGAAGACCGCTCCCGCTCACATCGAGATGCTGCTCAAGGCCGTGTCTCCCGTGGGCCACGCGCTCGTCGTCGGCGAGCGCCGCAAGTTCCTCGTGGCTCTGCTCACCCTGGAGCCCGAACGCGCCCGGGCGCTCGCCCGACAGCACGGGTGGCCCGAGGACCTCTCTGTCCTCGCCGAGGATGCGCGCTTGCGCCAGCACCTCCAGGCGGCCATCGAGCACGAGGTGAACCCGCGCCTCGCCCGCTTCGAGGGCATCAAGCGCTTCGCCGTGCTCGCCCAGGACTTCTCCATCGAGGGCGGTGAGCTCACCCCCAGCATGAAGATGCGCCGCCAGGTCATCGAGGCCCGGTACAAGGCCCTCATTGAATCCCTGTACGCCGAGGCGGTGTCCCCGGGCGAGGTCCAGGCGGGGTAGGGCACGGGCTGGGCCCTGGGCCCGCCCTGAAACGGCGAGAGGGCCGCGGGTTCCAGGTCCGTAGACCCTCACCCCGGCCCTCTCCCAGAGGGAGAGGGTGCTCGGAATCCCCGGCACCCTCTCGGCCTCGCTCTACTTGCGATCCGTCATCTGCACGTAGTCGCGACGCTTCGAGCCCGTGTACACCTGACGCGGACGCGCGATCTTCTGCTCCGGATCCTTCACCATCTCCTGCCACTGCGCGCACCAACCCACCGTACGCGGAATCGCGAAGAGCACCGGGAACATCTCCACCGGGAAGCCCATCGCCTCGTAGATGAGCCCCGAGTAGAAGTCCACGTTCGGGTACAGCTTGCGCTTCACGAAGTAGTCGTCCTGCAGGGCGATCCGCTCCAGCTCCACCGCGATCTCCAGCAACGGGTTCTTGCCCGTCACGTCGAAGACCTCGTCCGCCACCCGCTTGATGACCTTCGCGCGCGGATCGTACGACTTGTACACGCGGTGTCCGAAGCCCATCAGCTTCTTCTCGCCCTCGCCGCTCTTCACCGCCTTGATGAAGTCCGGCACCTTCGAGATGTGACCGATCTCACGCAGCATGCGCAGCACCGCCTCGTTGGCGCCGCCGTGCAGCGGGCCGTACAGCGCCGCGATGCCCGCCGCCACCGCCGAGTACGGATCCACCTCGGACGAGCCCACCGTGCGCACCGACGTCGTCGAACAGTTCTGCTCGTGGTCCGCGTGCAGGATGAACAGCACGTCCAGCGCCTTCTCCAGCGTCGGGTGCACCTTGTACGACGCCGTGCCGATCTTCCGGATCATCGCCAGGAAGTTGCCCACATAGGACAGATCGTTGTCCGGGTAGACGTACGGCAGGCCCATGCTGTGGCGGTACGAGAAGGCCGCGATCGTCGGCATCTTCGCGATGAGCCGGGTGATCTGGATGCTGCGGCTGCGCTCGTCCTTGATGTTGCGCGCGTCCGGGTAGAAGCCCGAGAGCGCCGCCACCGTCGAGGCCAGCATGGACATCGGGTGCGCGTCGTAGCGGAACCCGTCCATGAAGGACTTGATGTTCTCGTGCACGTACGTGTGGTGCGTCACGAGGTAGCTGAACTCCTCCTGCTGCTTCTGCGTGGGCAGCTCGCCATTGAGCAGCAGGTACGCCACCTCGAGGTACGAGGAGCGCTCCGCGAGCTGCTCGATGGGATATCCCCGGTACTCGAGGATGCCCTTGTCACCATCGATGAAGGTGATGGCGCTCTTGCAGTTGGCCGTGTTCAGGAACGCTGGGTCGTAACCCATCAGACCAAAGTCGTCCTCGGAGACCTTGATCTGCCGGAGGTTGTTCGTCCGAATGCAGCCATTCTCGATCGGGACCTCGTACGTCTTCCCGGTCCGGTTGTCCGTGATCGTCAGCGTGTCCTTTGGCATGGGCGGGACTTTTCACAGGCGGCAGAGCGCTTTCAACAAAAAAGAACTGCACCCGGGGAGGCCGCGTTTCCCCCTGGGCAACGCCCGTTTCAAGACGTGAGGCGGACCCCAGCGCGCTCCAACTGCCGCCAGAAGCCCGGGAAGCTCTTCTCCACGCACTCCGGCCCGGTGAGGGTGAGAGGCACACCGGACACAACAGAGAGAGTAGCCGCCACCATTGCCAGGCGGTGATCTTCCTTGCTGTCCATCGAGAAGTGCGACGGATGGGAGGTAGGAGGGTGGATTGTCAACGTCTCCCCCTCCAGCTGGGTTTTGCCGCCGAAAGCGTCCACCAGCGTGCGGATTCCCTCCAGCCGGTCGCTCTCCTTAAGGCGCAAGACGCCTACATCCGTGAGCGTGGAGGGGCGTGGCAGCACACATGCGAGCGCGGCCAGCGTAGGCAGCAGGTCCGGGCACTCCTTGCCCGAGGCCACCAGCCCGTCCTTCGCCTTGCCCGTCATGCGCAGGGTGTTGTCGGGGCCGGCCACCGTGGTCAGGCCCGCGCGCTCCACCAGCCGCACCAGCGCCTGGTCCGGGT
Source organism: Archangium violaceum (assembly GCF_016887565.1). Lineage (NCBI taxonomy): Bacteria > Pseudomonadati > Myxococcota > Myxococcia > Myxococcales > Archangiaceae > Archangium > Archangium violaceum. The sequence goes on from NZ_CP069396.1 coordinate 6,011,168, forward strand.
GGGCGCTGGAGAGATCCGCGCGCTCCACGCTGCCCCCGGTGTGCCAGGCGATGAGCAGCAGGTAGCCCAGGGACGACCAGTCCCCGGGCATCGCCGGGGTGCGCTCGGGTGCCCGGTAGTCCGTCACTTCCAGCCGTCCCTCGGACTCCTGGACGGTGAAGCCGAAGCGGCGCAGCCAGGAGACGGTGAGTTCCAGGTAGCCCGCGCTCGTCAGCGGGCCGATGATCTCCACCCGCCATGGGCGGCGCTCGCGCAGGTAGAGGGCCGCGCACCCCAGCAGGAGGCTGGAGGCGTACTGGCTGCTCTGCGCGCCCGGCACGCGGAACACGGGCTCTCCCGTCTTGGTGGGGGCATGGATCTCCACCGGCCAGGGGTTGCCCTCGGTGAGCACCAGCCCGGAGGGGCCGAGCGCCTCGCGCAGGGAGTCGAAGAGGGCGCCATGCGGACGCTCGCCGAGCCGGGGCGTGCCGGTCAGGCGCACGTGCGCTCCCGGAGTCACCGCCGCCTGGGTGACGAGGATGCGGAAGGGGGCTCCGCCATCCGCGCAGTTCACGTCGCGCACCGGGCCCGGAGGCAGGCGCAGCGTCTCGATGCCCCGGCGAATCACGCGCACGTCCGCGGGCAGGAACTGCTCGGGCTCCTCCTGGAGGACGGGCAGGGGCCAGGCGCCCGTGAGGTGCGCCAGCACCATCGCCCGCTGCGCGTCCGACTTGGAGATGGGCGGCGTGAGGACCGCCGGCACCAGGTGGCTCGGATCGACCTGCAGCTTCGTCTTGCTCATGGGCGTTCCCCTCGGGTCCAGGTCGGCCACAGCGCTTGCCACTGGTCCGCGGACACGTCGCGTACCACCGCGGTGCCCAGGTCGGTGAGCAGCACCATCCGCAGCTCGCCGGCGCTCCCGGCCTTCTTGTCCGCGGCCAGCAGGGCCACCACGTCCTTGATCTTCGCGCGCGCGAACAGCTCCGCCGTCCGCTCCCGGCCGAGCACCCCGGGTCCCTGGTGCAGGGCGTCCTCCACCCGCCAGGCCACGTCATCGGGGGTGATGCCCAGGGCGCGGCCCACGTCGAGCGCGCACAACATGCCGAGCCCCACCGCGTCCCCGTGCGACAGCTCGAAGCGCGAGACGCTCTCCAGCACGTGACCGAAGGTGTGCCCGAAGTTGAGCACCCGCCGCAGGCCCTCGTGCTCGTAGGGATCCTTCGCGCAGACGGACTCCTTGAGGCGGCGCGCGTCCTTCACCATCCGCTCCAGCGAGGGCGCCCGGCGCGCGTAGGCGCGGAAGAGCTCGGCGTCGAGGCTGGCCACCATCTTCCAGGCCTCGAGCGCGCCCTCGCGCAGCTGCGTCTCCGAGAGGCTGGCGTACAGCTCGGGGCAGAGCCACGCCTCCTCGGCGTAGTGGAAGACGCCCACCGGGTTCTTCACCACCTGGCCGCGCACGGTCATGTCCACCGCGCCCTTGCCACCCAGGCTGCTGTCCACCGCCGCCAGCAGCGTGGTGGGCACCTGCACGAGCCGCACGCCCCGCTTGAGCAGGTGCGCCGCCACCGTGCACACGTCACCGACGGTGCCTCCTCCGACGGCGAGCAGCGTGCCCGAGCGCGGCATCGACAGGCCCGCGGCGAGCACCTGCTCCAGGGACTCGAAGGTCTTGGCGACCTCGCCACCGGTGAGCTGAACCACGGCGCGCGGTTTACGGGCCTTGAGGGCCGGTATCAGGGTGGGGTGCAGGCGCGCGACGCGGCGATCCACGACGGCGAGGCTGCCCTCGGGGAGGCTCGCGGACAGACGTTTGAAGGAGCCCCACCGGTCGGTGGCGGGACGGTAGGCGCCAGGAGGAAGTTGGATCATGCGGAGTGGGGTCGGGCGTTCAGCTGCAGGACGAGATCGGCCAGGACGACGGAGACCATGGCCTCGAGCACCGGCACGGCGCGGGGCATGATGCACGGGTCATGTCGCCCGCCCTTGGCATGGTCCGCGAGCGTGGCGGGAGGCTTGAAGAAGACGCGCAGGGCCACGGGCTCGCCATTGGCCAGGCCGCCCTGGATGCCGCCGTAGGTGTCCTTCTGGGAGTGGAAGACGCTGCCGGGCTGCTCGATGCGCGCGAGCAGATCCGGCGGGCCCCAGACCACGCCGGTGACGGCGCCCACGCTGCCCAGCGCGTGCGCCAGCAGCGCCTTGATCTTTCCGAAGATGGGCTCGCCGAGACCCACGGGCAGGCCCTCCACGCGGACGTCGATGCTGCCGCCCAGGCTGTCACCGGCCTCCTTGGCGGTGAGGATGCGCCTGGACATCTCCTCGCGAGCCGCCGGATCCGGGCAGCGGGTGGGGTGGGCATCCACCATGGCGCGGGTGAGGCCGGGCTCGGGAACGGCGGAGACGAGGTTGCCCACCTGGGACACCCAGGCGACGGTGCGGATGGAGGGGAAGGCCTGGGCGAGGTAGGCCTCGGCGACGGCGCCACCGATGACGCGGCAGAGCGTCTCGCGGCCGCTGGTGCGCCCGCCACCCCGGTGGTCGCGGTGCTTGAAGCGCTCGCGCCAGACGGCGTCCGCGTGACCGGGACGATCCTCGCTCTTGAGCTTGTCGTAGTCCCCGGAGCGCTGGTTGGTGTTGCGGACGATGGCCGCCAGGGGCGTGCCGAGCGTCTTGCCCTCGAAGACACCGGAGAGGATCTCGACCTGATCGGGCTCGGCGCGAGCGGTGGTGATGGAGGACTGACCGGGACGGCGGCGATCGAGCGCGGCCTGGATGAGCTCGCGTTCCAGGGGGACGCCCGCGGGACAACCATCGATGACGGTGCCGAGCGCGGGGCCGTGGCTCTCGCCGAAGGTGGTGATGCGGAACAGGGTGCCGAGGGTGTTCATGTAGCAGTCTCCCAGAGGGCTCGCTGCCGACGGGCCTGGGCGATGAACCAGGCGGCGCCGAGGAGCAGCGGGCTTCCCCCGCGGCGGGTGATTTCGGTGGCGATACGGCGCGCGGGTGCACCGTAGGCGATCACGGCGACGCGAGCACCCTCGAAACGAAGGGAATCGGGCGGGGTGACGCGATCGGGCCAGGTCCAGATGCCCGGGCCGGTGAGGGGCCCGGAGATTTCGGCGCGTCTTAGAAACCGCAACTGACAGCCGACCTCGGAGGCCACGACGCGGATGGCGGCACTGGCACCGCCGTCTCCGAGGACGAAGGCCTCCCGGGCTCCGAGCCGTTCGAGGACGGTGCGAGCGCCCTCGGTGTCGGTGTTGAAGGACTCCCAGCGGTCACGGCGGCGCACGAGGGTGTTGATGGCGTCGAGAGACGAGCCGGTGTGCCGGGCGAGACGGATCTTGAAGGGGCTGGTGACGGCGAAGCCGCGGTAATGCGGAAGGAGGGCATCCACGAGGGCCTCGACGGGACCGTCCTCGGGGATGTCGATGCGGTCGAAGGGCTGGAGGTGGATGCGAGGAGATCGCGAATGAGCGATCGAGGTCCCCAGAATACCGAGTCGCCCCACCGTGGATGTCCCCTCTCCCTCTGGGAGAGGGCTAGGGTGAGGGTATGGAGGAGCCCGGGTCGAGCCCGTGGACGAGAGGGCCCGAGCCTCCCGGAAGGCATCCGCGAGCAAGCGCTGTCCCGGAGCGGCCTTCCAATCGCCGCCGACGGCGACGTAATCGAGCACATTCCGCCGGGCGAGCACGGCGCGCACGGGAAGCGCGACGGGCCCCATCGCGAGCACGGTGACGCGCTCGGCCCCGAAACGGGCTCCCAATCGTGCCTGGGTCTCCAACAATGCATCGACTCGGGCCCGGGACACCTCCCCGAGGGGCTCGACATGTTTCACCAGCGACCCATCGGGGAGCGCCACATCCCACAGGCGCAGTGCCTCCTCGGTGGACAGGGGCCGCTCGGCATGATGCGAGGCCAGCAGCTTCCCGGGAGGAGCGGCCAGCTCGCCGGCATGAACGACATCCCGATCCACCCACCGGGCGGCGGCGACCCACGCCGGAGGCAGGGGCGTGCCGCGTTCGGAGACGAGCAGCTCCATCACTCCGGCGAGCGCCGCCGCGTCCACGGCCTCGGCGGGGTGCAGATCCGTGCGCACCTCCAGCACCTCCGCTCCACGGCCGCGGGCCTCGGTGGCGAAGCGGAGGGCGTCGGGACCGCGGAGGGTGGGGGGGAGGGTAACGACGCGGCGGGCCGTCCTCATGACTGACTCCCGGGGGAGACGAAGGCGCGGAGGAACTCGACGAGGCTCACGGTGGGGACCCGGGCGTGGAGCACCGAGCGCTGGTGGTAGACGGAGCTGAGCTCCTCCTCCAGGGACATGCCGGGGCGCAGCCGGGGGCGGGAGGTATCGGCGAGGAGGCGCTCGCGGTAGGTCTCGAAGGAGACGGGCACGAGCAGGGTGTAACAGGGAGCGAGGGCCTCCGCGTGGTTGGAGAGGAACCCGCCACCCACGGCGACCAGGCTACCGGGGGGCAGCTCCAGGAAGAGGGTGCGCTCGGCGGCGCGGAACGCGGTGGGATCCTCGGCGACCCAGTCGCGCAGCGAGCGGCCCGAGCGGCGCTCGAGCTCGACATCGAGATCCAACCCCGACCGACCCAGCAGGGCACTCACCAGGGGCAGCAGCCGCGTCTTGCCGGCGGCGCGGTGACCGCCGATGGCGACGGTCTGCCCCGTGGAGGGAGGCCGGCTGGGGCCGGGACGGGCGAGCTCTTCCCGCAGGGCGGGCGCGAGCCGCGGATCCACGGCCTCGAGGATCCTCTCGACGAGAGACTGCTTCAGCTCAGCGGACGGTCCCGACATAGACGTAGGATGTCCCAAACGTCATCGGGTGGGCCACTCTCTCCTGATAGGCACCGGTCTGATCCATCAGGGCGAGGAACCTGTCGCCGGCCGGGAAGGCGGCCGAGGTGCGGGGGAGGTACTCGTAGGCGGCCCGGTTGCCGGTGAGAAGGCCACCGATGGCGGGCATGATCACCTTGCTGTACATACGGAAGAGGGCGCCGAAGAAGCCGGTGGGCTGGCCGAACTCGAGCACCACCACGCGGCCGCCGGGGCGCACCACGCGGGCCATCTCCTTGAGGCACTTCACCGGGTCATCCACGTTGCGGATGCCGAAGGCGATGGAGGCCACGTCGAAGGTGTCGTCCGCGAAGGGCAGGTCCATGGCATCGGCCACCTGGAACTCGACCTGGAGCCCCTCACGGGCGGCCTTGGCGGGAGCGCTGTCCAGCATCTCCTTGCAGAAGTCGGTGCCCATCACGCGGCCCGAGGCGCCCACCTTGCGCTTGAAGGCCAGCGCCAGGTCTCCGGTGCCGGTGGCGCAGTCGAGGACGGCGCTGCCCTCCTTCGCGCCGCTGAGACGCACGGCCGTGCGCCGCCACAGGCGGTGGATGCCGAACGACAGGACCTCGTTCGTCACGTCATAGCGCGTGGCGATGGAGGAGAACATCTGACGGACTTCGGTGCTCATCGAGCCCCCGCGACATGGGCCGGGACTTCCGGCCTCCAAAGGTGACGGTCCACGGCGTGTAGCACACCCGGCAGCCGCCGCATCAATTGTTGGAAGCGCTCCGGTGTGAGGGCCTGCTGCCCGTCGCACAGGGCCTGTTCGGGCCTCGGATGCACTTCGATGATCAACCCGTCGGCGCCCGCCGCCGCAGCAGCCAGGGCCATGGGCTGGATGAGCTCCGGCTCGCCCGTGGCGTGCGAGGGGTCCACGATGACCGGCAGGTGCGTGCGCTGCTTCGCCAGCGCCACCGCGGCCAGGTCCAACGTGTTGCGCATGGCCGTTTCAAAGGTGCGGATGCCGCGCTCGCAGAGGATGACCTGCTCGTTGCCGCCGTCCAGCAGGTACTCGGCGGCCATCATCCACTCCTGGAACGTCGCCGCCAGGCCCCGCTTGAGCAGCACCGGCTTGCGCACCTTCCCCAGCGCGCGCAGCAGCGGGAAGTTCTGCATGTTGCGCGCGCCCACCTGGAGGATGTCCACGTGCTCCGCCATGAGCGGAATCTGCGCGGACTCCATCACCTCGCTGACGATGGGCAGCCCCACCTTGCGCGCGGCCTCGGCCAGCACGCGCAGGCCCGGCTCTCCCATTCCCTGGAACGCGTAGGGGCTGGTGCGAGGCTTGAATACCCCACCGCGCAGCACATGGGCGCCGGAGGCGGCCACCGCGGTGGCGGTCTGCTCCGTCTGCTCCAGGCCCTCCACGGCGCACGGACCAGCCATCACCACGAAACCGGGGCCGCCGATCTCCACCCGTCCCACTCGCACGCACGTGCCCTCGGGCTTCGACGCCCGGGCCACACGGGGAGTGCTCTCCCGGGGCTTTGCTCCGCCCTCATCACCTGGCTTGCCGCTCACGGGCGCCTCCGTCCCATGTGGAGTTCACGTTGTTTTGAACCCCGTGATGCTTGTATAGCCAAACCGCCGTACAGAACAACAAGAGGTTGCTGCCTCGGCTGGTGGCAGGGCCTCCTTATGAGGACCGCTGATGACAACGCTCGGACCCGTTGAGGGAGGCCGCTGGGTGGCGGGGGTGAGGCCCCTGGCCGCGGTGGATCCGCTCGCGGGGGCGGAGGTGTTGGGCGAGCCTTCCGTGTACTGGGAGCGTCCGCTCGCGCGGGAGGCGGTGGCGGGGTGGGGCGAGGCGTCGGCGGTGGAGGCCGGGAGCGCCACGCAGGCCCAGGCGGTGTTGAAGGCGATCTCCGCGCCGGACGCGGTGCGGTGGCTGGGCGAGGTGCCATCCGCGCTACCGGGTCCCTGGTTCGGGGGCATGCGCTTCTCGGCGGTGGGCGGGGACGAGGGCTGGGTGCCGTTCGGCTTCGGCCGGTGGACGTTGCCGGAGGTGGTGGTGTGGCGCGAGGGCACGGGCCTGCTCGCGGCGGCCTTCGCACACGAGGGGCCCGGGGCCGAGGACGTGGTGCGCTCGCGGCTGGCGCGGGTGGGTGCGGCCTTCCCGGCCGGGTACCGGCACGCCCTGGGAGGGCCCCAGACGTTGAAGCTGACTGCGTCCCGGCCGGACTTCGAGGGACGCGTGGTGCGTGCGGTGGAGACGATCAACGCCGGGGGCCTCCAGAAGGTGGTGATGGCGCGGGCGGTGGAGGTGGAGGGGGAGCGCGCCTTCGATCGGGTGGACGTGCTGGCCCGGCTGCGCGAGCAGAACCCGCGCTGCGCCACCTTCCTCTTCCGGGCGCCGGACGGGACGGCCTTCCTGGGCGCCACGCCGGAGACGCTGTGCCGGGTGGAGGGGCGCCGGTTGGAGACGGAGGCGCTCGCCGGCTCCGCCTCGCCCGCGCAGGCCGGGTCGCTGGAGGCGAGCGACAAGGATCGGCGCGAGCACGAGGCGGTGGTGCGCTACATCCTCAAGGCGCTCAAGCCGCTGGCCGAGTGCGTCGACGCGGACGCGGAGCCGGCGCTGCTGCCGTTGAAGAACGTGGTGCACCTGCGCACGGGCATCCGCGCCGAGCTGCGCGAGGGGGTGGGGGTGGCCGAGTTGGTGGCGGCGCTGCACCCCACACCGGCGGTGGGTGGAGCGCCGCGGGAGCACGCACTGGAGTTCCTGATCGAGCACGAGGCGCTGGATCGGGGCTGGTACGCGGGACCGGTTGGCTGGGTAGGACTCGGGCGGGCGCACCAGATGGTGGCGCTGCGCTCGGCACGGGTGAAGGATTCGAGAGCGCGACTCTTCGTGGGTGCTGGTATCGTGGCGGGCTCTAGCGCCGAATCGGAATGGCGTGAGACGGAGATGAAGAGCCTGGCCATGCTCAGGGCCCTCGGAGGAGGACATGTCTGACGCCAACTTGAACCAGCTCTGGGCGCGGGCGGTGTTGGAGGAGCTGGTTCGCGGAGGCGTGCGGCACGCGGTGGTCTGCCCGGGCTCGCGCTCTTCTCCTCTGGCGCTCGCGTGCGTGAGGACGGAGGGGCTGCGCACCTGGTCCGTCATCGACGAGCGCAGCGCGGGCTTCTTCGCCCTGGGAATGGCCAAGCAGTCGCGCGCGCCGGTGGTGCTGGTGGCCACGAGCGGGACGGCGGGGGCGCATTTCTACCCGGCGGTCATCGAGGCGGCCATGTCGCAGGTGCCGCTGGTGGTGCTGACGGCGGACCGGCCGTTGGAGCTGCAGGGGTGGGGAGCGCCGCAGACGGTGCCCCAGGCGAGGTTCTTCGGGGAGTTCGCGCGGTTGTTCGCGGACGTGGGGCTGCCGGAGGCGAGCGACGCGGCGCTGGTGCACCTGCGCGCCACGGTGGCGCGGGCCGTGAGTCAGGCCTCGCGGGCCCCGAGGGGCACGGTGCACCTCAACGTGCAGTTCCGCGAGCCGCTCGCGCCCACGGCGGAGGGCTTCGACGGGGAGCGCCTGTCCGCGCTGGCCCGGGAGGGGCGGAAGGGGGCGCCGCTCACGCGCATCGTCCCGCCGACGCGTCAGCCGGACCCCAAGGTGTTGGAGCAGGTGCGAGCCCGGGTGGCCGACGTCGAGCGCGGCGTCATCGTCTGCGGCCCCCGGGACGAGAACGACGGTTTCGCGGAGGCGATCGCCTCGCTGGCCGAGGCCACGGGCTACCCGGTGCTGGCCGAGGCCACCTCACAGGCGCGTTATGGCGGCGGCCCGGCCACGGTGTCGCTCTATGACGCGATGTTGCGGCACGAGCCCTTCGCCAAGGCGCACCGGCCGGAGCTGGTGCTGCGCTTCGGCGGGGGCCTCACGCCCAAGGGGCCGCAGGCGTGGATCGACGGCTCGGGCGCGGAGGTGATCCTCTTCAGTGACGAGGGCGGGCTCTTCGATCCAGCCCACCGGGCCTCGCGTGTGGTGGAGGGCTCGTCGGTGGCGGCCTGCGAGGCGCTGGGCCAGGGACTGTCGCGGGGCCTGGGCCCGTGGGCGCGCAGCTTCCTGTGGGCCGAGCAGTGGACGCGGGCGGCGCTGGAGTCGGCCTTCTCGGAGGATCAGTCGCTCACGGAGATGCGCATCGCGCACGACGTGGTGGCGGCGCTGCCGGACGGGGCGAACCTCTTCGTGTCCAGCAGCATGCCCATCCGCGACGTGGACGCCTTCGCGCCGTCGATGGGCCGGCGGCTCCGGGTGCTGGCCAACCGGGGCGCCAATGGCATCGATGGAATCATCTCGAGCGCGCTCGGGGTGGCGGCGGTCTCGGTGCGTCCCACGGTGCTGCTCACGGGTGACCTGGCCTTCCTGCACGACGTGGGCGGGCTGCTCACGGCGCGCCGGAGCGGGGTGCCCCTGACGGTGGTGGTGGTGAACAACGATGGGGGCGGCATCTTCTCCTTCCTCCCCATCGCGCAGGCCGAGATGGCCCAGAAACACTACGAGCCGCTGTGGGGCACGCCGCATGGCGTGGACCTGTCGCACGCCGCCACGCTCTACCAGGCGCGCTTCAAGCGCCCGGACTCGCCCGCGTCCCTGAGGGCGGCGGTGACCGAGGGGCTCAAGGGTGGCCTGCACCTCATCGAGGTGAAGGTGGCGGAGCGGACGAAGAACGTGGATCTGCACCGGCAGCTCTTCGCGAGGATGGCTGTCTCACTGGGAGAAGGCCCATGGCTCTGAAGCTGGCATACGAGACCTGGGGAGAGGGGAAACACCCGCTCCTCCTCCTGCACGGATTCACGGGGAACCGATCCTCGTTCGATCACCTGCGGCCGTTGCTGAGCGAGCAGGTGCGGGCCATCGCGGTGGATCTGCCGGGCCATGGGGAGACGCCCCTGCCCTCGAGGACCGGGCGCGACGGCTTCCTGGAGACGGTGGAGGCGCTGCTCGGGGTGCTGGACGAGCTGAAGGTGCCGATGGCGAACCTGCTGGGCTACTCGCAGGGAGCGCGGTTCGCGCTGGCGGCGGCGCTGACGAAGCCGGAGCGCTTCGGGCGGCTGATCATGGAGAGCGGCTCGCCCGGGTTGCACCGTCGCCAGGAGCGGACGGAGCGGCGGGCGAAGGATGCCAACCTGGCGACCTTCATCCGCCAGAAGGGCGTGGAGGCCTTCGTGGCGCACTGGGAATCGCAGCCGATCTTCGCGGGGCTGCGCAACCTGCCGGCCGAGCAGCAGGAGGTGCTGAGGGCCCGGCGGCGCTCGTGCACGGTGGAGGGGTTGGTGGGGGCGCTGGAGTGCCTGGGGCTGGGGGTGCAGCCGGACTACTGGCCGGAGCTGCAGCGCCAGCGGCTGCCGACACTGCTGCTGACGGGAGCGCTGGACGAGAAGTTCACGCAGATCGCGCGGCGGATGGCGGCGGAGCTGCCGGTGGTGTGGAGGCGCACGTTCGAGGGGAGCAGCCATGCTCCGCACATGGAGGTGCCGGAGGAGTACGCCAGTGAAGTGGTGTCCTTCCTGAAGACTCCCTGGTACGAAGCGCCGCAGTTCGAGAACGCCGCGCCGGACAAGAGCGCGGCTGGGGGCAACGGCTAGCTCCCGGGAACGAGTCATCCCATGAATGCGATTGCACCCGCGGTGGAGGCGCCTCGCCCCACCTTGAAGACGTGGTTGATGGCGGCGCGGCCGAAGACGCTGACGGCGGCGCTGGTGCCGGTGATGGTGGGGACGGCGCTGGCGTACGGGCTGGGCGTGAGCCGCTGGCTGCCGGCGTTGGCGGCGCTGGTGGGCGCGATGCTCATCCAGATCGGCACCAACCTGACGAACGACTATTACGACTTCAAGAAGGGAGCGGACACGGAGGAGCGGCTGGGGCCGAAGCGGGTGACGCAGAGCGGGCTGATCGCGCCGGGGACGGTGCTGGCGAGCGCGCTGCTGTGCTTCGGGCTGGCGGTGGTGACGGGCATCTACCTGGTGGTGGTGGGAGGCTGGCCGATCGTGGCGATCGGGCTGGCGTCGGTGCTGGCGGGGTACGCGTACACGGGAGGACCGTTCCCACTGGCGTACAACGGGTTGGGAGACGTGTTCGTCTTCGTGTTCTTCGGGCTGGTGGCGGTGCCGGGGACGTTCTACGTGCAGGCGCTGGCGGTGAGCCCGGCGGCGTGGTGGGCGGCGATTCCGGTGGGGGCGATCGGCACGGCGCTGCTGGTGGTGAACAACCTGCGGGACGAGACGACGGACACGAAGGCGGGCAAGCGGACGCTGGTGGTGCGGCTGGGCTCGACGGCGGGCAAGACCGAGTACGTGGTGCTGCTGATCGCGGCCTACGCGACGCCGCTGGCGATGTGGGGCCTGGGATTGGCGAGCCCGTGGGTGCTGCTGGCGCTGTTGAGCGCGCCGGTGGCGGTGGCGCCGTTGAAGCTGGTGCTGGGGGCGAAGGGGGCGGCGCTGAACCCGGCGCTGGGAGGGACGGCGAGAGTGCAACTGGTATTCGGGGTGCTGTTCTCGGTGGGGCTGCTGCTGAGGTGAGCCGATGCGCATCACGGAGGCATCCATCCAGCCGTTGAGGCTGGAGATGGTGCACCCGCTGAAGACGGCGAGTGGCACGTACGAAGCGCGAGAAGGCTTCGTGGTGCGGCTGACGGACGAGGAGGGTCGGGTCGGGCAGGGCGAGGCGATGCCGTTGAAGGAGTTCGGCACGGAATCGGCGAGCGAGTGCGAGCAAGCCCTCGAGGAGTACCTGTCGAACCTGAGCACCCAGAAAACCACCCCTCTCCCTTCGGGAGAGGGACGGGGTGAGGGTACCGAGTCCACCGGGTTGAACCCGTGTCTGCCCCCTCTCCCTCTGGGAGAGGGCTGGGGTGAGGGTCTACGCGCGACGCCCGCGGCCAGACACGCGATCGAGCAATCACTCCTGGATCTCCAAGCCCAGCGCCAGGGAATCCCGCTGAGCGAACTGCTGAGCCCCAAAGCGCGAGAGGAAGTCCAGGTCAACGCGCTGCTGGGAGCCCAGCTACCGGAACTGCTCGCGGAGGAAGCGAGACGAGCGGTAGCGGAGGGCTACACGACGCTGAAGATCAAGGTAGCGGGGCGCCCGGTGAGGGAAGACGAGGCGAGACTCTCCGCGGTGCGGGAAGCGGTTGGCCCGGCGATCCGCCTGCGAATAGACGCGAACGGTGGCTGGAAGGAATCGGAGGCGATTCTAGCGCTGGAGGCCCTGAGTGGTTACGGGCTCGAACTGTGCGAGCAGCCGGTGGCGGCGGAAGACGCCGAGGCGCTGTTCCGGCTGAGCAATCACGCTCGATTCCCACTGGCGGCGGACGAGTCGCTGGCATTCCCGGAGCTCCGCCAGGTGCTCCTGGATCGCCCGGGCACGGTGGGAATCCTGGTGCTCAAGCCGATGGTGCTGGGGGGCCTGTTACCGACCCTGGCGCTGGCGCGAGAGGCGGCGAGAAGAGGCATGGACGCGTACGTGACGAGCTCACTGGACGGAGTCATCGCCCGAGCGGGAGCGGCGCACCTGGCGGCGGCGCTGCCGTCGGGGAGGTACGCATCGGGGCTGGGGGTGGGACACCTCTTCAGGAACGAGCCAGACAACCACCCATTCCGCCCGGAGCGGGGTCGCATCGCGATTCCGCGGAGGCCGGGCCTGGGAGTGAGCTGATGCAGTGGACGTGCCCGATCCGAGTGGGTGCCGAGAGGCATCCGGAGTCGCAGGCGCTCACCTTCGGGGGCCGGAGGTGGACGTATCGAGAGCTGGACGAGGGGGTGGGCCGGTGGGTGGCCGCGCTCCAGTCACGAGGGGTGAAGGCGGGGGATCGGGTGGGGCTGCTCGCGACAAGCCACGCGGCGGTGGTGCACCTCTTCTTCGCGCTCGGGAGACTGGGTGGGGTGCTGGCGCCGCTCAACGCGAGGCTCACGCGGGCGGAACTGCAGCCGCTGGTCGAGGACGTGGCGCCTCGTTTCACACTGGCGCTCGGAGCGCTCGCGGAGCGGCTCCCGGGAGCGGTGCCGCTGGAGTCGTTCGCGGACGCGGCACGGGCCTCACCGGACAGCACGCCGCTGGAGCCGAATACGCCGCGGGTCATCCTCTTCACGTCGGGGACGACGGGCCGGCCGAAGGGGGCGGTGCTGACGGAGGGGAACTTCCGGGCGTCGGCGAGGGGCTCGGAGGGGAACCTGGGGGCGCACCCGGGGCCGCGCTGGCTGGGGACGCTGCCGCTCTTCCACGTGGGGGGCCTGGCGATGCTCACGCGCACGGCGTACGACGGAGGCTGCCTGGTCCTGCGGGAGCGCTTCGAGGCGGAGGACACGAATCGGGCGATCGACGAGGAGGGCGTCACCCACGCGAGCTTCGTGGCGACGACACTGGAGCGCGTGTTGGAGGCGCGGAAGGACCGACGCGTGCCCTCCACGTTCCGGCTGGCGCTGATTGGCGGAGGGCCCGTACCGGCGCCGCTGCTGGCGCGGGCGAGGGCGGCGGGCATCCTGGCGCTGCAGACCTACGGGCTCACGGAGGCCTGCTCACAAGTCACGACGGAGCATCCGGAGGAATCGGACGGGCGTACGGCGGGCCGGCCGCTGCCGGGGATGGAGGTGCGCATCGTGAGCCCCGAGGGGGAGGCACTGGGCCCGGGGAGGGAAGGGGACATCGAGGTCCGCGGTCCGACGGTGATGGCGGGCTACCTGAACCGGCCGGAGGCCACGCGCGAGACAGTGCGAGACGGGTGGCTGCGGACGAAGGACATGGGGATGCTGGACGAGCGGGGACGCCTCACGGTGCTGTCGAGGCGGACGGACCTGATCGTCCGGGGTGGGGAGAACATCTACCCGGCCGAGCTGGAGGCGGTGCTGGCCTCGCACCCTGCGGTCCAGGAGGCGGCGGTGGTGGGCGTCCCGGACGCGCGCTGGGGCGAGGTGCCAGTGGCCTTCGTGGCGATGCGGGGTGGGGCCTCGCTGCCGGAGGACCTGGGGGCGTGGTGCCGCGAGTCCCTGGCGGGCTTCAAGGTACCGGCCCGCTTCCTGTCCATCGAGGCGCTGCCTCGCAACGCCATGGGCAAGTTGGAGCGGACGGTGCTGCGCCAGCGGGCCCTGTCGACCTGAGGGTCAGGCCACGTCGAGCGCGTCCTCGCTCTCGAGCCATTGCCGTGCGGCCTGCTCGTCATCGAAGCGGCGGAGGATGCGGTCCATGCCGCTGGCGCGCGCGACGCGGTTGAGCTGGAGGGTGGCGAGCTCGCTGCCGACGAGCTCGGCGATCCGCTTCATGCCCGCCTGCATGGCGGCCTGCTGACCCTGGCGGAGGATCTCCGTGGCCTCGGGCGAGGTGGCGCGGAAGTGGCGCAGGTCGGCCAGGGACTTCACGACCCGGCCCTGGGCCGCGAGGTCGCGGATGGCCGCCACGGACTGCTCGACGAACTGCCGCATCTCGTCCGGGCGGATGCTCCCTTCCAGGGTGACTTCCACGATTGCCCGGGACTTGTCGACCTTGACCTGGAACAGGGTGAATCTCTCCTCGACGCAGCCTGGATGACGGGGGCGGCTCCTACCCCGATTCACTAGCGTGTGCCAGCGGCGGCCAGTGTGACGGAACGGTGAAACCCGGGGAAGGGCTGGAGGGGGAGGGCAGGCGGGGCTCCCTGGCAGGTTCTTGGCCCGGGTGGGGGGCTTTCGCCTAGAATCCGCCACCGGCGAGAGAGGTCATCCCCCTGGATCAGGCAACGCTCAACAAGCTGCTCACGGTCGGCGTGCAGAATGGCGCCTCGGACATCCACTTCCGGCCCGGCGATCCCCCCATCTATCGGGTCAACGGGGTGCTGCGGCCACTGAAGATGGAGAAGCTCCACCCGGACCACACCAAGCAGGTGGCGCTCCACATCATCCAGGATCCGCTGACGAAGACCCAGGTGGACAGCCTGCAGGAGTACGACACCTCCTACGGCCTGCCGGGGGTGGCGCGCTTCCGGGTGAACATCTACCGGCAGCGGGGCACGCTGGCCTGCATCCTGCGCATCATCCCGGACGAGATCCCCACCATCGACGGGCTGGGGCTGCCGCAGGTGCTCAAGACGATCGCCGGCAATGATCGCGGGCTGGTGCTGGTGACGGGGGCCACGGGCTCGGGCAAGAGCTCGACGCTCGCGGCGATGATCGACCACATCAACCGCACCGAGAACCTGCACATCCTCACCATCGAGGACCCGGTCGAGTTCATCTACAAGAACATGAAGTCCTCCATCTCCCAGCGGGAGATCGGCCCGGACACGGAGAACTTCGCCATCGCGCTGCGTGCCGCGCTGCGTCAGGACCCGGACGTCATCCTGGTGGGTGAGATGCGCGACACGGAGACGATCGACATCGCGCTCAAGGCGTCGGAGACGGGCCACCTGGTGCTGTCCACGGTGCACACGACGGACGCGTCGCGGACCATCAACCGCCTGGTGTCGGTGTTCCCGGCCGAGGAGCAGTCGATGGTGCGCATGCGCCTGGCCGACAGCCTGCGGGCCACCGTCTCACAGCGGCTGCTGCCCAAGGCGGACGGCAAGGGGCGCACGGTGGCGCTGGAGATCATGGTCCAGACCAAGTCGGTGGAGCAGTACATCCGCGAGGACCGGACGAGCGAACTCAAGGATGTCATCGAGAAGGGCCGGGACATGTTCGGCATGCAGTCGTTCGACCAGCACCTGAGCCAGCTCTACCGCCAGGGCATCATCTCCCTGGAGACGGCGCAGAGCGCGGCGACCAACCCCGCGGACTTCCAGCGGGCACTCGAGTTCGAGTGAGCGCGCTTCCCCTGGCTGGAGCCACGCGGTGGGGATGCGCTAGGATGTCGGGATTGCCCCTCGTCCCAGGAGAATGCATGTCCTCCGAGCAGGAGCGGCGCCAGTTCCGGCGCTACCCCTTGCGGCTGCGCGCCATCCTCCGTTCCGGCTCCGAGGAGGTGGAAGCGGACGTCATCAATGCCTCCGTGGGCGGCTGCCTGTTGAGAACCCACCTGAAGGTGCAGGCCGGCGACGTCATCGAGGTGAGCATCCCGGACCTGCAGGTCCCCCCGACGTCCATGGTGGTGGTACGCAGTACCCCCACGGATGAGGCGGGCCACCTGGTGGCTACCTGCTTCGAGTCCCCGGTGGCGGACGAGGCCACCCTGGCCGGGCATTCGAGCGAGAAACCGACTCCTTCCTCCAAGCCCACGCGACCCAACTAGGCGCGAGACATGGCATCCGCGAGCGTGGCCGCGGGTTTGGTGTCTTCGCCGCGATGTGCTGGAATTCCTCCCCCTCTCCCCTCTGTAGGACCCTTCTCGACCATGTGGAACCAAGACAATCTCAAGAACATTGACGTGTTGGGAGCCAACCTCGAGTGCATCAAGGATGGCTTCGCGGCTTTCACCCTGCTGGCGAGCCGGATCCTCCTGGATGAGCGCCTGGGGGTCGAAGGCAAGGACGGGATGGTCACCTTCGAGAAGAACCGCTGGTACTCGCTCAACCAGTTCCTGCGGGCCTTCGAGCGCATCGGCAAGGAGTTTGGCGTCTACACGCTGAAGCAGGCGGGGATGTCCATTCCCAAGAACGCCGTGTTCCCCCCCACTGTGGTGGATATCGACTCGGGCATCCGGTCGATCGACGTCGCGTACCACATGAATCACGGCACCAGGGGCGTGGCCCTGTTCTCGCCGGATACCGGAGAGATGCGCGAGGGCATCGGCCACTATGGCTACGAGCGCATACCGAACAAGAAGCTCATCGTGAGCCGGTGCGACGGGCCGTATCCGTGCGCCTTCGACGAAGGCATCCTGACCGCGATGGCGCAGCGCTTCGAGACCTCCGCCACGGTGGTGCACTCGCCCAACGGATGCCGTTCTCGCGGGGCCGAGAGCTGCGCGTACAACATCACCTGGCGGTAGCGCTCCGGGCGCTAGGCGGTGAGGGCCTTCTGCGTCTTCACCGTCACGGCGACCTGGACCTTGTTGGTGGTCCGCGCCTTCGAGCTGTTCTGGGCGTAGGCCATCCACTCCTCGAACATGTCGGTGAAGAGCGAGAAGACCGCGTCCACCAGCATGAGCGCCTTCTTCTCGTCCTCCGCCGAAAGTTCGATCTCCTCGAGCTTCGCCTCGACGTCCTCGGTGCCCATGGCGTGGCCGCTCTCCAGATCCTTGTGGAGCTTGCCGAAGTAGGCGAGCTCCTGGCCCGTCGCCTTCTCGTACTCCATCGCCAGATCGCTGAACCGGGTGAACGCCACATCCCCCGTGGCCTCGATGGCCTCCACGATCGCCATGCGCACGCGCGGGTTGGTGTCCTCGATGAGCCCCATCAATCCGTAGATCGTCTGGCGGGTCTTCTTGCGGTCCTCCCCCCAGAGCAACCGCAGAGCGCCATTGAGATCCATGCTGGAGTTCAGCTCCAGCGTCCGAAGGTCCTTGAGGTACATGCCCCAGTGGTGATCGTCCTCGCGGCTGTGGACGTTGATCATCTGCTGCACGGGATCGTCCGAGCCGTCATCGCGCAGGGCGAACTTGTTCACGTCCGAGAAGCCCATCACGAATGGCGCCATGCAGGGCACGAAGCTGAACCGCTTGCGGGCGTCGATGTCGCGGTTCTGGATGAAGGTCATCAACTCCGTTGCCGCCAGGGCCCGCTTGTTCTGCTCGATCCGCTTCATGACTTGCTTCATGGCACCATCTCCTTCCGGGTCGTTTTCGACACCGTCACATGGGGGGATGTGAAGTCCGCGAGGGACATCGACGCGGGGGCGGGTTCGTGCGGACACCCTGTTTCGCGTCGACATGAGTAGTTCTAGCGGATTTTTCCGCGTGGGTCAAAAAGAAGAAGAGCAAAACTAGTCATTTTTGTGCGGAGACCCCGGAAAATTGGTGAGAATTGTGTTCTGTTTCTGCACCTTTCATGACCTTTCGGGGCTTGTGTCCGGGGGTGGTGTCAGTTGTGACTCATCTGGTCGAGTTGACCCAGGGGGATGAGCCCGCGAAACGAGGGTGGAGAGCCACGGAGCGTCTTGGGGCCCACGCACAATGCGTCCATTTCGCCACGAAAAAGGCGTCGGAAGGCGGCTTCTGGACGGACCGGCCCCTGCAATGAGGGTCTGGGATGAGCAGGAAGCGTTGGGTGCGTTGGGCGGTCGGGACGCCGCTCGTGGTGCTGGGGCTGCTGGTGGGGCTGTGGCAGCTCTCGAGGTCGTGGACGTTCCAGCTCTTCGGCGAGCTGCACGCCCGGGTGGAGACCTCCGAGAAGGTGGTGGCGCTGACGTTCGATGACGGGCCGAGGCCGGGTCAGACGGAGGCCATCCTGGAGCTCCTGAAGCGGCACGGGGTGAGGGCCAGCTTCTTCATGGTGGGCCGCAACATCGAGCGCCACCGGGAGCTGGCGGCGAGGGTGCTGGCCGAGGGGCACCAGCTGGGCAACCACTCGTATTCGCACCACCGGCTGATCTTCAAATCGCCGTCCTACGTGCGGGAGGAGCTCGACAGGACGGACGCGCTGCTGCGGGGGCTGGGGGTGGAGGGGGAGCTCCTCTTCCGGGCGCCGAACGGCAAGAAGCTGGTGGTGCTGCCGTGGCTGCTGTCCCGGAGCGGGCGCAAGCACATCACCTTCGACGTGGTGCCGAGGGACGACGCGGAGCAGGACGTGGAGCTGCTGACGTCGCGGGTGATGGAGTCGGTGCGGCCGGGCTCCATCATCCTGTTCCACGACGGAGGGCAGGAGAAGCCGGGCACGGTGAAGGCCGTGGACATCGTCTTGGGGAGGCTGCGGGAGCAGGGGTACCGCTTCGTGACGGTGTCCGAGCTGCTGGCGCTCGGGGGTAGGTAGACTGCCGTCCGTCATGGACGAAGCGGAAGAGCAGGGCGTGCGGCGGGTGTACGGGGAGATCGCCGGAATCTACGAGGCGTTCTTCCCCTCGCTGCACCGGTACGAGGGGAGGGTGGAGCGGTTCCTCGCCGAAGCGGTGGCGCCTGGCCGCCGGGTATTGGATGTGGGATGTGGCCCGGGGCAGCTCACGCGGGGGCTGGACCCGGCCGTCGCGGTCGTGGGGGTGGATCTCTCCCCCGAGATGATCGACCGGGCGCGGAGTGGCCGGCCCTCGGGCGAGTACCGGGTGCACAGCTACCGCGAGCCCCTTCCCGAGGAGCTCGGCCGCTTCGACGTGGCGCTGGCGGTGGGGTGCCTCGACTTCTGCGATGACCTGGGCCGGACGCTGCGCCACGTGTCCGGGGCCCTGGAACCGGGGGGGCGGCTGCTCTTCACGGTGCTGGAGCGCCGCCCGGGGCTGGAGGGGCACGAGGAGGCCCGGCGGCGGGTCCAGACGGCGGACACGGAGGTGACGCTGTACTTCTGGTCCTTCGAGGAGACGGCCCGGGCGCTCCTGGACGCGGGGCTGCTCCCGCGGGGCTACGCCCACGCTCCGGGGTGGGTGCAGCTCACCGAGCAGCGGACGATGCACTTCGGCTGGTGGGATGTGGAGCGTTGCCCGGCGGGGCGCTGACCCCGGGGATTGGCTCCGATAAGTCAGGAAGCTCGGAGGGCTGCCGAACATCCTTGACGCGGGGGGCCAGTGTTGCAAAGCATCCGCCGCCCACAAGGTCTCACTCTTTTTCAAGTTTCCAGTCAGGAGCTTCGTCCATGGCCCCTCCGAGCGGCGAGAAGATCACCCTGAAGAACGGCAAGCTGTTCGTGCCCGACAACCCCATCGTCCCGTACATCGAGGGTGACGGCACCGGCCGCGACATCTGGCGCGCCTCGCAGGCCGTCTTCGATGCGGCGGTGGAGAAGGCGTACAAGGGCAAGAAGAAGATCGCCTGGTTCGAGGTGCTCGCCGGCGAGAAGGCCTTCAAGACGGTCAACAACTGGCTGCCCGACGAGACGGTCACCGCGTTCCGCGAGTACCTGGTGGGCATCAAGGGCCCGCTGACCACGCCCGTGGGCGGTGGCATCCGGTCGCTCAACGTGGCGCTGCGCCAGCTGCTGGACCTGTACGTGTGCCTGCGTCCCGTCCGCTACTTCAAGGGCGTGCCCAGCCCGGTGAAGACCCCCGAGAAGGTCGACATGACCATCTTCCGGGAGAACACCGAGGACATCTACGCCGGTATCGAGTTCGAGGCGGGCAGCGCCCAGGCGGCGAAGGTGCTCGAGTACCTCAAGAAGGAGTTCCCCAAGGACTTCGGCAAGATCCGCTTCCCGGAGAACGTGGGCATCGGCGTCAAGCCCGTGTCGAAGGAGGGCACCGAGCGGCTCGTGCGTGCCGCGATCGAGTACGCCATCGCGCACAAGCGCAAGAGCGTGACGATCGTCCACAAGGGCAACATCATGAAGTTCACCGAGGGCGCCTTCCGCAAGTGGGGCTACGAGCTGGCCGCCCGCGAGTTCGGTGACAAGGTCTACACCTGGGATCAGTGGGAGGCCACCAAGGCCGCCAAGAACGAGGACGCCGCCAACGCCGAGCAGAAGGCCGCCGTGTCCGCCGGGAAGATCATCATCAAGGACTCCATCGCGGACATCACCCTGCAGCAGGTGCTGACGCGTCCGGACGAGTTCGACGTCATCGCCACGCTCAACCTCAACGGTGACTACCTCTCCGACGCGCTGGCCGCGCAGGTGGGCGGCATCGGCATCGCGCCGGGCGGCAACATCAACTACGTCACCGGCCACGCCGTCTTCGAGGCCACCCACGGCACCGCGCCCAAGTACGCGGACCTGGACAAGGTGAACCCGGGCTCGGTCATCCTCTCCGGCGAGATGATGCTGCGCCACATGGGCTGGCACGAGGCCGCCGAGCTCATCATCTCGGGCATGGACAAGGCCATCGCCAACAAGACGGTCACCTACGACTTCGCCCGCCTGATGCGCCAGGAGGGCCAGGGCAGCGTGACCGAGGTGAAGTGCTCCGAGTTCGGCCAGGCCATCATCAAGAACATGTAGTCGTCACGGGGAGACAATCCACATGGCTCACACCAAGAAGAAGATTGGACTCATCGGCGGCGGTCAGATCGGCGGAAACCTGGCCCTGCTCGCGGTGCAGAAGTCGCTCGGCGACGTCGTCCTCTACGACATCCCCGTGGCCGAGGGCATGGTCAAGGGCAAGGCGCTGGACATCAACCAGCTCGCCGCCGTGGACGGCTACGACTGCCGCGTCACCGGCTCCACCGACTGGAAGGACGTGGCTGGCTCGGACGTGGTCATCATCACGGCCGGCGTGCCCCGCAAGCCGGGCATGAGCCGCGAGGACCTGCTCGAGGTCAACCTGAAGATCATGCGGGACGTGGCTGCCAACATCAAGCAGCACTGCCCCAACGCCTTCGTCATCAACGTGGCCAACCCCCTGGACGCCATGGTGTTCGCGCTCCAGAAGATCTCTGGCCTGCCCAAGAACATGGTCGTCGGCATGGCGGGCGTGCTCGACACCAGCCGCTTCAAGTGTTTCATCGCCGAGGCGCTCGGCTGTTCCATCCGCGACGTCGAGGCCCTGGTGCTCGGCGGCCACGGTGACGACATGGTGCCCCTGGTTCGCCACAGCACCGTGGGCGGCGTGCCCCTCACCCAGCTGATCGCCAAGGAGAAGCTGGACGCCATCATCGACCGCACCCGCAAGGGCGGCGCCGAGCTGGTGAACCTCTACAAGACGGGCAGCGCCTACTTCGCTCCCGCCTCCAGCTCCATCGCCATGGCGGAGAGCTACCTGCTCGACCGCAAGCGCGTGCTGCCGGCCGCCGCCCTGCTCGAGGGGCAGTACGGCATCAACGGCTACTTCTTCGGCGTTCCCACGCAGATCGGCGCGGGCGGCGTGGAGAAGATCATCGAGGTGCAGCTCAACGACGCCGAGAAGGCCGAGCTCAACAAGTCCTTCGAGTCGGTGAAGAAGACCGTCGGCGAAGTGAAGCTGTAGTCCCTCCCGCCGCGAGCCGGCCCGGTCCCTGGTGGCGCGAGCCACCGCGGGGGCCGGGCTGAGCGGGGCTGATGCCGGAGATGGAGTGGGCTTATCCCTCCGCTCCGGTAATCTTTGCGGCTCGCTGAATTCACCAGTTAACTAGCCAGAGGCATCGCACCGGAGGTCTGAGCGGCGCGCTCGTGGAGTCGGACCGCGGCGCCGTCCAAGCCCGAGGGTCTCCGGCCCTCCGGTCACCAAGGAGACGCAGCATGGCAGCAGCAGCGCGGTTCACGGTGGTGGGCGGCGGACTCGCCGGGCTGATGACCACCATCAAGCTTGCCGAGGCGGGCCACCAGGTCGACATCCTGTCGCTCGTGCCGGTGAAGCGTTCCCACTCGGTCTGCGCCCAGGGCGGTATCAACGGCGCGGTGAATACGAAGGGTGAGGGCGACTCCCCGGAGATCCACGTCAAGGACACGCTGCGCGGCGGCGACTTCCTGGCCGAGCAGATCTCCGTTCGCGGCATGTGCTACGCGGCCCCGGGCATCATCTACCTGCTCGACCGCATGGGGGTGACCTTCAACCGCACGCCCGAGGGTCTGCTGGACTTCCGGCGCTTCGGCGGCACGCTGCACCACCGGACGGCCTTCGCGGGCGCCACCACGGGCCAGCAGCTGCTGTACGCGCTGGACGAGCAGGTGCGCCGCTGGGAGGCCGAGGGCCGCGTCACCAAGTACGAGTACTGGGAGTGGCTCGGCACGGTGAAGGACGGCTCGGGCCGCGTCATCGGCAGCGTGGCCATGGATCTGCGCACCAATGAGATCCGCACCTTCCCGGCCGAGGCCGTGTGCCTGGCCACCGGTGGTCCGGGCATCGTCTTCGGGCGCTCCACCAACTCCATCATCAACACCGGTACCGCCGCTGGTCGCGCTTTCATGGAAGGCGCCATCTACGCCAACGGCGAGTTCATCCAGGTGCACCCCACCTCCATCCCGGGTGAGGACAAGCTGCGCCTGATGAGCGAGTCCGTGCGTGGCGAGGGTGGCCGCGTCTGGGTGCCGCGCAAGAAGGGCGACACGCGCAGCCCCAAGGACATCCCCGAGAGCGAGCGCTTCTACTTCCTCGAGGAGAAGTACCCCAAGTACAAGAACCTCGTGCCGCGCGACGTGGCCACGCGTGAGATCTTCACCGTGTGCCGCGAGATGGGCCTGGGGCTCGACGGCGGCGACGCCGTGTACCTGGACGTCACGCACATCCCGGCCCACGTCCTCACCGCCAAGCTGGGCGGCGTGATGGAGATCTACGAGAAGTTCGTGGGTGACGATCCGCGCTACGTGCCCATGAAGATCTTCCCGGGCATGCACTACTCGATGGGTGGCCTGTACGTGCGCTTCGAGGCGGGTCCGAACAACGAGCCGCTCGCCGGCAGCCCCATCAACCAGTCCACCAACATCCCTGGCCTGTACGCCGCGGGCGAGGCGGACTACGCCTACCATGGCGCGAACCGCCTGGGCGCCAACTCGCTGCTGTCCTGCATCTACAGCGGCATGATCGGCGGCCCGGCCATGGTGTCCTTCGCCAAGAGCCAGTCCAAGAGCGCCACCGACGCGGACAACCAGAAGTACTTCGCCGAGTCGAAGAAGTTCTGGGAGGAGCGCTTCGCCACCATCAAGAAGATGGACGGCAAGGAGAACGCGTACGGGCTCACCAAGGAGCTCGGCGACCTGATGACGGAGAACTGCACCGTCGTCCGCTACAACGACCGGCTCAAGAAGACGCTGGAGCGCATCCGCGACTTCAAGGACCGCTGGAAGAACCTCAACGCGCTGGACACCGGCAGCGTGGGCAACCGCAGCATCTCCTACGCCAACCAGCTCTGGAACATGTTCGAGCTGGCCGAGGTGATCGCCAAGAGCGCGCTCCTGCGCGACGAGAGCCGCGGCGCCCACTACAAGCCGGAGTTCTCGCTGCCCGAGCCCAAGACGAAGGATCCTCGCGAGGATCCCTCGTGGATGGAGCTGTGGAAGAAGCGTCACGACAAGTGGGCCAAGACGACCATCGCGAAGTACGCGGTGGAGGGCCCGCAGATCAGCTACGAGGACATCCCCACGCCCGTGCTCGACCCCGAGCCGCGCTGGTACGCCTAAGGAGGGAACGACATGGACAACGCGACCGCGCAGGCGCCTGTCAGCACCAACACCAAGCACGTCACCTTCCGCATCTGGCGCCAGGACGGCCCGGACAAGGCGGGCCGCTACGACGAATTCCGCGTTCCCTACGGCAAGGGCGCCAACGTCGTCTCCTGCCTCATGGAGATCCAGCGCAACCCCGTCACCACCGACGGCCGCAGGGTGCCCCCGGTCATCTGGGACGCCGCCTGCCTCGAGGAGGTCTGTGGTAGCTGCGCCATGAACATCAACGGGCGGGTCCGCATGGCCTGCTCGGCGCTGATCGACCGCATCATCGGGGACGGGGAGCCCATCATCACCCTGGAGCCGATGAAGAAGTTCCCGGTCACGCGCGACCTGGCGGTGGATCGCAGCCGCATGTTCGACGCGCTCAAGCGCGTGAAGGCGTGGATCAACATCGACGGCACGCACAACCTCGGCCCCGGCCCGCGTCAGTCCCCGGGTGACCAGACGGTGATGTACAAGCTGTCCACGTGCATCACCTGCGGCAGCTGCCTCGAGGCGTGCCCCCAGGTGACGATCGACAACGACTTCATCGGCGCCGCCTCCATCAGCCAGGCCCGCCTCTTCAACATGAACCCCACCGGCAAGATGAACGCCGAGGAGCGCGTCCGGGGTCTCATGGGGCCGGGCGGCATCCAGGACTGCGGCAAGGCGCAGAACTGCGTGAAGGTGTGCCCGAAGGAGATCCCCCTGACCACGTCCATCGCGGTGATGAACCGCGAGGTGACCAAGCAGGTCATCAAGGACATCTTCTTCGACCAGGAGGACGAGAAGAAGTCCGCGGGCGGTCCTGCCTAGCAGGGCAGGGGAGTGTTCGTTTCACCGCTGTTGCACGAGGCCCCGTGTCCGGCCGTTTTCCTCGGCGGGCCGGGGCCTCGGTTCTTTTCCGGTCCGCTGGTTTGGCTCTTGACAATAGGGCCTTGCCAAGCGGGCCATTCTGCGCGAGAGAGGCAGCCGCGTCGTCCCGCCCCGGGGATTTGCTCCCGGGTGCCAGTCTCGCGTCACCCGCGTCACCCGGAGCTTCGATGAAGATCCACGAGTACCAGGGCAAGGAACTCTTCCGGAAGTATGGCGTCCCCACGCCGAGGGGCATCCTCGCGCTCTCGCCCAACGAGGCCGAGGCGGCCGCCAAGGAGTTGGCGACCCCCGTGGTCGTCGTGAAGGCCCAGATCCACGCGGGTGGCCGCGGCAAGGGTGGCGGCGTGAAGCTCGCCAAGAGCCCCGCCGAGGCCAAGGAGCTCGCCAAGCAGATGCTCGGCATGAAGCTCAAGACGATCCAGACCGGGCCCGAGGGCCAGACGGTCCACAAGGTCTACATCGAGGAGGGCCTGGCCATCGGTCAGGAGCTGTACCTCGGCGTGACGCTGGATCGCGCCACCTCGCGCATCACCTTCATGGCCTCCCGTGAGGGCGGCGTGGAGATTGAAGAGGTGGCCGCCCACAGCCCGGAGAAGATCCTCCGCGAGGCGGTGGACCCGGCGGTGGGCTTCCAGGACTTCCAGGGCCGCAAGCTGGCCTTCGGCCTGGGCCTCACCGGCCCCACGGTGAACAAGTTCGTCCAGTTCTGCTCCGCGCTCTACCGCATGTACGTGGAGACGGACTCCTCCCTGGTGGAGATCAACCCGCTCGTCATCCTCAAGGATGGCGGCGTGGTGGCGCTCGACGCGAAGGTGAACTTCGACGAGAACGCCCTCTACCGGCACAAGGACCTCATCGAGTACCGCGACGTGGCCGAAGAGGAGCCTCGCGAGACCCAGGCCAAGGAGTGGGACCTGGCGTACATCGCGCTCGAGGGCAACATCGGCTGCATGGTGAACGGCGCGGGTCTGGCCATGGCCACCATGGACACCATCAAGCTGGTGGGCGGTGCGCCGGCCAACTTCCTGGACGTGGGCGGTGGCGCGAGCAAGGAGAAGGTGACGGCGGCCTTCAAGCTCATCCTCGCCGACCCGGCCGTGAAGGCGGTGCTCGTCAACATCTTCGGCGGCATCATGAAGTGCGACGTCATCGCCGAGGGCATCATCGCCGCGGCGAAGGAAGTGCAGCTCAAGGTTCCGCTCGTGGTGCGGCTCGAGGGCACCAACGTGGAGAAGGGCAAGGAGCTGCTGCGCAACTCCGGCCTCGCCATCACCCCCGCCGACAACCTCCGCCAGGCCGCTGAGAAGGCCGTCGCGGCGTTGAAGTAGTCCAGGCAGAGAAAGGTTCAAGCCATGAGCATCCTCGTCAACGAGAACACGAAGGTCCTCTGCCAGGGCATCACCGGCTCGGCGGGCTCGTTCCACTCCAAGCAGATGCTGGAGTACGGCACGAAGCTGGTCGCGGGCGTCACGCCGGGCAAGGGTGGCACCGACTTCGAGGGCAAGGTCCCTGTCTTCAACTCGGTGGCCGACGCGGTGAAGCAGACCGGCGCCAACACCTCGGTCGTCTTCGTTCCGCCCCCCTTCGCCGCCGACTCCATCATGGAGGCCGCCGACGCGGGCATCTCCCTCATCATCACCATCACCGAGGGCATCCCCGTCAACGACATGGTCCGCGCCAAGCGCTACCTGCAGGGTAAGCCGGGCGTGCGCCTGATCGGCCCCAACTGCCCCGGTGTCATCACCCCGGGCGCGAAGTGCAAGATCGGCATCATGCCGGGCCACATCCACAAGCCGGGCCGCATCGGCGTGGTGTCGCGCTCCGGTACGCTCACCTACGAGGCCGTGTTCCAGCTCACCCAGCTGGGCCTGGGCCAGTCCACCGCGGTGGGCATCGGCGGTGACCCGGTCAACGGCACGGACTTCGTGGACGTGCTGAAGCTCTTCAACGCCGACCCCGAGACGGACGCCGTCATCATGATCGGCGAGATTGGTGGCGACGCCGAGGAGCGCGGCGCCGAGTACGTGGCGCGCGAGTTCACCAAGCCCATCGCCGGCTTCATCGCCGGCCAGTCCGCTCCCCCGGGCAAGCGCATGGGCCACGCCGGTGCCATCATCTCCGGTGGCAAGGGCACGGCCTCCGAGAAGATCAAGGCGATGGAGGCCGCTGGCATCGTCATGGCCGCCAGCCCCGCCGAGCTCGGCACCACGCTGCAGGAGGCCGTCAAGCGCGGCGTCCCCAAGAAGAACCGCTAGTCCCACCTTTCACACGACACACCGAGGACCACGACAATGGCCATCGAGCGTACGCTGTCCATCATCAAGCCCGACGGGCTGCAGAAGGGCGTCATCGGCAAGATCATCTCCCGCTTCGAGGAGAAGGGTCTCAAGCCGGTCGCCATCCGCCTGCAGCAGCTCTCCCAGGCCCAGGCCGAGGGGTTCTACGCCGTCCACAAGGCGCGTCCCTTCTTCAAGGACCTGGTCAACTTCATGATCTCCGGCCCCGTGGTGCTCATGGTGCTGGAGGGTGAGAACGCCGTCCTGGCCAACCGCGACATCATGGGCGCCACCAACCCGGCCAACGCCGCCCCTGGCACCATCCGCCGCGACTTCGCCACCAGCATCGACCAGAACACGGTGCACGGCTCGGACAGCCTCGAGAACGCCAAGATCGAGATCGCGTACTTCTTCCGCGAGACCGAGATCCACGGCTACGAGTACTCCGGCAAGAAGTAGCCGCCAGGGCAACACGCCCACGACACGGCCCGGCTCCCGCGTTTCCTCGCGGGAACCGGGCCGTTGTCTTTTTCGAAAGACACCGTACTTGGAGTGAAGACGGGAATAAGATGGCGCTCCTCCCAGGAGCCACTCCATGTCCTTCGAATTCTCCATCGTCCCCGGCAAGGTCATCCACGAGATCATCCATGGCGACATCGCCGGCTGCGTCCAGCAGGTGGAGCGAGCCTATCTGCTCCATGGCGAGCGCAAGAGCGTCAACCCGGACAGCTACTTCCTGCGCTTCCCCGACAAGCCGGACGCCCGCATCATCGCCCTTCCGGCCTACCTGGGCGGGGACTACGACGTCGCGGGACTGAAGTGGATCTCCAGCTTCCCGTCCAACGTGAAGAAGGGCTTCCCCCGGGCCTCCGCCGCGCTGCTGCTCAATGACTACGAGACGGGCTACCCCTTTGCCTGTCTGGAGAGCTCCATCATCTCGGCGGCGCGCACGGCGGGCTCTGCGGTGCTGGCGGCGCAGTGGCTGAATGGAGGGCAGCGGCGCACGCGCTCGCTGGGCATCGTCGGCAATGGCCTCATCGCCCGCTACATCTACGACTTCTTCCTGAAGATGAACTGGGAGGTGGATGAGGTCTGGCTGTACGACACCACGCCCGGCGAGGCCGAGCGCTTCGCGGACAAGGTGTGCGACAAGGCGCGGCACCGCCGTGTGCACGTGGCGCCGGATCTGGCCACCACGCTGCGCTCCAGTGACATGGTGCTGCTGGCCACCACGGTGCCCACGCCCTACATCACCGACGCGAGCCTGCTGTCCCACCATCCCATCGTGCTCAACATTTCACTGCGCGACGTGTCGCCGGAGATCGTCCTCGCGAGCCACAACATCGTGGATGACGTGGAGCACGTGATGAAGGCCAACACCTCGCCTCACCTGGCGGAGAAGCTCAGCGGGGGACGCGGCTTCGTCACCGGCACACTGGCCCAGCTCATCCAGGGGGAGTGCAAGGTGGACCGCTCGCGCACCATCCTCTTCTCGCCCTTCGGGCTGGGGGTGTTGGACCTGGCGGTGGGCTCGTGGGTGTTCGAGCAGGCGAAGGCCGCCGGGAAGACCGTGGAGATCAACGACTTCTTCTACGAGCTGACGCGCTAGCCCCGGAGCAGGGGAGAGACTCCAGGAGATGAGAATTTCCTGGCAATGGAGAACTCAAGGGGATGTTGGCGATGTATGGTTTTGCTGGTTAAATTCCTGGCATGACCAAGATCAACCCCAATGTCTTCTCGGGGCAGAGGCCTCCCCGGATCAATCAGAACCGGGTGAAGAAGCAGCCCAGGACCGAGACCGGGGATGCTTCTCACGTGGTGCCCAACGTCACGGTCGACTCCTTCCTGGAGCAGGAGCCCACTGGCAAGAGCAAGGAGCTGTGGCTCGGCAAGGGCGAGCAATCGGGGCTCCGGCAGCAGCTGGCGAACGACAGCGGACGGGCGCCGAAGCAGGAGCTGGGAGAGCGGGAGGGCAAGGTCGGGCGCAACCTCGTGTACCAGCAGAGGCTTCGCACATTCGCGGGCGAAAATCGGCTCCCCATCCCCACGGTGACACAGCCCTGCGCCCCCGACATCGAGCCCACCCGATGCGTCGGCGATGCGGAGGTCGCGCGCAGGCTGACGCAGGCTCGCCTGGGTCCAGGTGAGCAACCCAGGCCCATCGCCCAGGCCACCTACATGAGTGGTGACCGCAACGCCATCTGCGCGGCGATGGTCTTCGACGAGCGGCTCAAGGTCGACATCCTCCACAAGAAGGGGGATGCCGGGGATGCCGCGGCGGCGCAGAATCTCAAGGGGTTCTACGTGGACGCGCTCAAGGCCCACGGGCTCTCTGAGGAGGCGGCATCCGCCCGCATCAAACTGGTCCCGGAAGACGACCCCCGGACGGCCTACCAGCAGCGGACGGAGTTCCCCGGCAGCTCGAGGGGAAATCTGACGCCCGGAGTCTGCACGAGCGTCGTGGCGAACGCCTTCCAGAACGACACCGTGGGCTCGAAGGAGGCGCTCAAGAAGGTCTGGCTCGGCTCGATACCGGAACAGGACCGGAAGACGCTGGATGCCTGGGTCCAGAAGAGCTTCGGGCACGTCCAGGACGGCTCCGTGCTGGTCTGGGTTCGTCAGGCGGGCACGGAGGCCAACCGCCGTCCCGAGCTGAACATGAGCGAGTTCGCCCTCGCCCAGGTGACCCATACCGTCAAGGAGCTGGGAAAGCCGTTCCACCTGGTGGGAGACCCCATCGGGAAGGAGACGGCCGACAAGCACCCGCTCATGAACTTCTGGGAGAAGATGCCCCCGGGGCTCAACGACCGCACGCACCAGCTCTACGTCATGAACAAGCTGAGCGAGCGGGGCTGCATCCTCGTGGGGATGCGCAGCGGCATCCTCGAGCCGCACGCGATGCTTGGCATGCCCACCGTCTCCATCGAAGGGGCGAGCGGCGCGAGCCGCAACGAGCGCCTGCGGCAGTACGCGGGGCGCCTTCCCTACTGGCGGCCGCTCGAGACCGTCTCCGACATCGGAGAGGGGGCGACACAGCTGCAGGCCACCCGGGAGGACCGGCGGCTGCTCAAGGACCACATCCGAGGGGAAATCCAGTCACACCTGGGGGATCTGGGACCCCAGGGACAGGAGATCCTGACGGCCCTGGACAACAAGCAGGACCCCATTCCCATCCTGGGCAAGATGAAAGGCGATCTCAGCAGGCTCATCAAGGACAAGGGAAGCGATCCCACCACCCAGCGCAAGCTCGAGCTCGTCAACTCGCTCGACGAGAAGCTCAAGCTCAGCCGTGAGCTGAAATCGGAGATCGAGCAGCACCAGTTCCAGATGGAGGAGCTCGATTATCTGAAGAAGAGCCTGCAGCAGTTCTACGGGATGTCCTGAGTCCGCGTTGCCAGGATCGGTCCGACGAGGAGCCCCTCCGCCGTCTGGGGCTCCCCGAGACGCCAGCTCTGCCCGGTGGCGCTGTAGGGGTACACCAGGAAGAGCGAGGAGGCGCGTGTCTCGACCTGGATGCCCAGGCCGGACTCGCTTCCGGACTCGAGCGTGGTGACGAGTGCGATCGCCGCCACGTCGGCCGAGCCGCTGCGTTGCTCGAGATGCCCGAGGGTGGCATCCAACAACTCGTCCCACGAGGCGCGTGGCAATTGGTCTCGCGGAAAAAAGGTTCGTGGATTGTCGCCTGCCGGGTCGAGCGTCAGCCCGAACGGGAGCACGGAGCCGTGCTTGCGGAGCAGGAGCAGGCCCGCTTCACGCGCCACATGCAGCGCCTTTCCCAGCAACTCCTCGTCATTCATGGCCGCCGTCCTCCGTGCGAATCCCGGTGGGGCCGCAGGGTACGCGAAGGGTTCTTTTACCAGAAAATAATATTTTGGGAGTCTGGCAAGAATTACAGGATTCTGCTTGACCCGATTCGCGGAATTCGATGATAACCGATAAATGAACAAAACACTCGTGTTGATGACTGTCCTGGCGATGGCTCTGGTGTCCACTGGCGCTGAAGCAGCAAACACGCTTCCAGCCAACCAGGCCCTGTATGCGGGAGATCGGCTCGTATCCGCCAATGGCGCTTATCAGCTCATCCTGCAGGCCGGTGACGGCAATCTGGTGGTGTACCGTATCGCCGACATGAAGCCGATCTGGGCGGCCTATACCTCTGGCGGCGCGATGGCGGTCATGCAACAGGATCGCAATTTCGTCGTTTATGGGAATGCGAATGGCACCAATCCCCTCTGGGCCACCAATACAGGTGGGTCTGTCGTGGATACCGGTGCCTACCTTCTCCTTACGAATACGGGCGTATTGGCGGTTGTCAATTCCGCTTCGAAGGTGCTCTGGTCGACCCCCGCGGATCCGGCGACTCAGCCGTGCCTGCCGACGATTCCCTACACGGTTTGTTTTTTCCCTGGCTCGCCGAATCAATATACCAGCACTATCTTTGCCTGTAATTACGCCGACGCCGTGAATCGTGCGGCAATGTCTGGCGGCCGCCTGGGGGCTTGCTTCTAGGAGCTTGTCGGAGAACCCCACCGTAGCGGTCTTTATCGCCATGTCAGCCCCTCCTGGCTCCCTCCCCAACCTTGCACTGCACCGGGAGGAGCATGCTGGACATGAAAGAGAGTGAACCCAGGATGCGGAGTACCTTGGGGCTGGCGGGCTTTCTCCTGGTGCTCGTGGCGGCCCTCGGTGCCCAGGCGGAGCCGCCCCCCTCCACGTTCCCTGGCCGAAAGCCGGACTCCAGAGAGCCCTGGGGCGCTTTTCTTGGCAAGGCCGCTCATGAGGTCATTGGCATAGAGTACACTTTGCAGCACCCCTCCAGCGTCGTCTTCCTCAACACCGCCAGCCTTTCAACCATTGTGAAGGAGGGGAGGTTGGGGGACCCCGAGCGTCTTACAGAACGCGTGAGGCTCTTGCGCCCGGACATCACCGATACCCGCCTCCTCGTGTTGTTCGAGATCAAGCCGAACGGTGAGGAGTCGCACAGGGAAGGGAGAGAACAGGCGGGACGCTACCTGGCGGCGCTCAATGAGGCCGTCAAGCCTGGCAAGAAACTCGTGGGAGGCACTGGCTTCGAGGGGTCCCTCTTCCTCGAATTCGAGAACGGGGGAGCACTCTGGCAATTGTCCTGGCGCACGCCAGAGCCTGGAGTGACTCTGTACCGCTGGAGCTACCGGCGCAAGAAGCCCAATGCCTCCTGGAAGGAGCGGGCGGCCCAGAAGGTGGAGGAGTTGCCCGTGGAAGAAATAGCGCAGCGCGCTGAGTTGGCCGAGCAGGCGATCCGGGCTGCCTATGAAGGGGGCGAACGACCCAAGGGATTCCAGGGCCAGGTCTACCTGCCTGTGGACTGTCGCTGAGCGGGCGGGAGGCGTCTGCCGCCCTCGGAGCGAGCGAAGTGCCTGGCGCTTGAGGTGTTCCTGGCCGCGGTGTTAGGGCGAAAAGCCATGACCACGGAACACTCCCCGGTGCTCGAGTTTCCAGCGATGCTTTACGGCACCACCGCCGCCATCCTCCGCAAGGTGAGAGCCGAGGGCCACTGGTGGGCCCGGGAGTACCTCAAGACCGGTGTCTTTCCCCAGCCTCGGCAGATGCGCCAGGTGCCGCCCGGCGAAGTCCTGGTGGTGCGCCCAGGGGCCGAATTCGGCTTGAACCACCCACGCTGGTGGATGCACATGTTCGTCGGCGTCTTCACCAGCTTGGACGAATGCGTCCAGAAGGAGGAGCGTCAACGCACTGAAGATGCCTTCGAGTCCTTCTGCCTGAGTACTCCTTGGGGGGCCCTCTACCATGCTGTGTCTCCGCCCCCCTTAAGGAGCGCTGAGCGCATGGCGAACCGGCTCGCCGCGGTGCTCCGCTTCTGGGATGTGCTCCAGGGCCTTCGCTATGCGTTCTGGTTCGGTAGGAAGTACACGCTGGAAGAACTCATGGAGGATATCTACCGCAAGACCCTGGAGGCATGGTGCCCTGGAGGCCCTGCCTCGGTCCGCGAGCACATGGCCCTGACGGTGGAGCGCATGTCTCACGCTACCCGAGACGATTGTCTGGAGGCCGTGCTCCGGGTGATTCCTGTCCTGGTGAAGGTGGACACCGACTTGAAGCACCGCGAGGTGCTCAGCGACCCGGGCTTCCTGCGCGATCGTCTCTGTGCGCTTCCCCTGGAGGACTTCGAGGATTTATCCAGCGCCTACAAGTACACGGTGGCCGTACAGTTGGCTGCCTGGGACAGGGAGTTGGGACGGCATTAGACGCCGGTGACCTCGCTGTAGGCCGAGGTTCCCGCGTGGTCGGAGGAGACGTGCTCTAGATAGCCGAAGACGGCCCGGCTGACACGTGCGACGAGTGTCGCGTCGTCGCGCTCGCCGCGGTCTCCCGCGGAGTCGACAAGGCCCTTCACGATCGCCAGGAGATCGCTGGCGACGAACGGGGCTCGAAATGTCCCCCCCTGCGCGCGTCGGCCCATCGTGAGCACCAGGATCGGAGCATCGTGATCAGCGGGCCAAGGGGCCCGAGGACTACGCTGGAGGTCAGGTGGTTCGCCCTACGGGGCCCGTCGGCTGGTAGCAACCGGACGCGGGAGGGCGGGCGAGCCGAGCGAGCACGCTGGACGGCATTCGTCGACGGCCCTCCGTCAGGAGGGCCGATGGCCACGGAGCGACTGTCCATGCGTCACATACGAGAAGTGCTACGGCAGAAGTGGGAGCAGAAGAGAAGCCACCGGGAGGTGGCCAGCAGCCTGGGAATCAGCGCGGGAGCGGTGGGGAGCGTGCTGGCGCGCGCCACGGCCGCGAAGCTGAGCTGGGAGCAGGTGGAGCAGATGAGGGAGGAGGAGCTGGAGGAGCGGCTGTATGGCGTCGCGCCGAAGCCCGCGGCCCAGCGGCCCCTGCCCGACCCGGTGTACATCCACACGGAGAGAAAGAAGCCCGGCGTCACGCTGGAGTTGTTGCACCTGGAGTACCTGGAGAAGCATCCGGACGGGTACCGCTACACGCAGTTCTGCGAGTACTACCGGCAGTGGCTGGCCAGAAACCGGCTCACCATGAGGCAGGAGCACCGGGCGGGAGAGAAGCTCTTCATCGACTACTCGGGAAACAAGCCGCACCTGGTGGACTCAAATACGGGCGAGCGCGTGGAGGTGGAGCTGTTCGTGGCGGTGCTGGGGGCCTCCAACTACACGTACGCGGAGGCCACGCGCACGCAGCGAGGGCCGGACTTCATCGCCAGCCACCAGCGCTGTTTCATGTACCTCGGCGGCGTGCCGGGAGCGCTGGTGCCCGACCAGCTCAAGAGCGGGGTGACGCGAGCGTGCCGCTTCTACTCGGTGCCGTACGCGCTGGTGCACCAGGTGCTGGAGGCGCGGGTGACGGCCACCACGGTGGAGCTGTACCAGCGCGGCGAGCGCGTGGCGAGCCACGTGCGCAGCGACGAGCGGGGCCGGCACACCACGCAGCCCGAGCACATGCCCAAGGCGCACCAGAAGCACTGGGTCGGTTGCCGCCACCTTGTCTGGGTGACGTCCGAAGGCCCTTCCTTGTGACGAGTAGGGGGCGGAGGCGGCTCGCGACCGAGGGGGGAGCTCAGCCAGTTCATCCTGTGGTCCAACCCTGCCTCATGTAGGCCGGGGAGGGCAATTTCCCCGGCCTACCTGCTACGGGTTGGCTACTTCACAGCGTAGAACAGGTCGTCGTGGTCGGGAGAAGATGAACCGCACGTGTGCGGGCCTACAGCCAGGGACACGTGCCCGACTGAGTAGAGATGGCGGTCCTCGAGCCCGTGGTTGGAGGGAAGCTCGGCCCAGAGCTGAAAGCGCACCAGGGTCCAGGTGGTCGGCTCGAAGCCGACGAGTGACGCCAGCGCGCCGTCATCGTGCACGCGGTTCTTCGCGCGTCCGGTTTCGGAAGCGCGCAGGGCATCGAGCGCGGCATGGGGCGGGATGGGAACCGTTTCGCGTGAGGCGAAGCGCGCCTCCGCGATCCTCGGCGACACTTCCGCATGCCATACGGACCAGGTCTTCACGGACGGCCAGCCGAACGATTGCGTCAGGCCGACGAAGCCCGGTCCGCTCAGGAACTCGTTCATCCCCGCGGGTGACTTCCAAAGGTAGAAGGGTGCATACAGGTTCTCGGAGTCCGACGGCTGCCGCGCCTTCTTTCGAGCGCTGAGATAGGCCTTGAACACCAGCTCTGGGAAGCCATCCATGAGGTGGCCCTTTTCGGCGATGCGGCGGTCGACAATCGACATGTCGTAGTCGGCGGGCAGAACGAAGCTGTATTGCATGGCAATCATCGTGAATCCTCTTGAAGGGTGGAATTGGGCACCGCCGCGATTCCGCGCCCGAACGACCAGTCCTCGGCCTCGGTGGTGTTGACGACCACCATGATGTCCTCCGGCCGGATGCCGGGCGCATCGGCCAGCAGTTCCGCCAGCCGCTGATAGAAAGCCTGCTTGACGCCGCGCGTACGGCGTCTGCCCGCCGTAATGCAGACCAGGACGTAGTTGTCGGAACGCGGGCCGCACAGGTAGTGCCGGTCGAACACCAGTTCTTCCGGTTCATGCTGATGAATGATTTGAAAACGATCGTCCGGTGGCACCTCGAACGCCTCGACCAGCGCGCGGTGCACGTTGTCGGACAGCGCCTTCAAGAACGTCGGCGATCTTCCTCTGAGCAGCGAAATACGGGCCAGGGGCATGGCGTGCATCTCCGGTTTCGTGCCGTCAACGGCTTTCGAGTGGATTGACGGCGAAAAGCTAGTGCGCCATGTTGATCAAGAAAATCGGGAACTTTCGAATCGATGATTCGAAAAAGCGGGATGGTTGCATGCGCAAGGTGAATTTCGATCTGGATGCGTTGCGCAGCTTCAGCACCGGCATGGAGCTCGGCAGCTTCGCCAAGGCCGCCGACAAGCTGGGCCGCTCGACCTCCGCCATCAGCGCGCAGCTGAAGAAGCTGGAGGAGCAGGCGGGCACGCCGATCTTGCGCAAGGAAGGGCGGGGCCTGGGTCTGACGGACGCCGGCGAGGTGCTGCTCGGTTATGCGCGCCGCATCCTGGAGCTGAATGACGAGGCGTGGATGGCGCTGGGCGGCCTGGAGCTGGAGGGATGGGTGCGGCTCGGCATGCAGGAGGACTTCGGCGAACACCTGTTGTCCGACGTGCTGGGGCGCTTCGCTCGCAGCCATCCGGGAGTGCGTATCGAAGCGAAGATCGCGCGCAACGGGGAGCTGATGACGCAGGTGCGGACGGCGAAGCTCGACCTGGTGCTTGCGTGGCAGGCGGGAAACGATATCCCGCATACGGAGTCGGTTGGCACGTATCCGCTGCAGTGGATCGGACCTGCCGACCGGCCGCTGGGACCCTGGCGCGAACGCGGCGGGCCGGTGCCCCTGGTCGCCTTCGAAGCGCCGTGCCTGATGCGCAGCATGGCGACCGAAGCGCTGGACCGCGCCGGCATTCCGTGGCGGCTCGTGTTCACGAGTCACAGCCTCGGCGGCGTCTGGGCGGCCGTCGCCGCGGGGCTGGGTGTCACGGTGCGCACGCGTTTTGGCATGACACCGGGCTTACGTGTCCTGAGCCCCGAAGAATACGGTCTGCCGAAGCTGCCCGCGCTCGGTCTTGCCATTCATCGCGCCGAAGCCGAGCCCGCGCCGGTTTGCCGACGGCTGCATGAAATCATGCGTGAGAGCATCGCGGAACTGGAAGGCCGGCTTCGGTAGGCCTTCCTCCACGGCCCTATCGTGCTTCCACGGGGGCCGGGAACATCCTCGGCTTCTTGCGGATTCCCAGGCTGAGGGGCACCGCCACCAGGGCGATGACCGTGGCCACCAGGTAGACGTCGTTGATGCCCTCCACGAACGAGAACAACTCGATCTGACGGCGCTCCGTCATCCCCTGCTGCATGAGCACCTGCGCCTCCCGGGCCGTGAAGGTGGACAGGAGCGACGTGAAGATGGCGATCGAGAATGCCCCGAACACGTTTCGCAACCAGTTGCTGATGGAGGAGGCGTGGCCGCTCAGCTCGCGGGGAATCTGCTCCATGCCCGCGTTGCTGGCCGGCATCATGGACAGAGAGATGCCCACGTTGCGCACCAGCATCCACACCACCATGTAGGAGCGTGGAATCTCCGGCGTCAACCGGCTCAAGGCATACGTGCCTCCCGCGATCAGCAGGACGCCGGCCGCCATGAGCGTGCTCGGTCCGAGCGGGCCATACAGGCGCCCGACCAGGGGCATCAGGAGCGCCATGGCCAGGGAGGCCGGAAGGAGGATCAATCCGGTCTCGAGCGGCGTCACGCCCTGGATCTTCTGCAGGAACAGGGGCACGAGGAACGCGCCCGAATACAGGCTGATCGTGATGATGCTCGAGATGATCAGCGTCACCACATAGCGGCCGTTCGTGAGCACGCGCAGGTCGAGCAGCGGAGCGCTCGTCCGCAATTCCCTGACGACGAAGACGATCAGTGACAGCGTCCCGAGCAGGAACAGGGACACGGTCTTCACATCGGTCCACCCCCAGCCCCTCCCCTGGCTCAGGGCGACCAAGAGCGACAGGGTACCGGTGATGACGGTGAGCAGCCCGGGGAGATCGAACGCCTTCGGGGCCTGCAGGCGGTAGAAGGGAATGGTCCGCACGGCCAGGCCCACGGCGACGAGGCCGAGCGGAACGTTGATGAAGAACAGCCACCGCCAGTTGCCCAGGGTGATCAACCAGCCCGCGAAGGTCGGCCCGAACGCGGGAGCGAGGCTCGCCGACAGGCTCCAGAGACTGGCGGCCAGCGCCTGCCGTTCCCGTGGAACGAGCTGGTAGATGAGCGTCATGGTCACGGGCATGATGGCGCCGCAGAACGCGCCTTGCAGGAACCGGAAGACCACGAGCGAGCGCGCATCCCAGGCCACCCCACACAGCACGGACGTCAGGAGGAAGCCCACCAGGCTGGCCACGTACACCCATTTGAAGCTGAAGCGTCCGCCGAGATAGCCGGTGAGCGGAGCGCTCGTCCCCATGGCGAGCATGAAGCCCGTCAGGGTCCACTGCAGCAGGGACAGGTCGGCACCGAAATGTCTCTGCAGCTCGGGGATGGCGATCGTGATCGTGCTCGAGCCCAGCACGGACATGAACGACCCGACGAAGAGGGCGGACATGAACGGCCAGAATCGGGTGGCTTTCGGCTCTTCAGATGGGTGCATGGGGGACTCGTTATTACCAGACCAGCGGCAGGCTCGTGACGGCCAGGTTGAAGCCACCCACGAACCGCGGCTTGTTCTGGGGGTCCAGACGGAATGGCGGTACGCGCTTCAACCACTCCTGGTAGAACACCTTCATCTCCAGGCGGGCCAGATTCAGCCCGACGCACCGGTGCGGACCCGTGTTGAACGTCATGTGCTGCTCCGTCCGGCCCAGCATGAACTGCTCGGGGTTGGGGAACACCGCGTCGTCGTAGTTGGCCGCTGGCAGGAGCAGGAACACCATGTCCCCCTGCTTGAACTGGACGCCATGGCAGACCTCGTCGCGCATCACCCGCCGGGGCGTGGACGCGACGCCATAGAGCCGCAGCAGCTCCTCGATGGCTCCAGGCAGGAGGCTGGGGTCGGCCCGGAGCTTCGCCTGCAACTCCTGATCGCGCGCCAGGTGCCGGACACCAAAGCTCAGGGCATTCACCACGGTCTCCAGCCCCCCGAGGAACAGGGTGATGCTGTAGCCCAACATCTCCTGGAACGTGGGGCTGCGGCCGTTGATGTTCGCGTCGAGCAGCCGGCTGATCAGATCATCCTCGCGCTTCTCCTGCCGGGCCTTGATGGTCTCCGCGAGAATCCCCGCGATGCGTTTGAAGGTCGCCTCGCGCGTCGCGTGATCCACCGTGGCGGACGTCGCCTGCGTGGCCAGGTGACGGAACTCCGCGAGGCGGTTGGTCGGCATGCCGGCCAGCTTCATGAACAACGTGACGGGCAGCGGCTCGGCGATGTCCGAGAAGAAATCGCAGCGCCCCGCGCCGAGCACCTTGTCGATGAGCTCGTTCGTCATCTCCCGGATCGACGTCTCGAGTCCGGAAACGGCCTTGGCCGACAGCGGCTGGTTGAGCGGCGTGCGGTACGCCGTGTGCTGCGGTGGATCCACCGCGATGGGCAGCATCACCAGGCTCGGCTGCGAGTCCTTGTGTTCCGCCGAGTGCTCCCCCGACATCATGAAGGCGTTGCTGTAGACCTCCGGGTTCATCGTGATGTCCACGATCGCCTTCTTCCGGGTCACGAACCACTGACCACCATTGAGCGGGGAGAAGAAGATGGGCGGGGCCTCGAGGATGAGCGAGCGCATCCGGGCGTGCGGATCCTCGAGCATCCGCGGATCCCTGGCGTTGTCGTATTCGTAGACCAGCTCCGGCGGGATGTGCGCGGGAATCTTGTCCAGCTTCTGACCGCTACTGAAGGAACTCATGTTCGAACCTCCGTGGCTGTTTGGAGAAAAAACGCGGGAATCTGTCGGGTCCTCACTCGCCCGTCTGCGAGACGGGAAGCCGGACCACCAGCCCATCCAGCGCGGGCGTCACCTTGATCTGACAGGTCAAACGGCTGTTGGGCTGCACGTGGAAGGCGCACTCGATCATTCCCTCTTCCGCCGCATCGGGCGGGGGGATCTTCTTCAGCCAGGCGTCATCGACGTAGCCGTGGCAGGTCGCGCAGTTGGCGAAGCCTCCGCACTCGGCGACGATGCCCGGCACGAGGTTGTCCATCGCCACCTGCATGACGGACTGCCCCTCCTGCGCCGTGACCTCGTGCTGCTTCCCACTCGCTTCGATGAATGTGACCTTCGCCATATATCCTCCTGGATCCTCGTGGGGGTTGACTGTCTTCACGCGGCGATGCTGGCGAGCGGGACGGCCACGTCACCCAGACGGGCCGCATCCACCTCCGCCCGGCTCGACACCAGCCGCCTCGCGGCCATGAACTCCGCGGGCCGGCCGATGACATCCGCGGCGATGACCCGTCTGTCCTTGAGATAGAAGGCCGAGAATTCCTTGCCCTCGGCGGAGCTCCGCGTGACGCACTGCTCGTAGCCCGTGGAGAGCCCCACCATCTGCAGCTTCAAGCCGTACTGGTCCGACCAGAACCAGGGAATGGCGGAGGAGGGCTCCCGCTTGCCCATCAGCGTGGCCGCCGCGACGCGCGCATGCTCGATGGCATTGGGCACGGATTCCAGACGGATGCGTCCGCCCGTGTAGGCGCTGGGCTGATTGGCGCAGTCCCCGATGGCGAGGATGTTCGGATCGGCCGTACAGGCGTACTCGTCCACGACGATGCCATTGTCGACGGCCAGGCCCGCCGCGGAGGCCAGCTCCGTGTTGGGGATGAGGCCGATTCCCACCAGCACCAGATCGGCCTCGAGCCGCTCCGGCACGCCGTGACACGCGAAGCCCACCCCGCGCACCTGGCGCCGCGCCTCGTCGAGCTCCAGGCTCCGCACCTCGCACGAGAGCCGGAGCTCCACGCCCCGCTCGCGGTGGAGCTTCTCGATGAACGAGGACACCTCCGGCCCCGTCACCCGGGAGAGCAGGCGAGGCGCCGCCTCCAGCAGCGTCACCCGCAGCCCGAGCTGCACGGCCACGGCCGCGACCTCGAGCCCCACGTAGCCTCCTCCGACGATGACCAGGTGGTTGCCGGGGACGAACCTCCCGCGCATCGCCTCGATGTCGGAGATGGACCGCACGGAGAACAGGTTCTCGAGCCGGGCACCCTCCAGCCCGGGAAGACTCAAGGGACGTGCCCGGCCTCCCGTGGCCAGAACGAGCTTGTCGTAGGCCAGCCGGCTCCCATCCCCGAGTGAGACTTCCCGCGCGGCACGGTCGATGGCCTCGACGCGTGTGCCGGATTTGAGCTCGATGTCGAAGCGCTCATAGGTCGCCAGCGGCTTGAGGTAGAGGTCGGTCAGCGCCACCTTTCCCTGCAGGAACCCCTTCGACAGCGGAGGCCGCTGGTAGGGCGGATGGGCCTCGTCTCCCAGCAGGAGGACGCGCCCCTTGTAGCCCTGCTTTCGCAAGCCGGCGGCCAGCTCGCCACCAGCCTGGCCGGCTCCCACGATGACGATGCGCTCTTCCATGGCCACGACGTTCCTCTCTCGTCCGAGCAGCACCCCGACGTCGCCGACGTGCCGCTCCGCATTCATTTGGAGATGTTGACTTTGCTGGGTGTGCCGTTTCCGTTCAGCGAGGTCACCGCCAGGAGGAGACGGGGGCCAGCCATAGTCCGACGATTGCGTCGATCAGTCCGTCCGCGGTGGACGTCCACGTCGAGCGGGGGTTCGCGGTGCCTGCCTGCAGCGCACGTTCCCGCTCGGCGCACAGGTGCACGAGCATCAACCGGCCCATGTCGTTACGCTCCTGCCGCACGTCCTCGGGCAGACGGGGGATCAGCCGGAACATGCCCTCGAGGGCCTGCTGCAACGACCGCGAGGTGGATGCCTCTTTGAACACGCGCTCGCGCAAGGAGGGATGGGTCGACACCTGGGCGACGAACCGCGCGTACCAGGAGGGGATGCCCAGTGAGGCGAGGTGCTGGGTGGTGGGCCGCACGAGACAGGACACCCAGTCGCGCAGGTCGGGCGAGTTGGAGATCTCCGCGAGCATCTCGGTACGTCGCAGCTCCAGCGACTCGGCGTGGCGGCGCGCGATCGCCAGGATGAGCTCTTCCTTGGAGCCGAAGTGGTAGCTGACGGCGGAGTTGTTGGACTGGCCCGCTGCCTCGCTCACCTGACGGTTGGAGACTGCCTCCACTCCATGCTCGGCGAACAGGCGCTCGGCGGTGACGAGGAGAAGCTCGCGAGTCTCGCTGCCCCGGTCGGATTTGCTCGAGCTCACGAGAGCACCGGGACCCTTTCGCAGGACCTGCTTGCTGTCGTCGGCACTCATCGTGACTCCGGGGGGTTGGCCTGTCTTCAGGCCCATGTGAGAAGAATTAAGTCGAGTGACTGAAAAAGTCAACTGACTTAAATCGAGGCCTGATGAGCGGATGCGGGAGGCTCAGCCGAGTCAGTTCAGCTGCCTGGCGGGTGCGCACAGCCGCTCGCGCAGAGTGGCTACGGGGGTCTCCCAGTGGTGCTCGAACCAGAAGTCGAGGAACAGCGGGGCCGCGCGGCCCCGGTGGTGCGCGGCCTTCACCCGCCGCAGGTACTCGGACCTTCCGACGCCAGACTGTGGCTCCTTGAATTGTCCGAGCGTGCCGATC
Organism: Archangium violaceum; assembly: GCF_016887565.1. NCBI lineage: Bacteria > Pseudomonadati > Myxococcota > Myxococcia > Myxococcales > Archangiaceae > Archangium > Archangium violaceum. The sequence continues at coordinate 6,053,364 of NZ_CP069396.1, forward strand.
AGCAGGATGAGCACCGCGGTCCGGATGCCCAGGTTGCCCAGGGCGTACGCCTGCAGCTCCATCTCGCCCACCACGTCCGTGCCGTAGCCCGTCAGCAGGTGCAACACGTCGTGTGTCTCGCGGTAGCGCTTGGAGATGAAGTCGACGTCGTTCTTGATCTCGAGCGTCGTCTCGAAGGGCGAGATCTTGTTGTCGCGGAAGTAGCGCGCGTACGCATGGCCGAGCGTTCCCTCGGGCAGGCGCTCGAGCGCGTCCAGGTCCAGATCCTTGCTCTGCAGGGAAGGGCGCTCGGACAGCATGCGGCGCCCGTCCTCGGTGAGCTGGAGCCGCTGGACAAGCGATGCGTAGACGTTGAGGTCCAGGCTGGCTTGGATCGCCTGGCCATAGGTGGGATTCCCCTCGTTGCCTCTGACCAGTTTCAGGGCTGTGAGTGCCACGCGCAGGCGGGTGAACAGGGAGGCGTTCTCGGGCAGGGTCAAGGTCTGGGCGTCGATCATGGGGCGGTCTCGTTGGGTAGGGACTGGGTTTGGGGGCGACCTACTTCGGCAACAAGGCGCTCATCTGGTTGTAGATGAACCGCGCCGCGCGCTGGGGGTTCAGTCTGTAGATGGCATCCATGAGCCTGGCATCGGATCCCACCATGACGCGGTAGCGGTCGTTCTCGATGCCCTCGAGGATGATCTGCGCGGCCTTGCCAGGCGCCAGCACCTTGGGCGTCGGCCCGTCTCGGCGATTCTCCTGCTGGAGGTCCATCTTCACGCCAGAGTTCACCACGATGTTCGTTCCAATCGCCCCCGGGAAGACGACCGTGACCTTCACGTTCGTCCCCAGGAGCTCCGAGCTCAGGCCCTCCGTCAGCAGCTTCACGGCCGCCTTGGCCGCCCCGTAGATGGTCTGCCCCGGCACGGGCAGGAATCCACCCATGCTGGAGATGTTCGTGATGTGCGCCTCCGGGCGTGCGAGCAGGTGCGGCAGGAACGCCTTGGTCATGTAGAGCGTTCCGAACAGGTTGACGTTGATCACCCGTTCGATCGCCGCGTAGTCGAGATCCTTCAACCTGACGAAGGGTTGAATGATGCCGGCGTTGTTGATGATGCCGTCGACAGCCCCGAAGCGGGAGATGACCTGGTCCGGGAGCGCATCCACCAGGGCCCGGTCCGTGATGTTCAGGGTGTAGGTGGCCAGCCTGTCCCGGTTCTTCCCCGCCAGCGCGAGGGTCTCCTCGAGGGCGGACGCGTTGATGTCAACGGCGGCGACGCTCGCGCCCTTCGACAGAAGAGCCAGCACGAGCTCCCTGCCCATGCCATTTCCGCCGCCGGTCACGACGACAACCTTGTTCTGGACCTTCATTGCCGTGTTCTCCTCTCAACGCGCCGGAACGAACCGATACAGGGCGCTCTCGATATCGGACGACAGGTAGATGGTGCCCGAGCCGCCCACGGCCACCCCGGTGGGGATGTAGCCCGGCGGCAGGCCCTCGCTCTCGGGCAGGCCGATGCGCAAGCCGCTCGCGAGCACGGTGGAGCGCCCCGTGGCCGGATCGATGCGCACCAGCTGCTTTCGGCCCACCTCGGCGACGATCAATCCGCCGTCCGGATGCCGGGCGATGCCCTCCGGGGCCTTCAGTCCCTTGGCCACCGTGCGCCGGGCTCCATCCGACAGACGCACCCGGGTCACCCGTCCCGAGCGCACCTCCGTGACGTACACCCCCGGCTCCTCCGCCTCCGTGTCGGCCACGAGTCCAACGGGCCCCTCCAGGCCCCTGGTCAGCACCGTGGTCCCCGCGGGCTCCGCGGCATCCACCCGCACGAGCCGGCCCGTGGTGGCCTCGGCGACGAGCAGCGTGCCATCGGGCAGCTCGAGCGCGCCCTGGACACCATTCGTGTTCGGAATCGTCCGCAGCACCTCTCCGGAGGTCCGATCCAGGACCTGCACGCTGCCCAGGTAGGCACTGCTCAGCACCACGTGCTTCGCGCCCAGCGCCACATTCATCGGGAAGGTCATCCGTGAGGAGAGGACCCGGGTCGTCTGGTTTATCTTCCCATCACGCCCTCCCACCCGCCGGAAGGCATACACATCCGCCACGTACAGCTGCTCGTCCGGATCATCCGGCGCGACGGCGAGGCCGGAGGGCACGCTCAAGCGCGCCTCGACGAGGGGCCGGACGGAGCCATCGGCGGGATTGACCACGTGGATGTCGTTGTCCACCATGTTGGACACGTACACCTGGTCATCGGGACCGACCGCCAGGTTGTCGAGCCCGGTGGGCAGCTTCGCGACGACTTCCTTGTCTCCCGTGGGCAACCGGACGCGGATCAGCTCGCCCCGCACCGAGTCAACCACGTAGAGGTTCTCGCGGCGCGAGTCGAAGTTGGTGGCGACCGGCATCGCGAAGCCCCCGGCCACCACCTCGATGGACCCCGTGTCCACGTCCACCCGGACGATCTGCCCCTTCATCAGGAGCGGGCCGTACAGCTTGTCGTCCGGACCGAACTCGAAGCCGTTGAGCATGCCGTGCCCGGAGAGGATCCGCCGAGGCGGCTTGCTCCCGCGCGGATCCACCTCCAGGAGCGCATCCACCCCGCGGCCGAGCTGGGTGATGTAGAGCCTGCCGTCGCGGCGGAAGGCCAGCGAGTTGAGGCCCGGCAGCTCCTTGGCGATGACGCGCGTCTTTCCATCCGGAGTGCGCCGCATCAACCGGCCGGAGAAGAATCCGGTCCAGTAGACGGAGCCATCGGGCCCCAGGGTCACATCATCCGCGCCACCCAGCGGAGGCCCCACCAGGGTGGACACTGCTCCACTGGCCAGGTCGATGGAGTGGACCGTCTGGCCGAGCAGATTGCTGGCCAGCAGGTGCCCCTTGCCATCGACGGCCATTCCATGGACGCCCTGGAAGGGAGAGCCGGCCACCACCACTTCCTGGCGATAGGCCGGTGGTGGTGGGGCGGCCAGGGTCTGGGTGCTCGCCATCAACACGCAGGCGATCAGGGACTTGTAGGAGAATCGATGCATGGGGGGCCTCAGTGGGGGGCGCGGATGACTCATGGGGTGGGGGACGTGCCTCCAAGCGTGACTTCCAGGCCCGCGAGATCGTTGCCCTTGCGCCAGTTCCGCAGGACTTCGATGAACTCGAGCGTGCCGCCTCCGAAACCGGCGCTGCGAATCGCGCTCGGGGGAGGCCGGACTCCCTCGTTGTTGTAGTAGCCGGGCGTGCAGTCGGGACCGCCGAAGGAGGCGTTCTTCGTGAGGTTGCTGAGGATCACCTCCCACCACTGCTGTTGCGCCTTCTCCGACGGTTCGATCGTCTCGACGCCCTGCTTCTTGCACTGCTCGATGATGTAGGCGGCGTGTTGCGCCTGCTCATCGAGGATGTGAACGAAGTTGATCGCCCAACCGCTCTGGGGGCCGCTGAACAGCACGAGGTTCGGATAGCCGCGGCTGTGCATGCCGTGGAGCGTCGACGCGCCATCGGCCCAGCTGTCGCGCAGGGACTTGCCGCCGCGCCCGCGAATGTCGAAGCCCAGCCGGCGGGTGTAGTCGCCCGTGACCTCGAAGCCCGAGGCGTAGATCAGGCAGTCGACCTCGTATTCCTTGCCCTTCACCACCACTCCGGTGGGAGTAATCCGCTCCACGCCCTTGCCATCGGTATCCACGAGCTGGACGTTGGGGCGGTTGAACGTGTCCAGGTACTCGTCGTGGAAGCAGGGCCGCTTGCACAGCGGATCGTAGTAGGGCTTGAGCGCCTCGGCCGTCACCGGGTCCTTGACGATGGTGTCCACCCGCGCGCGGATCTCCTCCATCTTGCGGAGGTCCGCCATCTTGCGGAGCTCGGCCGCCTCCTCGGGGGTCCTGGCGCGGCGGCTGTCGGTATCGTCGAAGATGTAGGTCCAACCGTCCCGCACCATGTCCACGTCCTGCGCGCGGCCGGAGACGATGGCGGTGAAGTTGACCATGCGCTCCTGCTGCCAGCCGGGCTGGAGCGTCTTCGCCCAGGCCTCGTCGGTCGGCCGGTTGCCACGCACTCCAATGCTCGAGGGCGTGCGCTGGAAGACATGCAACTGTTTGGCCGAAGCCCCGAGGTGGGGGATCGCCTGGATCGCGGTCGCGCCCGTGCCGATGATGCCCACGCGCTTGTCGGCCAGCTTGCTCAGGCCGCCCATGGGGCCGCCGCCGGTATAGGCATAGTCCCACCGGCTGGTGTGGAAGCTGTGGCCCTTGAAGGTCTCGATCCCCGGGATGCCGGGCAGCTTCGCCTTGTGGAGGATGCCTCCGGCGATGATGACGAACCGCGCCGCGAGCTTGTCACCCCGGTTGGTCGTGATGTTCCAGCGCCGGGTGTCCTCGTCCCAGTTCATCTGCTCGACCAGGGTCTGGAACAGCGCCGTCTTGTAGAGGTCGAACTGCCGGCCGATCCGCTGGCAGTGGGCGAAGATCTCCGGCGCCTTGGCGTACTTCTCCGTCGGGATGTAGCCGGTCTCCTCGAGCAGCGGCAGGTAGATATAGGATTCCACGTCGCAGGCGGCGCCCGGATAGCGGTTCCAGTACCAGGTGCCGCCGAAGTCGCCGCCCTTCTCGATGATGCGGAAGGAGTGGACTCCCGCCTGGCGCAGCCGCACCGCCGACAACATGCCGCCAAAGCCACCGCCGACAATCAGGACGTCGATCGTCTCGGTCACCGCCGGACGGGTGAAGCCGGGCTCGACGTACGGATCCCTGTCGAAATCCTTATAGACGCCGCTGAGGTCGCGGTACTGGGTGTCGCCGTCGGGACGCAGCCGCTTCTCGCGCTCGAGCCGGTACTTCTCCTTCAGCGCTTCCGGAGAGAACGAGACCACACCCTTGTTCTTCTCATTCATGAGCATTTCTCCTTCACTTGGGTTGTTTTCGACGGAGGTGTTGCCTTTGCCGGGTGTGCCGTTCTCGTCCAGCGAGGTCACCGGCGGGCGGAGACGGGGGCCAGCCACAAGCCGACGAGCGCGTCGACCAGACCCGCCGCGGTGGACTCCCAGGTCGAGCGGGGGTTCGCGGTGCCCGCGTGCAGCGCGCGTTCCCGCTCGGCGCACATGTGCACGATCAGCAACCGGCCCATGTCGCTGCGCTCCTGCCGCACGTCCTCGGGCAGACGGGGGATCAGCCGGGACATGCCTTCGAGGGCCTGCTTCAGCGACCGCGAGGTGAACGACTCGTTGATCACGCGCTCGCGCAAGGAGGGATGGGTCATCACCTGGGCGATGAAGCGCGCGTACCAGGAGGGGATGCCCAGCGAGGCGATGTGCTGGGTGGTGGGTCGCACGAGGCAGGACACCCAGTCGCGCAGGTCGGGCGAGCCGGTGAGCTCCGCGAGCAGGTCGGTGCGCCGCCGCTCCATCGACTCGGAATGCCGACGCACGATGGCCAGGATGAGCTCTTCCTTGGAGCCGAAGTGGTAGCCGACGGCGAAGTTGTTGGACTGGCCCGCTGCCTCGCTCACCTGGCGGTTGGAGACGGCCTCGACGCCGTGCTCGGCGAACAGGCGCTCGGCCGTGACGAGGAGAAGCTCGCGAGTCTCGCTGCCCCGGTCGGATTTGCTCGGGCTCACGAGAGCACCGGGGCCCTTCCCAGGACCTGCTTGCTGTCGCCGGCACTCATCACGACCTCCGGGGGGATGGCCCGTCCTCGAGCCCACGCGAGCAGGATTAAGTCAGTCGACTGAGCAAGTCAACTGACTTAATCTCGCGCCTGGTCGAGGAGGAGGCAGCCTCGCCGGTGGGTTCGAGGCGCACACACGCCCCGCTGGAGGTCGAGCTTCGCGGGGGGCCGCGTCGTCTCAGGCCGTGGCCCGTGAATTCGGGTCCGGAGCGGCGTGGACCCTCGAGCGGTTTTCCGCCATGGCCTCGAGGCTGTAGCGCTGCATCAGCTGGATCCAGCTGTTGACGCACTGGTATGCCCCGTGAACCATGCCGCGGAACAGCAGGGGATCCCGGCCATGGGTGGCGACGAGCTGGAAGATCTCCTTCCCGTGCTCCTGATCCGCATGGCTGTGGTGGAGCAAGGTCCTCAACGCCTTCCTCGGGATGCCGAGTCGCCGGGCAATCTGTCGCAGCGCCTCGGCATCGGGTGGGTGGCACTCCGTCGCGAAGTAGAGGCCGAGCACCGCCGTCGGGGAGCTGTTCTGGAGGAGCGCGAGTTGGTTCTGGGTCAGCTCGCGAAGCTCCGGGTCGGGTCCACTCGAGAGGATGTCTTCGCGGCGGCAGCCAATCGCGGACAGGTCCTCCAGGAGCCAGGCGGGGTGCGCCCCCTCCTCCCTGGCATGTTCTCGGGCCCAGGCCAGGAACGCGTCATGGGTGGAGCCACACCTGTTGGCCTCGTGAATCGCCGTGCGGAGCAGGTGGTTGGCGATGTTCATGAAGTGGTAGACCTGAACGGCCACCCTTCGCCATCCATTGGCTCCGGAAGAGGCGAGGAGCCAACTCCACCACTGGTGGTGCAGCGCATGCTGGGGCGCGAGGAACCGTTCGAGCCTTCGGGCCGGGTTCGCCATGTGAGCGCTCTTCCGTTCCGTGGATTCAGATGCAAAACATCTGGGCCTTGAGCTTCTTCGTCAGCTTGTGGGTGTAGATGAGCTTGTCGATGTCTTCATCGGTCGCGTTCTTGAGAAACTCCACTTCCGCCGGGCTCAAGTATCTCCCCTGGGTGCTCAACACCTTCGCCACGCCTTTGACGCCCTGCTTCTCCAACTCCCGGATGGATTCATCCAGTGTGCGAACTCTTTCGGCTGCCAGGGTCGAGAGATCCTTCATCTCCTTGTTCAGTTCCCGGATCGCACGTTTTCTTTCCTCTGGCTTCATGTGTGTTTCCCCTTCCTGAGAGGTTGTGTGGTTCCGTCCTGGAAGGTTGTTCCTGGTGGTGTGACAACCAAGGGATTCCCGGTCCGAGGGTTGTGTCGGGGGGGAGATACTCGGGGCAGCATGGTCGCCCAGGGGGGAGGCTCCCAGTCACCTGAGCACCGGGAGGAGCGGGCGACAGGCTCGGCGAAGAGTCGGCCCGCCGGCTCCCGGGTCTGGTGACTTCCTTACATCACACCTCGGGTTGTCATTATCTCCCTCTGTGTAGAGGTATTTCGAAAGGCGGTAGCGCATGGAAGGAGACTCTGGTCCAGAGCTCAGCGGGGAGGACTTGCCCTCAGTGGACTCACTGGGCGATGAGCTCGACTTCGAGGACTCCTTGCTGAGAGCAGTGGCCTTGCCTGCTCCGCTGCATCACAACCCGGAGATAGGAGCTGGGTTGGGGGGGCAGGATGGTCGCCGGTTCAAGATCCTCGAGCGGCTGGGGGGCGGCGCCATGGGGTGCGTCTACCTGGCCTGGGACGAGCAGCTTCACCGCAAGGTAGCTCTCAAGTTCCTGCTCCCCAGGCGCACCGATGAGGAGATGACCGCGCTGCTGCGCCAGGAGGCCCGGGTCATCGCGCAGCTCGATCACGAGAACATCGTGCGCCTCTTCGATGTCTCGGATTGGCAGCCCGGTCCCGGACTACCACGCTTCCCCTTCCTCGTCATGGAGAGCCTGGAGGGTGAGTCGCTGGATTCCTTGATGCGGCACGAGAAGTTGGAGCTGCCGCGCGTCCTGCGCATCCTGGCGGAGGTGGCCGCCGGGCTCGCTCATGCGCATGCGCAGCACGTCGTCCACCGGGATCTCAAGCCCAGCAACATCTTCATCACCCAGGAGGGGAGGGTGAAGCTGCTGGATTTCGGCCTGGCCTACCTGCTGAGCTCCGAGCCCCACTTCTCCTCACGGCGCTCCCTGGCCATGGCCGGGACGCCAGCCTACATGGCTCCAGAGCAATGGAGAGGGGAATGGCAGGATGGGCGCACGGACCTGTGGGCCGCCGGGGTGGTGCTCTACGAGTTGCTCACCGGGACGCTCCCGTTCCCGGAGGGCTCCCCGGCGCAGTTCCGCACCTGGGTGACGTCTCCAGAGCCGATGCCCTCGGTGCGCGAGCGCCGCCCGGAGCTGCCGTGGGAAGTCGCGATGCTCGTGGACACGGCGCTGGCCAAGGATCCCTCCCAGCGCTTCCAGACGGCCCAGGAGCTGTATCAGGAGGTGCGAGAGCTGGAGGAGCATCTGGGCTTCCGACCCTCGGACTCGTCATCTCCGCGCATCCAGCGCCGACAGGTGACGCTGCTGGCGTGCTCCCTGACGGGCCTCGACCACATGAGCACGGACCCGCCCGACGCGGAGGATCTCGGCGAGTTGGAGATCGCCTTCCACCGGGCCTGTGCGGCGGCCATCCAGCAGGCGGGTGGCCACCTCGCTCTATCGATGGGCAATGAGGTGCTCGCCTGCTTCGGTCATCCCCAGGTCCATGAGGAGGACGCGGAGCGTGCCGTGCGTACCGGGCTGTATCTGTCGCGCCACATCCCCGAGGAGATCCAGACGCGGGTGACGCAATTCCTCTCCCATCCGTTGGCGGTGAAGGTGGGCATCCACACGGATACGGTCATCCTGGAAGCGGGTCCCGTGGGGACGCAGGGGCAGGTGTTGACGTTCCGGGGAGAGGCCCCCCAGCGGGTGAGGTGGCTGGCGAAACAGGCCGCGCCTGGGACGATCCTGCTCAGCGGTGCGACCTGGGAGCTGGTCCGTGGAGCCTTCGAGACCCAGATGCTGGGCCCCCGGGACTTCCAGTGGCTCTCGGGCACGACACACCTGGACGTCCACCAGGTGCTGGCCGAGCGAACGGCCGTGTCCCGTTTCGATCGAAAGCGCCTGGCCAGCGGACTGACGCCCCTGGTGGGGCGGGAACGGGAGCTGGAGGCGCTGCTGGCGCACTGGCAGCAGGCCCAGGGAGGACAGGGCGGCGCTGTCCTGCTGTACGGCGAGGCCGGCATCGGCAAGTCGCGCCTCATCCGGGAGGTGGGGCAGCGGGTGGCGGCGGAGGGGGGCCTGTGGTTGCAGTTCCAGTGCTGGTCCCAATCGGGCTCCAGTGCGCTGCGTCCCGTCATCGAGCTGCTGCGCCACTCCCTGCGGGAGGTCGCACCCGAGCAGCGGCGGGGCGTGCTGGAGGAGCGGCTGGCGGCGCTGGGCCTGTCCCTCGAGGCCATCCAGTTGCTGGTCTCCCTGCTGATGCTCGAGCCTCCGGTCCCGCAGGTACTGCGGCTGTCCCCGGAGCGACGCAAGGAAGCCACCCTCGAGGCGCTGGTGAGCCTGTTGCTGCTCGGCGCGATGCGACAGCCGATCCTGGCCGTCGTGGAGGACCTGCATTGGGCCGATCCTTCCACCCTAGAGCTGCTCGGACGCGTGCTGCGGCAGCTGAAGGGTGCACCTGTCCTGCTGGTGCTCAGCGCCCGTCCCGAATTCATCCCTCCCTGGGGGACGGACTCCGGGTTCCGGTCGCTGACGCTCGAACGCCTGTCGATGGAGGAGATCTCCGTGCTGGTGCGGCGGGTCGCCTGGAGACGCGAGCTGCCGGAAGACGTGGTCGCGCAGATGGCGGCACGCACGGACGGCATCCCCCTCTTCGCCGAAGAGATGGCCCGGCTGATCCTCGGACGCGGGACGGCCAGAGGTGCCTGGTCGGTTCCGCACGCCATTCCGTTCACCCTGCAGGAGTTGTTGTTCGCCCGGCTGGACAGGCTCCCGTCCCGGCTGAAGTCACTGGCCCAGCTGGCGTCGGTGATCGGGCGCAGCTTCCATCAAAAGCTGCTGGTCCAGCTCACCCGGCGCAGTGAGATCGCGCTGCGGCGCGACCTGGAGGGGCTGTTGGCGGCGGAGCTGCTGCAGCCGCAGGAGGGTAGCGCCGAGCCGGGATATCAGTTCCGTCATGCGCTCCAGCAGGAGGCTGCCTACCTGTCCTTGCCCCGGAGTGCCCGGCGCGCACATCACCGGTCCATCGCCTCCGTACTGGTGGAGCGGTTTCCCATGGTGGTGGATGAGCAGCCAGAGGTGCTGGCCCACCACTATACGGAGGCGGGAGACGTCGAGACGGCCATCCATTACTGGGTTCGGGCGGGGGAGCTCGCCAGCAAACGCCTGGCCAACGAGGAGGCCATCCGCCACCTCACCCTGGCGCTGCAACTGCTGCGCAGCCTGCCGGAGTCTCCCGAGCGTCCCGGGCAGGAGTTGAAGCTGCTGTTGACCCTGGGCGTGCCACTCGTCCAGGTCCAGGGCTACGGCTCCCCCGAGGTCATGCGGATCCACGGCCGAGCGCATGAGCTGCTCCTCTCGGGAGACGAGTCCCTGGAGATGCTCGAGCTGCCCTACTGGAGCCTGTATGCCTATCATTTCTCACGGTCCAACTATTCCCTGGCGCGCGAGGTGGCGGAGTTCATGGTGGGCGTCGGGCAGCGCCAACATGACCCGGAGCTGCTCGCCCAGGCCTACCGGATGCTGTCCCTGATCAGCATCATCTGGGGCCGGTTGCACGAGGCGCAGGACCATGCCCGGCATGCCGAGCTGTGTTCGGACTTCGATCTCGAGCGGCACCGGGCCGTGGCGGCCAGGCAGTGGATCAACCCGCGGGTGGCGGCGCTGTCCTATGGCTATGTCTATCAGACGATGCTCAATCATTCCGAGGAGGCGTACCGCTACGGTCTGGAGACGATGGATCTGGCCTTGCGCATCGGCCATCCCCATACGACAGCGTTCGCGTTGATCCAATTGGCCATCGGCTGCCACTTCCGCGAGGACGCGCAGGGGGTGTTGAGGTGGACCGGGGAGGCCGGCAGGCTCGCCGACGAGAACCGCTTCCGGATGTGGCGGGCCTGGGCCTCGATGTTCCGGAGCTGGGGACTGGCCGCGGTGGGGCGGCCCCAGGAGGGCCTCAGGCTCAGCGAGGAGGCGAGCGAATATCTGCGCACCTCGGGCATCCTGGCCTACCAGTTCAATTACAATCTTGGCATCCGCGCGGACATCCTCCTGCGGCTCGGACGGCCCAGGGAGGCCCTGGAGACGCTCGATGTAGCGCTGCGATGTTTGGACAAGGTGGGGGAGCGCTTCTACGAGCCCGAGTTGCACCGCCTCCGGGGCGAGTCGCTTCGAAGTCTGGGCCGCGAAGAGGCGGCCCGGGAGAGCTTTTCCCAGGCCCTGCGTACCGCCCGTGCACAAGGCTCGATCGCCTTCGAGCTCAAGGCGGGTGAAGCGCTGGGACTGCGGCCGCCTCTTTCTCCTTCCGCGTCAACCTGGGTGAGTGGGTGAGGGCGGAAGCCACGCATACAGCTCCAGGCTGCTCAGCTCGGTGAAGCCCAGCTTCTCGCAAATGGGGGCCGAGCTGGTGCGGTCCGCCTGGACGACAGCGGCCCGTGCTCCGTCGCGGTAGGCATCCGCCAGACGCCGCGCGACCAGACTGGTGTAGATGCGCCGGTGGCGCCAGACGGGAAGGGTGGCCGAGCTGAAGAGCTGGACGATGGGCTGGTCGGGCAGGTGTACCTTGGCGGCATAGGCCACGGGCTCCTTCACGCCGTCGAGATAGGCCAGGTAGACGCGCGCATGGAGTCGGCCCATGTGCCGCAGGAAGAGGAGGGCGAACTGGCGGCAGACGTCGTCCGGTGCGGGGTACGCCTGGGCCAGCAGCCTGCTCGCCACGTCCAGGTCATCCTCGGTGGCGACCCGGATGTGGATGTCGGGGGCCACCGGGATGGGGACCTGGAGGTCCGTCAGGGCCAGCCCCGCGAGGTCCGCCAGCTTGACGAACCCGAGGGCGGTGAGGCGCGGCCTCAGGTCGGCCGGGGTGGAGCCGGGCCCCACCAACCAGCCAACGGCCTTCTGCTCGTGGGCGAAGCGGTCGCGTACCCGCTGGATGGTGGCGTTCGCGTTCTCCGGGCTCAGCTGACTCAACCCCACCAGGTTGGAGAGGGGATAGGAGACCGAGGTCCACCGGCCCTGGATGCCCGGGATCGATAGGGATTCCACCTGCCCGGACACATCGGGCAGCAGGAACATGCTGTCCTCGATCGCCCTCACGAGGGCTTCACGGGTAGGCGCCACATCCATGGGGGTAAGGTAGGTGGCTCGAGCCAGGTTCGGACAGGGGCCCCAAGCGTGCGACAGTTCGCCAGACGAAGGGTGGGGCGAGGAGCCCTCCCGTCAATCCGCCAGCCCGCGGGAGACAGCGGGCTGGCAGGGCACCGGAGCCTGGCTCGGCCTCTCAAGGCATCGGACGCGAGGTGACGGACGGCGCCTCGGGCATCGCCGGCCAGCCATTGCGCCAGATGATGGCGTCCACGAGCATGACGCGCGCGGTATGGCCCGCGTTCCACGCGTGGTAGACCATGACCGAGCTGCCCGCCGGCGTGTTCACGACCGAGCCGTGTCCTGGCCCTTCCCACCCGGGGACGGTCTTGAGGATCGGCGCGCTCGCCTTCGTGTAGGGGCCCAGCGGGCTGGTCGCGCGCGCCACGCCAATGGCATACGTGCCGTTGTAATAGGCGTTGCCGCTGTAGAAGAGGTAGTAGTAGCCGTCCCGCGCGACGACCCACGGCGCCTCGACGACTCCGCCCTCCCAGGTCCTGTCATTGGTGATCAACTGCGTCCGGGTGCCGACGAGCGACAGGCCATCCGCCGAGAGCGCCTGTCCGTAGATGGGCGTCTTCTGGCCGACGGCGTTGCCATCCGCCTTCCACACCAGGTAGCGCGCGCCCGCGGGGGTGGTGAGGAGCGTGGCGTCGATCATCCCCATGCCGGTGTCGTGCACGAGCGGACGGCCGATGTCCGTGAAGGGGCCGGTCGGGCTCGTCGCGGTGGCGGCGCCAACCGACAGCTTTCCATCCGTGTGGCGCGCGGTGAAGTACGCGATGTACTGAGTGCCGACCTTGTGGATCTCCGGGGCCCAGAAGTCGCCGGTGGCCCACGTGGGCTTCCGGGTCGAGGGGAAGATGGAGCCCGCGCTCGTCCAGTGGACCAGGTCCGGCGAGGTGCGGATCGGAAACGCGTTCGCGGCGCCTCCCGACGTACAGGCGGCGATGTACCGGCCCCCATCGAAGATGACGCCAGGGTCGGCGCAGTCCGCCGAGAGCACCGGGTTCTGATAGAGGCCGCCGCAGCCCGAGTACATGAACGACATGGCGCAGGCGTTCGAGCCGGTGAAGTACGGCTTCCAGTCGTTGGAGAGGATGGCGTAGGAGTTGGGGCTCTCGTTGACGCAGGCGCGGTCCCAGAACACGCGCCCGCCCACGTCGTCGTACTGCGCCGTCCCGGAGTGGATCCACGCCGGGCCGTAGGTGACGCGGGTGGTGCACGCGGGCGCGCCGGCACAGTTCGTGTCGAGCGCCATCACGCAGGCGTTGTTCCCAGTGAAGTACGGCTTCCAACCGTTGGAGAGCACGGCGTAGGAGTTGGTGCCCTCATTGATGCACCGGCCATCCCACGTCACCAGGCCATCCGCGGTGTCGAACATGTCCGGGTGCCCCGATGGGTGGATCCACGCGTTGCCGTACGTGATGCGGGTGGTGCACGCGAGCGCCGCCTCGGTGGAGCGCGGGGCCTCACCGGACTCGACGTCGCCGAGCTCCCCGCCGCAGCCCGGGCCAGACACAAGCGCGGCGCCCACGACGGTGAGTGCCGCGACACGCTGATTCATTTTCATGATGCCTCCTGTGAAGTAGAGGGCTTATTCCATGAAATCCAGGGATGTCCAGATCTGAGGTGGTCTTCCGCCGCGGTGCGTCCTATGAATGGCGCAATCCCAGGAGGAATAAGGCGTAGGGTCGCGTGTAGGAGAAGTGGAGGGGTACTGCATGCGTCTTCTGAAGGTCTTCCTGGCTGCCGCCGTCTTCCCCATCACCGCCTTCGCGCAAGGGACGGCACAGCGAGGCATCGAGGTCGGTGACCTCAACCGGAGCGTCGAGCCGTGCTCGGACTTCTACGAGTATGCGAATGGCCAGTGGAGGGCCCAGAATCCCATTCCTCCCTCCATGGTGCGCTGGAGCCGCCGCTTCGCCTCCGGTGAGTTGGCGAAGGAGCAGCTCAAGGGCATCCTGGAGGAAGTCTCCCGCAAGCAGGACTGGCCCACCGGCAGCGTGGAGCAGCTGATTGGCGACCACTATGCCTCGTGCATGGACGAGGCGCGGCTCGAGGCGCAGGGTCTCACGCCCATCAAGCCGCTGCTGACCGACATCGACGGGGTGAAGAGCGCCGCGGACGTGCAGCGGATGATTCGCCGCTTCCACGAGCTGGATATCGCGGTGCCGTTCGCGCTGGGCGCCGCCTCCGACAATCACAACCCGAGCCAGATGATCACCGACATCGCCGCCCGGGGGCTCGGCATGCCGGACCGCGACTACTATTTGAAGCCAGAGCCGCGCTTCAAGGAGGCCCGGGAGAAGTACCTCGAGCACGTCGCGAACACCTTCAAGCTGGCCGGATACACCCCGGAGGCGGCCAGGGCCGCGGCCAGCACCGTCTTCGCTCTCGAGTCCAAGCTGGCCGAGGCCTCGCTGGACAACGTGGCCCTGCGCGACCCGAAGGCGACCGACCACAAGACCTCCTTCGCGGACCTGCGCAAGCTCACGCCGCGCTTCGACTGGGTGGCGTACTTCCAGGGCGCGAAGCTACCCCGGGCCGACCTCAACGTGGAGCAGCCCCGGTTCCTTCAAGAAGTGGATCGCCAGCTCCAGCAGACGCCGGTGGCGGACTGGAAGACGTACCTGAAGTGGCACCTGCTCCACTCGGCGTCCCAGTCGCTGTCCAGGCCCTTCCAGGAGGAGATCTTCAGCTTCTACGGCCGCTACCTGGGCGGCGCGAAGGAGGAGAAGCCCCGGTGGAAGCGCTGCGTGGAGTCCACGGACGCGCTGCTGGGCGAGGCGCTCGGCAGGAAGTACACCGAGAAGTACTTCCCGCCCGAGGCGAAGGCCCGCATGCAGGAGATGGTGAAGAACCTGCTGGCGGCCATGGGGGACAGCATCCAGGGCCTGGACTGGATGGGCCCCGAGACGAAGAAGAAGGCGCTGGAGAAGCTCTCCACCTTCAACCCGAAGATTGGCTACCCGGACAAGTGGAAGGACTACAGCCACGTGAAGATCCGCCGGGACGCGTTCTGGGCGAACGTGATGGCCGGCCGCCGCTTCAACGTGGTGGATGACTGGAGCCAGATTGGCAAGGCGGCGGACCGCGGCCGCTGGGGCATGACGCCGCCCACCTCGAACGCCTACTACCACCCGTTGCTCAATGAGATCGTGTTCCCGGCGGGAATCCTGCAGCCGCCCGCGTTCAGCATGGAAGCGACCGACGCGGTGAACTACGGCGCCATCGGCGTGGTGATCGGCCATGAGATCAGCCACGGCTTCGACGACCAGGGCGCGCAGTACGACGCGCGGGGCCGCCTGAGCAACTGGTGGACCGACGAGGACCTCGTGAAGTTCCAGGCGCGCGGCCAGTGTGTGGTCGACCAGTTCGAGAGCTACTTCATCGAGCCGGGCCTCCACCACAACGGCAAGCTCGTGCTGGGCGAGAGCATCGGAGACCTCGCGGGCGCGCGGATCGCCTACCTCGCCTTCAAGAAGTCGCAGCAGGGCAAGCCCCCGGCGCCGACCCTCGACGGCTTCACGCCGGACCAGCAGTTCTTCATCTCCTGGGGCCAGTTCCGCGGCGACGCCATCCGCCCCGAGACGCAGCGGCTCATGATCCAGGGGGACCCGCACCCGACCGGGAAGTATCGGGTGATTGGCCCGCTCTCGAACATGCGGGAGTTCCAGCAGGCCTTCAGCTGCAAGCAGGACGCGGAGATGGTGCGTCCGGCCGAGAAGCGCTGCGAGGTCTGGTAGTCACAGCTCGCCCAACTTGGGCGAAGTGACAGCCCCGGCTCAGTCCGTGCCCTGATTCGACCCGGGCGCCCCGTAGCGGCGGTGCAGTCCCTCGCCCGCCTCGTCGAGGGGGCCGCCCGGGAAGGGCACGGGGCCGTCGATGTCGAAGAAGAACCGATGCCCCTGGCTGGGGTGGGTGGAGTCGGCATCGTAGTGGGGCCGGATGTCCTCGGCCTCGAGCCCCCGCTCCACCCTCTCCTTGGCGACGGAGGGCCTGGTGTCGACAGGCGCCTCCAGCTTCACCGGATCCACGGGATCGGACTTCTTCGACTTGCGTCTACCGAACATGGTGACACTCCTCGTGCGGTGCGGACGCGCGAAGGCGCACGCCCTCCAAGGGACAATCTGGGGGGGATCGGCCCGCGAGACACGGGCCAGGGGGCGCACGAGGGGCTGGCTCGCCTGGCTGGTGAGCGGCGAGGCGCCTCGGGTACTCCGGGCTCAGCCCTTCTTCGCCGGACGGACGGGCACGGAGACCTGCGTGTTCTCCCACGAGAAGTTCAGCGTGGTGCCCTTGTCATCGAAGGCGATGGTGAGGGCCTCGTAGGTGTCCGCGCTCTTCTTCACCGGCACGTCCACCCGCAGGACGTCATTGTCCTTGTTGTACTTGTAGGCGCCCCACTGGCCCACGTCCTTGTTGACGATGAGCGTCCACTTGTCCGCCTGCGGAATGGTGAAGAGCGCGTAGGTGCCCGCCGGCAGCTTCTGGCCCGCCAGCTCGAGGTCCCCCGTGGTGGTCAGCTCCGTGGCGGCGTTCGCCCCCAGGCGCCACACCTCTCCATAGGGCACCAGCTTGCCGAAGATGACCCGCTTCTGGCCCGTCTTCGGATCCTGCATGCGCGGCGAGTTGTACGTCACCTTCACGTACGTGGTGTCGTCCAGCTTCTTCGCCGCCATCTCCATCGGGCTGACGGGGGCCTTCGCGGGCGGAATGACCTTCTGCGCCAGCGCGGGCGTCGCCGCGAGGAGGATGATCGCGGCCAGGGTCGGGATGCGCAGGTGCGACGTGAGTCCACGGGTCGTCATGGGTGGGGCCCTCGGGGTGATGGGTGAACGGAAACGGCGGCGGACCGTACCATGACCCTCACCCCCCGCCCTCTCCCAGAGGGAGAGGGTGCATGCGAAACCCGCTGGGTCTTCGTCAGGCGAACACTCGCTCCATGTGGATGTACGGCCGCTCCGCCCGGATTCCCCGGCCCCGGCAGTACTCCAGGAACTTGTTCGACTCGATGATCTGCGGCGCCTTCTCGTCGTACGCCAGCACCATCACGTGCCTCAGCCACGGCTCCTGGCCCATCGCGTACACGTAGACCTCCTTCGGGTTCAGGTGGTTCACGATCTCGCTGGCTCGCGCGCAGTTGGAGCCGTTCAGCCGCCTCGACTGGTCCACCTTGCGCGGCACCGGCTGGCTCAAGAGCGGCCCGTACATCCAGCTCATCGGCCCTCCCTCGCACTCCATCCCCAGGCACAGCACGTCGATCTCTCCCACCACCTCCCGCAGGTGCTGGTACATCCGCGGCTCCAGCGCGTTCGAGTCCGCCGCCATCAGGAACGACTTGCCCCCCATCTGCACCAGGTGCGCGATCTTCGCCTGGATCGACAGATCGCTGTGCTCCCCCAGGAACGGCACCCCGGTGATCGCCCCGCCCGGAATCGCGATGCGCTGCAGCTCGTCCAGCTCCACCACGTTGCGGAAGCCGTTGTGCTCCAGCATCAGCCGCAGCGACGGATCCGCCAGCCCTCCGCCGTTGTTGCGCGGCACCACCACCGTCCCCACCCGGTGACGCAGCTGGATCAGCGTCTCCATCATCAGGTGATCCGCGTGTCCGTGTGTGATCACCACGTAGTCGATCCGCTCCGGCAGATCCGCGTGCGTGAAGCGCGGCTGGTCCGTCGGGAACTCGTAGCTGATCACCGGATCCGTCAGCACCGAGACCTCGCGCGACTCCATCAGCACGCACGCATGGCCGAAGTAGCGCATGCGCACCCCGTCACCCGTCCACCGCTCCGGGCGGCGCGGCGGCGTCTCCGTGAAGAGCGCCGCGAACTCGGTCGCCGCGCTGGAGGGCACCCCCAGCATCTCCGCCACCTTCCCCGGCGAGCCCGGCGTCGTCCTCATCCGGAACAGCTCGTCCAGGCCCTCGTGGCGGTAGGGCACCTTCAGCCACAACGGCGACTCCCCCTCGAGCCGCGGCGTGCTGTAGATGTACTTGCGCGCGTCCCCGTCCACCTGCATCAGGAAGACGCTCTGCGACGACTCCTGGTGGTAGCGGCTGTGGTACAGCAGCGGCTCGATGAAGCGGATGCTGGCGTGGTGCGCCATGTCGTACGTCAGCTCCACGTAGCCGCGCAGCACGTCCGGCACCTTGGGATAGAGGCTCTCCAGCGACGGGCCCGTGGCCGTGGTGGCCAGCATCTGCTCCAGCTCGGCCACCGCCTTGGTGTAGGCCACCATGTGCGCCTGCTCGCGCGTGGTGCGATCCAACAGCGCCTTCACGTCCGCCACCCGCGAGGCCGGGTAGTTGAGGAAGGGCCCTCCCATGAGCGCCGGGTTCTTCAGCGCCGCCACGTGCACGTCCGGATTGGCCACGAACGACTGCATCAGCTTCATGTGCAGGTTCGTCACGAACAGCGGTGCCGTCGCGGGCGAGAGCAGGAACCACCACGCGTACCACTGGTTGTAGAGCGGCTCGATGGCGACGTTGGGCTTGAGATACATGACTGTGTGTTTCCTGGAAGAGGTTGGAGGGGAGGGGGTTGTCGAAGTCTAGGAGTCGGCCAGGGGTTTGAGCTGGCGCAGGCGCAGCAGCAGATCCGTGCGCTCCTGGAAGAAGTCCTGGCGGGTGCGCCACGTGGCCACCCCGAGCCGGTGCGCCGACAGGCACTGCGCCACCGGGCCCACGTCATGGACGCGCGGCCGCAGCCTCCCGCAAGCGCTCAGCAGCAGATCCTCGCCGTTGGCCAGCGTCGGCACGTTCAGGCCCAGCAGGCCCGCCAGCCGGTAGAGCTCCTCCAGGTGCTCGCGCGTGAAGAAGTAGACGCGGTTGATCGCGTCCACCCGGCGATCGCCCACCAGCCCCGCTCTCCAGCCCTGGTCGGCCGGCTCTCCTGGTTGGCCCTGGTAGGTCTCGCCCTGGATTCCGTGCGGCGTGCTCGGATCCTTCACCAGCGCCGAGAAGAGTCGCTCGACCTGCTCGGGCCCCAGGAAGGTGTCGTCGTCGATGCTCGCGAAGTACTCGCCCGGCTCGCCGCGGGCCAGCTCGAAGCGGATGCCCGCGTACCGGCGCTCGGATTGATCCACCAGCCGCAGCCGCTCGTCGCGCACCCGCACCCAGTCCCCGATGCGGTAGGCCGGATTGTTGTTGGACACCAGGATGCGGCCGACGAAGCCCGAGCGCAGCAGGCTGTTCACCATCGGCTCGATGTTGCGCACCCGCCGGTAGCTCAGCAGGACCACCGTCAGCCGCTCCGGTCCCGTCGCCGGGACGCTCGGCCCGTGACGCACCTGGTTCTGCCAGCGCGTGAAGTCCCGCAGGTAGTTCACCCTGCCGGGAAACCACGAGTCGTATTGGTTGGCGTGGGTGAAGGACTCGATCAGCTCGTGCCAGGGATTGGGCAGGGGCATACGTATTCCGGAGCGGACTTCAGCGGGAGTTGCCAGCCTGGGACAGTGCCACTCTCTGCGGCTCGTCCGTCAGGAGCTGGCCGGAGTCCAGGCGGATGAGACGATCACACAGGTGGAAATAGCGATCGTCGTGCGTGATGACGAAGACGGTCTTGCCCCGCTTCTTCAGGTCCGGCAGCAGCTGCTCGTAGAAGACGGCCTTGAAGACGGGATCCTGGTCCGCCGCCCACTCGTCGAACACGTAGAAGGGGCGATCCTCCAGCCAGCACACCAGCAGCGCCAGGCGCTTGCGCTGGCCCTGGGACAGCGCCGTGGTGGACAGCTTCCCGTCCACCACCTTCACCTTGTGGCTCAGGTGCAGCCGCTCGAGGTAGCCCTGCACCTCGCTGGCGCGCTCCTGCGTCCCCAGTCCCAGCAGCCGATCGAAGAGGTGGAAGTCGGAGAAGATCACCGAGAAGAGCTGGCGGTAGTGCTCGCGCCGGGCATCCGTGACGGGCTCCCCGTCCCACAGCAGCGTGCCGCCCTCGGGCGCGTACAGTCCGATGATGAGCTTGGCGAGCGTCGTCTTCCCGCTGCCGTTGCCTCCCACCAGGAAGACCAGCTGGCCGGGCTCGAACGACAGGTTGATGGGGCCCAGCGTGAAGCGTCCGTCCTCGTCGTCCTCGCGCCGGTAGACGTGCGTGATGCCCACCAGCTCCAGCCGGCGGAAGGTGGCGTTGGCGGAGGCCGGGAGGACCTCGGGCTCCACGCTCAACGTGAGCGCTTCCAGCTTCCTCAGGGCCACCGCGCTCTGTCCCAACCCGTGGAAGTTGCCGATCACCACGTCCAACGGCTGCTGCATGTAGAGGATGGTGAGCACGTAGCCGGTGAGCGCCTCGAACTTCACCGCGCCGAAGGCCGGCAGGGCGAAGAGCAGCAGGCCGATGAACCCGAGGAAGAGGAACAGGCCCCAGCTCACGTTGGCGGAGTCGACGTTGCTGCTGGTGGTGTCCATCCGCCGCAGCTTGTTCGCCGTGCCGTCCATGTCCTCGTCGAGGAAGGCGTGGCGCCGCAGGTGGTGGATCTTCAGCTCCTTGAGCCCCTCGGTGAGCGTGCGGAAGTGCTTCTGCAGCATGTCGTACGTCTCGCGCGAGCCCTTCATCAGCCGCAGCGAGTACGAGGCCGGCAGCCAGTAGGTGAGCACCCCCACCATGAGGAACGCGAGGAACGACAGGAAGACCCACCAGGAGAGCCACGCCAGGTAGGCCAGGCAGCCCAGCACGACGGCGAGGTTGATGACGATGGTGGGCAGCACCAGCAGGCCGGTGCTCACGGAGAGGATGTCGTTGTTGAGCGCCGCCATCAGCCGGTGGGCTCCCAGCTCCTCGAGCTGCCGCAGCGGCGTGGAGAGGATGCGGCGGCTGAGCCCCACTCGCAGCTCGTACACCACCCGGTGGTGCAGGGTGTTGAGCAACATCTGCGAGCCAATGCGGCTGCTCAGCACCAGCGCGCCGAGCAGGACGAACTGCAGCGCGCTCTCACGGGTGGCCTGGCCCCCACTGGCCAGCACACGGGTGATGAGCGAGATCATTCCAGCGCTGCTCGCACCGGAGGTCGCACCGCACAGGATCGAGAGCAACACCACCCAACGCGAGGTGCGCAGGAGCATCCACAGCAACTTCATGACGCCACCTCTCGCTTCGCACGCACACCCACGGGAGGTGCCGGCAACGACTCCAGCCGCTGCCGGGGATCGGCCGCGACGCACTCCATCAGCACCCGCAGGTAGTCACCCAGGGTTTCCACCGTGGCGGGCTCGAAGAGCTCGGTGCGGTACTCGAAGTTCACGGCCAGGCCCTCGGGTGTTTCGCGGAAGTGTAGCGAGAGATCGCTGATCGTGAGCTCCAGCTCGAGCGGCACCGGCCTCGTGGTGAGGCCCGCCACCGGAGCCTGCTCCTGCTCCGCCTCGGAGTAGGACATGCCCACGGGGTAGGGCGGGCCCTGGTGGGGCGTGCCGTTCAGCAGCTTCATCAGCTCGGCGTGCGGCAGCTCCTGGTGGGCGAAGGCCTCCAGGTAGGCGGCGCGCACGCGCTGTAGCAGCTCGAGGAAGGTGGGATCGCCGGACAGATCGCCACGCACCATGAGCAGGTTGGCCATCATGCCCACCACGGCGTCCAGCTCGGGGCGGGGCCGGTTCGCGTGGGCGAAGCCGACGAGCACGTCCGAGCGGCCCGACACGCGCGCCAGCATCGTCTGCAGGCCCGTCAGCAGCAGGATGAACGGCGTGGCCCCCTCGCGGCGGCCCAGCGCGCGCAGCTCGCTCCACACGGAGCCCGGGATGACGACCTCGTGCCACGCGCACCGCAGCGTGCCCTGGGCCGGGCGGGCCCGGTCATACGGCAGCTCCAGCGCCGGCGAGATGCCCTCCAGCTTCTGGCTCCACCACTGGCGCAGCCGCTCCAGCTCCTCTCCCCGCAGCCGCTCAATCTGCCAGCGGGTGAAGTCGCGGTACTGCAGGGCCGGCTCGGGCAGCGGCGAGGGCTGGCCCCGTGAGAAGGCCTCGTAGAGGGCGCCCAGCTCGCGCGTCACCACCTGCTCGGAGACGAGGTCCGTCACCGCGTGGTGCAGGACGAGCAGCAGGATGTGCTCCTGCTCACCCAGGCGCAGCAGGCCGGTCCTCAGCAGCGGACCGCGCTCCAGATCCAACGGGCGCCAGGCCTCCTGACGGAGGTGACGCAGGGCGGCCTCCTCGCGCTCGGCCGGAGCCAGGTGGCTCAGATCCACCTCCGACAGGGTCAGATCCAGCCGCGGCAACACCTTCTGCACGGGCTCTCCGTCCACGGTGGGGAACGTGGTGCGCAGGCTCTCGTGGCGGCGCACCAGCTCCTGGAGGCTCCGCTCGAGCGCGTCCACGTTCAGCTCGCCCGAGAAGCGCATCGCCCGGACGACGAGGTTGAGCGGACTGTCCGGGCCCATTCGCTCCGGCGACCAGTACGCCCGCTGCGCGTGCGACAGGGGCAGATGATCAGCGGGCGGCGTGGGCACCACCGGCGGGAGCGCGCTCTGATCCGGTCCCGCCGCGGCCAGCCGGGCCGCCAACGCGGCCACGGTGGCGTGCTCGAAGAAGTCCTGCAGGGACAGCTCCACTCCGAAGGTGGTCCGCAGCCGGGAGACCAGCTGGGTGGCCACCAGCGAGTGTCCTCCCAGCTCGAAGAAGTTGTCGCCAGTGCCGACGCGCTCGACTCCGAGCACTTCGGACCAGATGGCGGCGAGCATCTCCTCCACCGGCGTGCGCGGCGCCACGTAGCTGTCCTTCGCGGTGGCGCTCTCGGGGGCGGGCAGGGCCTTCTTGTCCACCTTGCCGCTGGTGGACAGAGGTAGGGCCTCCAGGGGAACGAAGGCCGAGGGCACCATGTACTCGGGCAGCCGCTGCTGGAGGGCCGCACGCAGCTGGGCGGAGGAGGGCGCCGGCTCGGTGTCGGGCACGAAGTAGGCCACCAGCCGCTTGCCGCCGGGGCCGTCCTCGCGCGCCACCACCACGCCCTCCTGGACTCCGGGGCACTCGAGCAGGGCCGACTGCACCTCGCCCAGCTCGATGCGGATGCCGCGCAGCTTCACCTGCTCGTCGGCCCGGCCCAGGAATTCCAGCTCACCGGCGGGCAGCCAGCGCACCCTGTCGCCGGTGCGGTAGAGGCGTGCGCCGGGGGAGTCGGAGAAGGGATTGGGGATGAAGCGCTCGGCGGTGAGGTCGGGCCGACGCAGGTATCCACGGGCCAGGCCGGGGCTGGAGACGAAGAGCTCGCCGGGCACGCCGATGGGGACAGGGCGCAGGCGCTCGTCCAGCACGTACACCCGGTTGTTGTCCCAGGGCTTGCCGATGGTGGGCCGCTCCGGGCGCATATGCGGGTTGATGGTGGCGCAGACGGTGACTTCGGTGGGGCCGTAGGCGTTGAGCATGCGCCGGCCGGAGACCCAGCGCTGGGCCAGCTCGGGAGGGCAGGCCTCACCAGCGGAGATGAGGGTGGTGAGGCCTTCCAGGCCCTGGGGAGAGAGTTGGGCGAGCACCGAGGGGGTGAGGGTGACGGAGGTGACGCGCTGGCGCACCAGGAGTTGCTGCAGGGGCTCGCCGGGCATGAGCTGCTCGCGGGGAGCGAGCACCAGGCAGGAGCCGCCCACCAGGGAGCCGAAGATTTCGGCGATGGAGGCGTCGAAGCTCAGGGCGGCGAACTGCAGGACGCGGCTGGAGGGGGTGAAGCCGTGGTGGCGGGCAGCGGCCAGGGCCGTGTTGCACAGGCCGCGGTGGTGCAGCAGCGTGCCCTTGGGCTGACCGGTGCTGCCGGAGGTGTAGATGATGTAGGCGAGGTTGTCGGGGCCCACGGGGGAGGCGGGAGGCGAGGTGGGCTGGGAAGCAACCTGGTACCAGTCGGAGTCGAGGCAGAGGAGCTGGCCGTAGGCGGGCAGCTCATCGGCGAGGCTCTCCTGGGTGAGGAGGACGGGAGCGCCGCAGTCCTGAAGCAGGAAGCCGAGGCGAGCGGCGGGCAGGGAAGGCTCCAGGGGGACATAGGTGCCGCCAGCCTTGAGGATGGCGAGCAGACCGATGACCAGCTCGAAGGAGCGCTCCAGGCACAAGGCAACGGGAGTCTCCAGGCCGACGCCCAGGGAGAGCAGGTGGTGGGCGAGCTGGTTGGAGCGCTCCTCGAGCTCGCGGAAGGAGAGGGTGGAATCACCCACGCACAGGGCGGGAGCATCCGGGGAGCGGGAGGCGACGGCCTGCACGAGGTGGTGGGCGCAGGAGTCGGAGGGGAAGGGGGTGGTGGTGTCGTTCCACTCCACGAGCACCTGGCGCCGCTCCTCTTCGGACAGCAGCGACAGGTCTCCCAGCCGCTGCTCGGGCTGGGCCATCATGGCCTCCAGCGCCGCCTTCCAATGGCCCAGCAGCCGGCCGATGGTGGCCTCCTCGAACCGCGGAGACTCGTACGACAGCATCAGCACCAGCTCGCGCTGCGGCATGGCGCAGGCCGTGAGCGGGTAGTTGTTCCGGTCGACGATGACGAAGTCCTGCACGTCCAGCTGTCCGGAGCCCTCCTTCACCGAGTCGTCGACGGGGTAGTTCTCGAAGACGAAGATCGTGTCGAAGAAGGACGCGCCGCGAGGCACCTGGCTCCAGGCCTGCACCTGCACGACCGGCGTGTGCTCGAACTGGCGCAGCTCGACCAGTCGCGTCTGGTGACGCTGTAGCCACGGTATCAGCGAGGCCTCGGGCTCGAGGCGCAGGCGCACCGGCAGCGTGTTGATGAACACGCCCGTCATCTGCTCCACGCGCGACAACGAGGGCGGTCGGCCGGAGACCGTGGCTCCGAAGAGCACATCCTCCACGCCCGCATGCCGCCCCAACACCACTGCCCAGGCTCCCTGGATCAGCGTGTTCAGCGTGAGCTGGTGCCGGCGCGCGAAGTCCTGCAACGCCGTCGTCTCGCTCTCGGACAGTTGCAGCGTGCGCTCGTGCATCTGCTGCGGCGCCGAGCTCGGCGTCGACTCGGGCAGCGGCGTGGGCTCCGTGAAGCCCGCGAGCTGCTCGCGCCACCAGGCCTCGGCCTGGGCCAGATCCTGCCGCCCCAGCCAGGCGATGTAGTCGCGCCACGCCGGCACGGGCTCCAGCCGGGGCGTGCGCCCCTGCGAGAGCGCCTCGTAGAGCGCGAACAGGTCCTTCATCACCAGACCCACGCTCCACCCATCCAACAGCAGGTGGTGGTGGCTCCACATGAAGCGGTACGCGTGCGTGTCCAGGCGCACCACCGTGAGCCTCATCAGCGGCGCGCGCGACAGCTCGAAGCCGCGGGCGCGATCCTCGCGCATCAGCTCCTCGAAGCGCGTCCGCTGCTCGGCCTCGGACAGGTGGCGCCAATCGTGCTCGTGCCACGGCAGCTCGGCGCGGGCGCACACGGCCTGCAACGGCTCGGCCACTCCCTCCCACAGGAAGGCCGTGCGCAGCACCGGGTGACGCTCCAACGCCAGCTCCCACGCGCGGCGCAGCGCCTTCATGTCCATCGGCGAGCGGAACGTCCACGCGAGCTGCTCGAAGTACACCCCCGAGTGCGGCGACATCAGCGCGTGGAAGAGCAGGCCCTTCTGCACGTGCGAGAGCGGATAGAGATCCTCCACGTCCGGCACCGTGCGCAGCAGGCGCTCGAGCGTGGCGTCATCGACGCGGGCCAGCGGGAAATCCGACGCGATGGGACGCGACGCCTCTGGTGCGTGACGGTTCGCGATGAGCGCGCGCAGCGCCTCCACGTAGCGCCGCGCCAGCGCCTCCACCGTGGAGCGCTCGTGGAGGTTCTCGCTGTACGTCCACGACAACTCCAGGCGTCCACCGTAGGAGAGGCTGTTGATCTCCAGCAGGTGGGTGCGCAGACCCTGGTCTCCCTGGGCCTTGCCGCTGGACTCGGGCGCGGGGCTGAAGGCCGACTCCTTCGACACCACCGAGTCGAGCTGCCCGAGGTAGTTGAACGACACCTGGGCCTGGGGCAGCGATCGCAGGCGCTGGGAGGCCTCGTCTCCGCGCAGGTAGCGCAGCAGGCCGTAGCCCACGCCCCGCCGAGGCACCTGGCTCAGCGCCCTGCGCGCCGAGCGCACCGCCTCGGCGGACGACGCGGTCGCGGGCACCTCCATCAACACCGGGTAGAGCGAGGTGAACCAACCCACCGTGCGCGAGATGTCCACGTCCTCGAACAGAGCCTCGCGGCCGTGGCCCTCCAGATCCACGAGCAGGCGCGACTGGCCGCTCCACGGCGAGAACGCCTGGGCCAGCGCCGCCAGCAGCACGTCGTCCATGCGGGCCCGGTAGGCGGCGGGCACCTCCTGGAGCAGGAGCCGCGTCTCCTCGGTCTCGAGTGACACGGTGAAGGTGCGCGCGGAGGCGAGCGTGTTGGCGCCCACCGTCTTGTCGGTGGGCAGCGGCACCACGTTCCGGCGCGACTCGTCCAGCCAGAAGGGCAGCTCCCGCGCCATGGCCTCGGAGCGCGCGAGCTCCACCAGCCGCTCGGACCAGGCCTTGAACGACGTGGACCGGGCCGGGAAGCGCACCGGCTGTCCCTCGCACAGCTGGGCGTAGGCGGTGGCCAGATCCTCCAACAGCACGCGCCAGGAGACGCCGTCCACCACCAGGTGGTGCACCGCGATCAGCAGCCGTTCCGGACGCTGGGGCCCCAGATCGAAGAGCGCCGTGCGCAGCAGCGGGGGCGAGCCCAGATCGAAGCTCGCCTGCACCCGGGTGGCCTCGGCCTCGATGCGGGCGGGCAGCTCGGAGTCGGGCGTGGCCGACAGGTCCACCTGCACGAGCGAGATGGTGGGCCCCGGCGGCAGGTTCTCCTGCTTCCACTCGCCGGACTCGGAGCGCACGTAGCGCATGCGGAGCGCGTCATGGTGCTCCACCAGGTGCTGGAGCGCCTGCCGCAGCGGCTCGAGCTCCACCTCTTCCCGGGCCTGCAACAGCACGGCCTGGTTGTAGTGGTGCGTCTGGGGCTGCTCCTGCTCCAAAAGCCAGTGCTGGATGGGCGTGAGCGGCACCGGTCCGGAGACAGGGCCCTGCTCCACCTGGGGCACCTGGCCCGCGGACAGCGTGGCGGCCAGGGCCGCCAGCGTCTGGTGCTGGAAGACATCGTTGGGTTGCAGGTTCAGGCCGACCTGACGGGCTCGCGCCACGATCTGCAAGCTGAGGATGGAGTCACCGCCCAGCTCGAAGAAGTTGTCGTCCGCGCCGACGCGCTCGCGCTTGAGCACCTCGGACCAGATGGCGGCGAGTGCCTCCTCCATTGGGGTGCGCGGCGCCACGTAGGTGTCTTGCGTCGTGGCGCTCTCAGGAGCGGGCAGGGCCTTCTTGTCCACCTTGCCGCTGGTGGACAGAGGCAGGGCCTCCAGGGGGACGAAGGCCGAGGGCACCATGTACTCGGGCAGCCGCTGCTGGAGGGCCGCGCGCAGCTGGGCGGAGGAGGGCGCCGGCTCGGTGTCGGGCACGAAGTAGGCCACCAGGCGCTTGCCGCCGGGGCCGTCCTCACGCGCCACCACCACGCCCTCCTGGACTCCGGGGCACTCGAGCAGGGCCGACTGCACCTCGCCCAGCTCGATGCGGATGCCGCGCAGCTTCACCTGCTCATCGGCTCGGCCCAGGAATTCCAGCTCACCGGCGGGCAGCCAGCGCACCCTGTCGCCGGTGCGGTAGAGGCGCGCGCCCGGGGAGTCGGAGAAGGGGTTGGGGATGAAGCGCTCGGCGGTGAGGTCGGGCCGGCGCAGGTAGCCACGGGCCAGGCCGGGGCTGGAGACGAAGAGCTCGCCGGGCACGCCGATGGGGACAGGGCGCAGGCGCTCGTCCAGCACGTACACCCGGTTGTTGTCCCAGGGCTTGCCGATGGTGGGGCGCTCCGGGCGCATATGCGGGTTGATGGTGGCGCAGACGGTGACTTCGGTGGGGCCGTAGGCGTTGAGCATGCGCCGGCCGGAGACCCAGCGTTGGGCCAGCTCGGGAGGGCAGGCCTCACCAGCGGAGATGAGGGTGGTGAGACCCTCCAGGCCCTGGGGAGAGAGTTGGGCGAGCACCGAAGGGGTGAGGGTGACGGAGGTGACGCGCTGGCGAACGAGCAGTTGCTGCAGGGGCTCGCCGGGCATGAGCTGCTCGCGGGGAGCGAGCACCAGGCAGGAGCCGCC
This sequence comes from Archangium violaceum, assembly GCF_016887565.1. Taxonomy (NCBI): domain Bacteria; kingdom Pseudomonadati; phylum Myxococcota; class Myxococcia; order Myxococcales; family Archangiaceae; genus Archangium; species Archangium violaceum. The sequence continues at coordinate 6,081,438 of NZ_CP069396.1, forward strand.
CACCAGGGAGCCGAAGATTTCGGCGATGGAGGCGTCGAAGCTCAGGGCGGCGAACTGCAGGACGCGGCTGGAGGGGGTGAAGCCGTGGTGGCGGGCAGCGGCCAGGGCCGTGTTGCACAGGCCGCGGTGGTGCAGCAGCGTGCCCTTGGGCTGACCGGTGCTGCCGGAGGTGTAGATGATGTAGGCGAGGTTGTCGGGGCCCACGGGGGAGGCGGGAGGCGAGGTGGGCTGGGAAGCAACCTGGTACCAGTCGGAGTCGAGGCAGAGGAGCTGGCCGTAGGCGGGCAGCTCATCGGCGAGGCTCTCCTGGGTGAGGAGGACGGGAGCGCCGCAGTCCTGAAGCAGGAAGCCGAGGCGAGCGGCGGGCAGGGAAGGCTCCAGGGGGACATAGGTGCCGCCAGCCTTGAGGATGGCGAGCAGACCGATGACCAGCTCGAAGGAGCGCTCCAGGCACAAGGCAACGGGAGTCTCCAGGCCGACGCCCAGGGAGAGCAGGTGGTGGGCGAGCTGGTTGGAGCGCTCCTCGAGCTCGCGGAAGGAGAGGGTGGAATCACCCACGCACAGGGCGGGAGCATCCGGGGAGCGGGAGGCGACGGCCTGCACGAGGTGGTGGGCGCATGAGTCGGAGGGGAAGGGGGTGGTGGTGTCGTTCCACTCCACGAGCACCTGGCGCCGCTCCTCCTCGGACAGCAGCGACAGGTCTCCCAGCCGCTGCCCGGGGTTCGCGACCATCGCCTCCAGCACCCGCTGGAAGTGCCGCGACATCCGCGCGACCGTCTCCTCGTCGAAGAGGTCGGTGCTGTACTCCCATTGGCCGTGCAGTCCCTCGGGGGACTCCTCCATCGCCACCGTGAGATCGAACTTGGCCGTCCGTGCCTCGCTCTCGACGGCGCCGAGCTTCAATCCCGGCAGTTCCAGATTCACGTCCGGCGCGTTCTGCAACAGCAGCTTCACCTGGAAGAGCGGGGCGTGTCCGAGGCTGCGCTCGGGGTTGAGCTCACGCACCAGCTCCTCGAAGGGCACGTCCTGGTGCGCGTAGGCGGCCAGGGCCGTCTCCCGGGCCTTCGCCAGCAGCTCGCGGAAGCTCGGGTTGCCCGACAGGTCTCCGCGCATGACGAGCTGGTTCACGAAGAAGCCCAGCAAGCCCTCCGTCTCGGCGCGGTTGCGGTTGGCGATGTCCGTGCCGACCACCACGTCCGTCTGCCCGCTGTAGCGCGAGACCACCGTCTGGAAGGCTGTCAGCAGCGTCATGTACAGCGTGACGCCCTCGCGGCGGCTCATCCGCACCAGGGCCTCGCTCAGCGGCTTGGGCAGGCGCACCCGCAGGTGGGCGCCTCGGAAGGACTGCACCGGCGGGCGCGGTCTGTCCGTCGGCAGCTCCAGCACCGGCAGCGCCGCGAGCTGGCGCTTCCAGTAGCCGAGCTGCGCCTCCAACGCCTCGCCCCTCAGCCACTGCCGCTGCCACACCGCGAAGTCCGCGTACTGCACCGGCAGCTCGGGCAACGCTGGCGTCTGGCCTCGCGCCAGCGCCTCGTAGATCGCCGCCACCTCGCGCACCAGGATGCCCGCGGACCAGCCATCCGTGACGATGTGATGCATCGTCACCAGCAGCACGTGCGACCGCGCGTCCAGCCGCAGCAGCACCGCCCTCAGCAGCGGGCCCCGCTCCAGATCGAACGACCCCTGGGCCTCCTGTCCGGCGCGGCGGCGCACCTCGGCCTCGTGCTCGGCGGACGGCAGGGACGACAGATCCACCACCTCCAGCCTGGCCTGGGGCTCGGCGGAGATGCACTGCACGGGACCCGTGGGACTGTCTCGGAAGGTGGTGCGCAGCACCTCGTGGCGCCGCTGCAGCTCCAGCACGCAGCGCGCCAGCGCGTCCACCTGCAGCTCCCCCTCCAGCCGCACCGCCAGCGGCATGTTGTAGAAGGGATTGCCCGGCGACATCCGATCCAGGAACCACAGCCGCTGCTGGGCGAAGGACAGCGGCAGCGCCTCGTCGCGCGGCGCCGGCTTCAGCGCGGGCACGGCCAGGGCCGTCGCTCCCGTCCGCAGCGACTGGATGCGCTCGGCCAGCTCGGCCACCGTGGGGGCCTCGAAGAGGGTGCGCAGCGGCACCTCCACGCCACACGCCTCGCGCAGCCGGCTCACCACCTGCGTGGCCAGCAGTGAGTGCCCTCCCAGCTCGAAGAAGTTGTCCTCGGCCCCCACGCGCTCCACGCGCAGCAGCTCGCCGAAGAGCCCCGCCACCAGCTCCTCCATCGCGTTGCGCGGAGGCACGTGGCGCTCCGCGCCCGGCGTGGCCTGCGGTGCCGGCAGCGCCCGCCGGTCCACCTTGCCGTTGTTCGTGAGCGGCAGCGCCTCCAGCACCATGAAGGCCGAGGGCACCATGTACTCGGGCAACCGCTGCCGCAGCGCCTTCCGCAGCTCGCCCAGCTCCAGCGTCTGTCCCGGCCTCGCCACGAGGTAGGCCACCAGCCGCTTGTTGCCCGGCACGTCCTCGCGGGCCACCACCACCGCCTCGCGCACCGCGGGCTGCTCCACCAGCGCCGCCTCGATCTCTCCTGGTTCGATCCGGAAGCCGCGCACCTTCACCTGCTGGTCCGCGCGGCCCGAGAACTCGAGCTGTCCGTCCCCCCGCCACCGCACCACGTCACCCGTGCGGTACAGGCGCGCTCCGGGCTCGGTGCTGAACGGGTGCGGGATGAAGCGCTCGGCCGTCAGATCCGCCCGGCCCAGGTAGCCGCGGGCCAGGCCCACTCCGCCCAGGTACAGCTCGCCCTTGTGTCCCACCGGCACGGGCCGCAGGTGCCCGTCCAGCACGTACACCTCCACGTTGGGCAGCGCCCGGCCAATCGGAGGCACCCGCCCGTCGGCCTGGCACTCCACCAGCGTGGCCACCACCGTGGCCTCCGTGGGGCCGTACGTGTTGAGGAAGCGCCGCTCCGGCGCCCAGCGCGCCACCACGTCCTCGGGGCACGCCTCGCCTCCGGAGATGACCGTGCACAGCGCCGGCAGTCCGTCCGCCGGCGTGGCCGCCAGCGCCGCTGGCGTGAGGCTGAGCACCGTGATGGAGGACTCCCGCAGCAACTGGTGCAGCGAAGGCCCCGGCATCATCTCCTCGGCGGGCGCCAAGCACACCGTGCCGCCCGCGCACAGCGTGGTGAAGATCTCCTCCACGGAGATGTCGAAGGCGGGGCTGGCGAACTGCAACACCCGGCTGCCGGGCCCCACCTGGTAGGCCTGGGCCTCCTGCACCACCAGGTTGCACACGCCCCGGTGCGTCACCAGCGTGCCCTTGGGCCGCCCGGTGCTGCCCGAGGTGTAGAGCACATAGGCGAGGCTGTCCGCGCTCGCGCCCGACTCCACCTTCCCGTCCGCCTCCCGCTCCAGCTCGCTCCAGAGCGAGTCCAGGCACAGGGTCTCCGGACGTTGGGCGGGGAGCCGCTCCAGCAGCCGCTCCTGGGTGAGGAGCACCCGCGCGCCGCTGTCCTCCAGCAGCCAGCCCAGGCGCTCGGTGGGCAGCGATGGATCCATCGGCACCCAGGCGCCACCGGCCTCCAGCACGCCGAGCATGCCCACCACCAGCTCCAGCGAGCGCTGCGCGCACAGGCCCACCCGCACCTCGGGGCCCACGCCCAGCGCGCGCAGCCGCCGCGCCAGCCCGCGCGCCCTCCGCATCAGCTCCGCGTAGGTGAGCCGCTGGCCTCCGAACTCGGCCGCCACCGCCTCCGGCGTCCGCTCGGCCCGCGCCTCCACCAGGTGGTGCAGGCACGACTGCTCGGGGAAGGGCGCTCGCGTGCCCTTCCACTCGCCCATGATCTTCTCGCGCTCCGCCTCCGTGAGCAGCCCCAGCTGGGACAGCCGGCGCTCGGGGTGCGCCACCGCCTCCTCCAGCAGCCGCCGCAGGTGGCCCACGAAGCGCGCCACCGTCGACTCGTCGAAGAGCTCGGTGCCGTACTCCAGCTCGCCCACCAGCTCCTCGCCCTCCTGCGACAGCGAAAGCGTCAGGTCGAAGGTCGAGTGGCCGGTGTGCGTCGGCAGGAACTCCAGGCGCAGCTCGGGCAGGTCCGAGGCCGCGTCCCGCCCCGCGTTGTGCAGCACGAACATCACCTGGAAGAGCGGCGTCCGGCGCAGATCCCTCTCCGGCTGCAGCGCCTCCACCACCGCCTCGAAGGGCACGTCCTGGTGCGCATAGGCATCCAGCGAGCCCTGGCGCACGCGGGCCACCAGCTCGCGGAAGGACGGGTCATCCGAGAAGGTGGTGCGCAGCGCCAGCGTGTTGACGAAGAGGCCGATGAGGCCCTCCGTCTCCTTGCGCGTGCGGTTGGCGATGGGCGTGCCCACCACCACGTCATCCTGTCCAGCGTAGCGGCCCAGCAGCGCCTGGAAGGCGGCCAGCAGCACCATGAAGGGCGTGGCCCCCTCGCGCTGCGCGAGCCCCTGCACCGCCTGCGTCAGCCCGCGCTCCAGGCGCACCGGGTACACCGCTCCCGCCAGCGTCGGATCCGCCGGGCGCGGCCTGTCCAGGGGCAGCTCCAGCGGTGCGACTCCCCGCAGTTGCTGACGCCAGAAGCCCAGCTGCCGCTCGAGCTCCTCGCCCCGCATCCACTGCCGCTGCCAGCGCGCGAAGTCCGGGTACTGCCAGGTGAGCGCGGGCAGGCGCGGCTCCGCGCCTCGGGAGAAGGCCAGGTAGAAGGCCGCCATCTCCTTCATCAGCAACGCCATGGACCAGCCGTCGCAGATGATGTGGTGCAGCGTGAGCAGCAGCAGGTGCTCGTGCTCGCTCAGCCGCAGCCGCGTCGCCCGGACCAGCGGACCCCGCTCCAGATCGAAGAGCTGCCGCGCGTGCTCCTTCATCCGATCGAGGGCGGCCTGCTTCGGATCGGGCAGGGCGCGCAGATCCTCCTGCGGGAGCTCGAACCGGGCGGGCGGCTGCACCACCTGCCGCGGCTCACCCTGATGCTCGACGAAGGTGGTGCGCATCGCCGCGTGGCGCGTCACCAGCGCCTCCAGGCCCCGGCGCAGGGCCTCCGCGTCCAGCATGCCCAACAGCCGGAAGGCGAACGGGTTGTTGTAGAGCGAGGTGCCCGGTTGCAGCTTCTCCAGGAACCACAGCCGGTGCTGGGCGAAGGACAGCACTCCCGGCTCCACCTCCACCGGGGCGCTCGTCTGGGGTTGCGCCTGGACCGCGGTGTTGACCGCTTGCGCCGCCTGCTGCTCGGCCAGCCGCCGCAGCAGCAGCTCGCGCTTCTCGGGAGGCAGGTTGGCGATGCGCTTCTCGAGGTCGCTCGTCTTGTTGCTCATTCCAGCTCCGAGAGGAGGGCTTCCAGGGCCGCGGTGTCCGTCGTCGCGGTACGGGCCTGGAGGATGGCCGTCGCCATGCCGGCGAGGGTGGGATGCTCGAACAGCGTGCGCAGGGGGAGATCCACCTGGAAGGACTCGCGCACGCGGGAGAGCACCTGGGTACCCAGTAAGGAGTGCCCTCCCAATTCAAAGAAGTCGTCGTGGATGCCGACCTCGGCCACGCCGAGCAGCTCCTGCCAGATGTCGGCCAGACCGCGCTCGAGGCTGTCGCGCGGGGCCTCGAAGGCGGTGCGCAGCCGCGGACGGCTGTGGCGCGTGGTGGGCGGACGGGCCGCCTGCTGCACCTGCTGCACCCAGAGGGTGCGCCGCGCGGTCAGGTCATGCGTGGAGACGATCCACCGCGTGGCTTCGGGAGCCGCCAGCAGCCGGCGCAGGGCGTCCATTCCCTCGGGCAGGGTGATGGAGGTGCCCGCCTCGTCCTCGTCCCGGGCCTGCCAGCCATCCCAGTCCACCGACACCCACTGGGTCGCCCCCTCGCGGGAGCGGGCCGCGGCGAGGCAGTCCAGGAAGGCATTGCCGGCCGCGTAGGCGGAGAAGCCCAGTCCGCCCAGCACGGTGGAGATGGAGGACTGCAGGAGGACGAAGTCCAGCGCCTGGTCGCGCAGCGCCTCGGCGAGCACGAGCGTGCCCTGCACCTTGGCCCGCACCAGGGGCTCGCAACGCTCGGGCGTGGAGTCCCGCACGGCCACGTGCGTGTCCTCTCCGACCACGCCAGCGGAGTGCACCACGCCATTCAGCGCGCCGAAGCGCTCGCGGGCCCGCGCCAACGCCTGCTCCAGTTGCGCCGGCTGCGAGACGTCCGCGCGCACCAGCAGCACCTGGGCCCCCTGGGCCTCCATGGCCTGCAACCGCCGGATCTTCCGCGACACCCCATCCTGCTCGCCGCGCGCCGCCAGCCACGCCGGCCACTCCTGGCGCTCGGGGAAGGGGGAGCGTCCCACCAGCACCAGCCGGGCGCGCGCCGTCGAGGCCAGATACTCCGCCACCATCAGTCCGATGCGGCCCAGGCCTCCCGTCACCAGGTAGGTGCCGCCCTCGCGCAGCCGCCCCAGGCCCTGACTCGGGGCGGGCAGCGGATGCGGTGCGTAGCCCTCCACCCACCGGTGCTCGCCACGCAGGGCCACCAGGGGCTCATGGGACGGGGCGCGCAGCTCCGCCACCACCTGCTTCGCCAGCCGCGTCAGCCGGGCGCCACCCTGCGCGGGCGGTACCACGTCCACCAACCGGCAGCGCAGCCGCGGGTACTCCTCCTGGGGCAGCACGCGGCACGGTCCCAGCACCAGCGCGTTGCCCGGCCGCAGCGGCTCCTCTCCCGTTACGTCCTGCGTGCCAGAGGTGACGACATGGAGCGTGCTCTCCGCCTGTCCCAGTCGCGGCCCGAGGGCCTGGGCCAGCGCGAGCAGATCCTGGAAGCCCCGCTCCTGCTCCGCCTCCAGCGAGGACGCCGGCTCCAAGCTCCACAGGTGCAGCACGTGCTCGGGCAGTGGCCCCTGCTGGCGCAGCTCCTCCATCAGGGCCTCGTGATCGGCCCGGCGCCCCGGGGCCAGTCCCCACTCGCGCTCACCCAGCCGGGCCAGACCCTCCGCGCGCGGCACCACCCGCACCACCTGCGCGCCCGAGGCCTCCAGCCCCTCCACCACCTGCCGGCCCAGTCCCGTGCCGTCCACGTACACCAGCCAGCGCGTGCCGCTCAGCTCCTTCAGGCCCGAGGCCGGCAGCCGCGCGGGCTTCCACGCCGGGACATGGAACCAGGCGCCCACCTCGGTCTTCTTCCCCGCCGAGCCCGGCGCCTGCTGCACCACCGCCATACCGGCGCCGCGCTCGATCCAGTAGCGCTCGCGCTGGAAGGGGTAGGTGGGCAAGGGCAGACGGCCGCGTTTCTCGGAGGCGTACAGCTTCGCCGCCTCCAGCTTCACGCCCTCCAGCCAGAGCTGGCCCGCCGCCTCCAGCATGGGCGAGCCGGTGCCGGGCCGCTCACGCCGCGCGCCCAGCGAGCCCACCACCGTCACCGCCGCGGCGTTCCCCGCGCACTGACGCACCAGCGTGCTCAGCGCCCGTCCCGGACCCACCTCGACGAAGAGGCGCGAGGGCTCGGAGAGCAGCGTGGCCACGCCCTCGGCGAAGCGCACCGGGCGCCGCAGGTGGTCCGCCCAGTAGCGCGGGTTGGTGGCCTGCTCGGCGGTGATCCACGTGCCCGTGACATTGGAGACGAAGGGGATCTTCGGCGGCGACAGGCGCAGCGTGCGCACCTTGGCCTCGAAGGGAGGCAGCGCCGTCTCCATCATCGCCGAGTGGAAGGCGTGCGAGGTGTGCAGGCGGCGGTGCTGCACGCCCTGCTGCGACAGGCGCGTCTCCAACGCCTGGATGGCGGGGGTCGGCCCGGCCGCCACGCACAGGGCCGGAGCATTGACGGAGGCCAGCTCCAGCTCCGCCCCCAGCAGCGGACGCAGCGCCTGCTCGGAGAGGGCCACCGAGAGCATGGCGCCCTCGGGCTGCCGCTGCATGAGCCGGCCGCGCTCGGCCACCAGCGCCAGCGCGTCATCCACCGAGAACACCCCGGCCAGACACGCGGCCACGTACTCGCCCAGGCTGTGGCCCACCATCGCCTGGGGCTTCACTCCCCAGCTCATCCACAACCGCGCCAGCGCGTACTCCACGACGAAGAGCGCCGGCTGCGCCAGGGCCGTCTGCTTGAGCCGCTCGGCGGCCTGCTCCTCCTGGCCCTGCTTCGGGTAGAGCACCTCGCGCAGATCGAGCCCCAGGTGCGGCACCAGCTTCTTGCAGCACTCCTCCAAGTGGCGGCGGAAGACGGGCTCCGAGGCGTACTCCTCCTGCGCCATGCCCGGCTCCTGGGTGCCCTGGCCCGGGAAGAGGAAGACCACGGGGCGCTCGTTGGCGTCCTGCTCCGTGGTGAGCACCCGGCCCGGCTCGCGCGACTGGAGGAGCCGCTGCGCCTCCGCCGTGTCGCCGCAGACCAGGACCCGGCGGTGCGAGAAGCGCCTGCGCCCCGCCAGCAGCGTGTAGGCCACGTCTCCCAGCTCCGCCTCCGGGTGGCTGGCGAGCCACGCGGCCAGGTTGTCGGTGGCCTGCTCCAGGGCCTCGGGGGTACGCGCCGAGAGCGTCAGCAGGTGCCGGGGCTTCGCGCTGGGTTGGAGCTCCCGCGCCGGGGCCTCCTCGAGCACGACATGGGCGTTGGTGCCGCCCATGCCAAAGGAGCTGACGCCTCCGCGCCGGGGAGTCTCCCCGGCCGGCGCCGGCCAGGGCTTCAGCGCGTCGTTGACGTAGAAGGGCCCGTTGTCGAACTCGATGCGCGGGTTGGGCCTGGTGAAGTGGAGCGTGGGCGGCATCTCGCGGTTGCGCAGCGAGAGCGTCATCTTGATCAGCCCGGCCAGGCCCGCCGCCGTGTCCGTGTGGCCGATGTTCGTCTTCACCGCGCCCAGCGCGCAGGTGCGCCGCTGCCCCGCCCGCGAGCGGAAGGCCTGGTTGAGCGCGGCCACCTCGATGGGATCTCCCAGGGTGGTGCCCGTGCCGTGTGTCTCGATGAACTGGATGCTCTCGGGGCCCACGCCGGCCACGGCCAGGGCCTCGGTGATGACGGCGGCCTGTCCTTCCACGCCGGGGGCGGTGAAGCCCACCTTGGCGCTGCCGTCATTGTTGATGGCGGTGCTCAGCAGCACGGCGTGGATGTAGTCCCCGTCCTCCACGGCCTCCGAGAGGCGCTTGAGCACCACCACCCCCACGCCGCCGCCACCCGCGGTGCCCTGGGCCTTCTCATCGAAGGCGCGGCAGTGCCCGTCCGGCGAGTGGATGCCGCCGGGGACGTGGAGCTCGCCGGTGGTCTGGTCGGGAGAGAAGGAGACGGCGCCGGCCAGGGCCATGTCACTCTCGCGCGACAGCAGGCTCTGACAGGCCAGGTGCACCGCCACCAGTCCGGTGGAGCAGGCCGTCTGCACGGTGACGGCCGGGCCGCGCAGGTCCAGCTTGTGGGCCACGCGGGTGCACAGGAAGTCCTTGTCGTTGGCGAGCGTGAGCGCGTAGGGGCCCACCGACTCCATCACCTGCGCGTTCGGCAACAGGCGCGTGAGCAGGTATCCGCTGGGTCCCGTTCCGCCGAAGAGGGCGATGGGCCCGGGGAAGCTCGCCGGCTCGTACCCGCCGTGCTCCAGCGCCTGCCAGGCACACTCGAGGAAGAGGCGCTGCTGCGGATCCATCGCCTCGGCCTCGCGCGGGCTGTAGCCGAAGAAGGCCGCGTCGAACAGCTCGGTGCCCTCCAGCACGAAACCCGAGCGCACGTAGTCCGGCCTCGAGTACAGCGAGCGATCCACCCCCGCTGCCTCCAGCTGCTCGTCGGTGAAGGTGGTGCGCGACTCCACGCCCTGGCGCAGGTTGCGCCAGAAGGCCTCCACGTCCGGGGCGCCTGGGAAGCGGCCAGCCATGCCGATGATGGCAATGGCCTCTGCCGGGTTCTCCGCGGGGGCCTGCTCACTCATCTTCACTCTCCTCCTGCGCACTGGGGGGACACGGGCGGTGCGGCGTTGCCTGTGTTGTTTTGCCGCCGAGCCTCACCGCGTTTCTGGCTCTGCTCCACGCGGCCAGGCCCCGACTTTGACGCGTGAGACGCTCGGCGAGCGAACCGACGTCAGGGTACTGGAAGCGGACTGGGAGTGCTACCTGGAACCCAGCTCGGCAAGCAGCCTGTCCTGGCGCTGGACGGACGGTGCGTGAGCTGCCGTCCAGCGCCATTCCCAGACAACGGTTTCGAGTCAATCCTCGGACTCGTCGGAGTCGTCTCTCGTGCCGGCGGAGCGCCGGGCCCGGCCACGACCCTGCGCCCTCTGCTGCCGCCGGCTCTCGCCACGCTGCTGGCTCTGCTCCACCCGATCCGGCCCCGACTGCTGGCTCGTGAGGTGCTCGGCCAACGAGCCGATCGTCGGGTACTGGAAGAGATCCGTCAGGGCCACCTGCAGGCCCAGCTCGGTGCGCAGCCGGCCCTGGAGCTGGACGATGGTGAGGGAGTTGCCGCCGAGCTCGAAGAAGCGCTCATCGCGGCCCACCCGCTCCACACCCAGCAGCTCCCGCCACATCTTCGCCAGCGAGCGTTCCAGCTCCGTGGTCGGCTCGACGAACGCGACCTGGGGCATCTCGGGAGCGGGAAGGGCCTTGCGGTCCACCTTGCCGTTGGGAGACAGGGGGAAGGACTCCATGACGACGATGGCCGAGGGCACCATGTGCTCGGGCAGCCCCTGCCGCAGTGACTGTTGCAGCAGGGCCGCGTCCAGCACCTGGTCGGGCTTGGGCAGGACGTAGCCCACCAGGCGGGACTGGCCGGGCCTGTCCTGGCGCACCACCACCACGGCCTCGCGCACGGACTCGAGCTGCAGCAGCGCCGTCTCGATTTCACCCAGCTCGATGCGGAAGCCGCGCACCTTCACCTGGGAGTCCATGCGGCCCAGGAAGTCCAGGCGGCCGTCGGGCAGACGGCGCACGCGGTCGCCGGTGCGGTACATGCGGGCACCGGGCTCGGAGCTGAAGGGGTCGGGGATGAAGCGCTCGGCGGTGAGCTCGGGGCGGGCCAGGTAGCCGCGGGCCACGCCAGCACCGCCGATGTAGAGCTCGCCCACGGCGCCCACGGGCGTCAGGCGCAGGTCTTCGCCCAACACGTGCAGGGTGGTGTTGGAGATGGGCCGGCCGATGAGGACGTTGCCGACGGAGGGGTCGTCCGGAGCCACCTCGTGGATGCAGCAGCCCACCACCGTCTCGGTGGGGCCGTACTCGTTGATGAGGCGGGTGTTGGGAGCGTACTGGCGCCAGAAGGCGATGCTCTCGGCACTCAGGGCCTCGCCGCCGATGACGAAGGAGCGGGTGCGGCCAGCGGCCTCGTGAGGCTGGAGCTGCTGGGCCAGCATGGAGAGGTGAGTGGGGGTGAGCTTGACGAGGCTGAAGTCAGCCCCGGAGCGCAGCGTGTGCACCAGGCCTTCGAGTTTCTCGTCTTCGGGCACCAGCACTACGGGCCTGCCGGCGGCCAGGGGAGCCAGGAGGCTGGTGACGGTGAGGTCGAAGGAGACGGAGGAGTGGACGGGGGAGCCGGTGCCACCTTCCACGGCGTAGGCCTGGAGGGCCCACGTCAGGTAGTTGAGGACGCCGCGGTGCTCGACGAGCACGCCCTTGGGCCGGCCGGTGGAGCCGGAGGTGTAGATGACGTAGGCCAGGTGGTCGGCCAGGACGCCGGAGTCGACACGCCCCGAAGGCAAACGGGAGAGGGCATCGGCCTGGGTGTCGAGGCAGACGGTGGCGGCGGAGTGAGAGAGACGGCCGGCCAGGGAGGAGTGAGTGACGAGGGCCTTGGCGCGGCTGTCCTCGAGCATGAAGGACAGACGCTGGGCGGGGTAGGCGGGGTCGAGAGGGACGTAGGCGGCGCCGGCCTTGAGGATGCCGAGCAGGCCGACGACCAGGTCGGCGTTGCGCTCGAGGAAGAGGCCGACGAGGGAGTCTGGGCCGACACCCAGCGAGCGCAGGTGGAAGGCGAGCTGGTTGGAACGGCGCTCGAGCTCAGCGAAGGAGAGGCGCACGTCCTGGGAGACGACGGCGAGGGCCTCGGGGTTGCGAGAGGCCTGGGCCTCCAGCAGGTGGTGGACGCACAGCTCGCGGGGGAAGTCGGCGCGAGTGTCGTTCCACTGCACCAGGAGCTGGTGGCGCTCGGAGTCGGTGAGCAGGGGCAGCTCGCCCAGGCGCTGGGCGGTGCCAGCGGCCAGGCCTTCGAGCGCGGTGCGCCAGTGCGCCAGTAGCCGAGCGATGCCGTCGGCGTCGAAGCGCTCGGCATCCCACGTCAGCCGCAGCTCGAAGGCGTCGCCAGGAGTGGCGCAGGCGGTGAGCGGATAGCTCGTCTGCTCCAGCGTGCGGGCCTCACGTACCTCGAGGCGACCGGCGCTCTGCTGGATGGAGGAGTCGATGGGGTAGTTCTCGAAGACGAGCAGGCTCTCGAAGAGAGGAATGCCGCGAGGCACCTCGCTCCAGGACTGCACCTGGACGAGGGGGCTGTGCTCGTGCTGGCGCAGCTCGAGCTGCCAGGACTGGAGTTGGCGCAGCCAGGGGAGCAGCTCGGCCTGGGGCGACAGGTGCGCGCGCACCGGCAGGGTGTTGATGAAGAGGCCCACCATGGACTCGATGCCGGAGAGGGCCGGCGGACGGCCGGAGACGGTGGTGCCGAAGACCACATCCTGCTCGCCGCTGTAGCGCCACAGGACGAGTGCCCATGCTGCCTGTGCCAGGGTGTTGAGGGTGAGCTGGTGCTGGCGAGCGAAGGCCTGCAGCGCCGCGGTGGCGGAGGTGGAGAGATGGATCGTCCTCTCCCCCACGCGAGTGACGGTGGAGCCGACATGGGCGCCCGCCACTTGAGCCGGCAGGGTGGTGGGCGTGGAGAAGCCCGTCAGGGTGCGGCGCCAGAAGGGCTCGATGGCGGCCACGTCCTGACGCTGCAACCAGGCGATGTAATCACGCCACGAGGGCGCGGGCTCCAGTTGGGCCGGACGGCCCTGGAGCGTGGCCTCGTAGAGGGCGAAGAGTTCCTTGAGGAGCACCGCGACGCTCCAGCCATCCAGCAGCAGGTGGTGGTGGCTCCAGAGGATGCGCAGGGAGGAGTCGGAGGTGCGGATGAGCACCAGCCGCATGAGCGGTGCGCGAGTGAGATCGAAGCCGCGGGCACGGTCCTCGCTCAGCAGGGTCTGGAAGCCGGACTGCTGCTGCTCGGCGGACAGGTGGCGCCAGTCGAGCTCCTGCCAGGGAGCGGTCGCCTGGGTGCGGACCACCTGGAGGGGCTGGGGCAGGCCTTCCCAGAGGAAGGAGGTGCGCAGCACGGCGTGGCGCTGGATGAGCTGCTCCCAGGCGCGATGCAGGGCCGCGAGGTCCAGCGGAGAGTGGATGGACCAGGTGAGCTGCTCGACGTAGACGCCGGAGGCCGGAGCGAGCAGGGCATGGAAGAGCATGCCTTGCTGCACGTGGGAGAGCGGGTAGAGGTCCTCGAGGTCCGAGCCCGTCTGGAGCAGGCGCTCGAGAGCGGAGTCCTCGATACGGGCCAGGGGGAAGTCGGCGGCGATGGGGCGCGAGGCCTCGGAGGCATGACGAGCGGCGATGAGGGCTCGCAGGGCCTCGAGTGACGAGAGGGCGAGCCGCTCGATGGTGGAGCGCTCGTGGAGGTTGTCACTGTAGGTCCACTGGAACTCGAGGCGGCCACCGAGCACCATGCCGCTGACCTCCAGCAGGTGGTTGCGGGGGGACTCGGCGCTCTGGGAGGCGCCCGTGGGCTCGGAGGCCGGGGCGAACGCGGTGCGCTGGGCCGCCACGGCGTCGAACTGGCCGAGGTAGTTGAAGACCACCGGAGCCTGGGGCTGCTCGCGCAACCGCCGCGAGGCCTCGTCCTCGCGCAGGTAGCGCAGCAGGCCGTAGCCGATGCCGCGCTGGGGCACCTGACGCAGGGTGCGGCGCACCGAGCGCACGGCCTCGGCGGGAGACGCGGAGGCGGGCACCTCCAGCATCACCGGATAGAGAGTGGTGAACCAGCCCACCGTGCGCGACAGGTCCACGTTCTCGAAGAGGTCCTCGCGGCCATGGCCCTCGAGGTCCACCAGCAGGCGGGACTGACCGCTCCACGGAGCCAGGGTCTGCTGGAGGGCGGTGAGCAGCACGTCGTTGATGTGGGCCCGGTAGGCGACGGGCACATCCTGGAGCAGCAGCCGGGTCTCCTCGGGGTCGAGCGACACGGTGACAGTGCGAGCCGAGGCCACGGTGTTGGAGCCCGAGGCCTTGTCGGTGGGCAGCGGCGCCACGCCCTGGCGTGTCTCGGCGAGCCAGTAGGGCAGCTCGGTGGAGAGGGACTCGGAGCGGGCGTACTCCACCACGCGCTCGGCCCAGGCCTTGAACGAGGTGGACTTGGACGGGAGGCTCACGGACTGGCCGAGGCGCAGCTGCTGCCAGGCGGTCTCGAGGTCCTCCAGGAGCACGCGCCAGGAGACGCCGTCGACCACCAGGTGGTGGGCCACGAGCAGCAGGCGCGCCGGGCGCTGGGGCCCGAGGTGGATGAGAGCGGCGCGCAGCAGCGGAGGCGTGCCCAGGTCCAGGCTGGCCTGGATGCGGGTGGCCTCAGCGTCGATGGCCGCGGACAGCTCGGAGTCAGGCGTGGCGGACAGGTCCACCTGGATGAGCGAGGGGGTGGGCCCCGGAGGCAGGTTCTCCTGCGTCCAAGCGCCGGACTCGCCGCGCACGAAGCGCATGCGCAGCGCGTCGTGGTGCTCCACGACGTGGCGCAGCGCCTGCTCCAGCAGCGAGGGCTCCATCGCCACCCGCACCTCCAGCAGCACGGCCTGGTTGTAGTGGTGCGGCGCGAGGGGCTGCTGCTCCAGCATGCGGCGCTGGATGGCGGTGAGGGGCACGGTGCCGGAGACGGGGCCCTGCTCGGCGAGCACGCCCTGGCCCTCGGTGACGGCCGTGGCCAGCTCGGCCAGGGTGGGGTGCTCGAAGAGCTGCTTGGGCGTGAGGTGCAGCCCTACCTGCCGCGCCCGCGCGACGATCTGCAGGCTGAGGATGGAGTCGCCGCCGAGGGCGAAGAAGTCGTCATGCAGGCCGACGCGCTCCACGCGCAGCACCTGCTGCCAGAGGGAGGCCAGACGCTGCTCCACGGGAGTGCGAGGAGCGACGTAGACGCCCTCGTCGGCGGAGCGCTCCGGGGCGGGCAGGGCCCGCTTGTCCACCTTGCCGTTGACGGTGAGGGGCAGTGCCTCCAGCGGCATGAGGACGGCGGGGACCATGTACGCCGGCAGCCGCTCGGAGAGGAAGCCGCGCAGCTCGGCCACCTCCACCGTGTGGCCCTCGTGGGCCACGACGTAGGCCACCAGACGCTCGGGGCCACTGTCGGCCTCGCGGCGCACCACGGCCACGGCCTGACGCACCGAGGGGTGCTGGCCCAGTACGGACTCCAGCTCGCCCAGCTCGATGCGGAAGCCGCGCAACTTCACCTGGCCGTCGGCGCGGCCCAGGTACTCCAGCTGCCCGTCGGGCATCCAGCGCACCACGTCGCCGGTGCGGTAGAGGCGGGCACCCGGTACGCCGCTGAAGGAGTCGGGGATGAAGCGCTCGGCGGTGAGGGCCGGACGCTCCAGGTAGCCGCGGGAGACACCGGAGCCACCGACGAACAGCTCACCGGGGGCACCCAGGGGCACCGGTTGCAGGCGCGTGTCCAACACGTAGGCCTGCATGTTGGCCAGAGGTCCGCCGAGCGTGGGACGCCCGTGAGCCGCACGGATGGCCTTGGCCGTGACGTCCACCGTGCACTCGGTGGGGCCGTACACGTTGAAGACATTCAGGCGGGGATGCGTGGAGAGCGTGTCCCAGAGGGCGGAGTCCACGGCCTCGCCGCCCACCAGCACGCGCACCGGGCTCGTGTCACCCAGGCCCTCGTCCACCAGCAGCCGCAGGAGGGAAGGCGTGCAGTCGAGCACGTCCACCTGCTGCTGGCGCACGTAGCGCACCATCTCCGTCACGTCTTCGCGAGCCGACTCGGGCACCACGCACAGGGCGTGGCCGTCGGCCAGCTGGATGAGTTGCTTGACGGAGGCGTCGAAGGACACCGGGGCGTTGACGCTCACCCGCAGGGGCGTGTGCACACCGGCGTAGACGGTGCGACGCAGGGCGCCCAGCAGGTTCATCACCGAGGCGTGCTGCACCATGACGCCCTTGGGCAGACCGGTGGAGCCCGAGGTGTAGATGACGTAGGCGAGGTTGCCCGGGACGGTGAGGTGAGGCGGGTTGGACTCCTCGGCCGGCGAGGAGGGCGCGGCGAGGAGCTCGTCGACGAAGAGTGCGGGGACGGAGGAGCCGAGCCGGTCCGCGAACGACTGACGCGTGAGGACCCAGCGGGAGCGGCTGTCCTCGAGCATGTAGGCCAGTCGCTGGGTGGGGTAGGCGGGATCGAGCGGGACGTAGGCGCCGCCAGCCTTGAGGATGGCGAGCACGCCGACGACCATGTCCAGGGAGCGGCCGAGGCACAGGCCGACGCGCACCTCCGGGCCGACGCCGCGCGAGCGCAGCGCATGGGCCAGGCGGTTGGCGCGGCGGTTGAGCTCGGAGAAGGAGAGCTGGCCGTCGCTGGCGAGTACCGCGAGGGCGTCGGGCGTGAGGGCGGCCTGGGCCTCGATGCGCTCGTGCAGGCAGTGCTCGCGCGGGAGGTCGACCTGGGTGGCGTTCCACTCCACCAGCAGCCGGTGGCGCTCCTCGCCCGAGAGCAGGGCGAGGCTGCCCAGGTTGCGGGTGGTGCTGGCGGCGAGTCCCTCGAAGGCCGCGCGGAAGTGGCCGAGCACCTGTGCGGCCAGAGCCTCGTCGTAGCGCTCGACGTCATACGCCAGGCGCAGCACCAGCCCCGCCGAGGCGGCCGGCATCACCGCCATGGAGAGCGCGTAGTTGGTCTGCTCGAACATGTGCGCCTCGCGCACGTCGAGCTGGCTGGCTCCCTGTTGGACGGAGGTGTCCACCGGGTAGTTGTCGAAGACGAGCAGGCTCTCGAAGAGAGGAATGCCACGAGGCACTTCGCTCCAGGACTGCACCTGGGCCAGGGGGCTGTGCTCGTGCTGACGCAGCTCGAGCTGCCATTGCTGGAGCCGCTGCAGCCAGGGCACCACGGCGGCCTCGGGCTTCACCTCCACGCGCACGGGCAGGGTGTTGATGAAGAGGCCCACCATGGTCTCGATACCGGAGAGCGCCGGCGGACGGCCGGAGACGGTGGTGCCGAAGACGACATCCTGCTCGCCGCTGTAGCGCGAGAGGACGAGTGCCCAGGCGGCCTGTGCCAGGGTGTTGAGGGTGAGCTGGTGCTGGCGAGCGAAGGCCTGCAGCGCCGTGGTGGCGGACGCGGAGAGCTGAATCGTCTTCTCTCCCACGCGCGAGACGGTGGCGCCCACGCGCGTCCCGGCCACCTGCGCGGGCAGGGGCGTGGGAGCGGAGAAGCCCGTCAGGGTGCGGCGCCAGAAGGGCTCGATGGCGGCCACGTCCTGACGCTGCAACCAGGCGATGTAGTCGCGCCAGGCGGGAGCCGGCTCCAGGCGGGCCGGGTGGCCCTGGAGCGTGGCCTCGTAGAAGCCGAAGAGCTCCTTGAGGAGCACCGCGACGCTCCAGCCATCCAGCAGCAGGTGGTGGTGGGTCCAGACGATGCGGAAGGAGGCGTCGGAGGTACGGATGAGCACCAGCCGCGTGAGCGGAGCCTGGGTGAAGTCGAAGCCGCGGGAGCGGTCCTCACTCAGCAGGGACTCGAAGCGGGTCTGCTGCTGCTCGGCGGGCAGGTGACGCCAGTCCAGCTCCTGCCAGGGGGTGGCCACGCGCGAGCGGACCACCTGGAGCGGCCGGGCTAGGCCTTCCCAGAGGAAGGAGGTGCGCAGCACGGCGTGGCGCTGGATGAGCTGCTCCCACGCGCGGCGCAGGGCACCCAGGTCCAGCGGAGAGTGGATGGACCAGGTGAGCTGCTCGACGTAGACGCCCGAGGACGGAGCGAGCAGGGCATGGAAGAGCATGCCTTGCTGCACGTGGGAGAGCGGATAGAGATCCTCGAGGTCCGAGTCCGTCTGAAGCAGGCGCTCGAGAGCGGAGTCCTCGAGGCGGGCCAGGGGGAAGTCGGCGGCGATGGGGCGCGAGGCCTCGGGGACGTTACGAGCGGCGATGAGGGCGCGCAGGGCCTCCAGGTGACGGCGGGCGAGCGTCTCCACGGTGGAGCGCTCGTGGAGGTTGTCGCTGTAGAGCCACTGGAACTCGAGGCGGCCCCCGAGCACCATGCTCTCCACTTCCAACTGGTGGGGCCGGTGGCTGCGCGGGTCGCGTGCGGGGCCGGTGGACTCCGAGGCGGGAGCGAAGGCGGAGTCCGCCGGAGCCACCGCGTCGAACTGGCCGAGGTAGTTGAAGGCCACCGGGGCCTGGGGCCGCGTGCGCAGCTTTCGCGAGGTCTCATCCCCGCGCAGGTAGCGCAGCAGGCCGTAGCCGATGCCGCGCTGGGGCACCTGACGCAGGGTGCGGCGCACCGAGCGCACGGCCTCGGCGGGCGAGGCGGAAGCGGGCACCTCCAACATCACCGGGTAGAGCGAGGTGAACCAGCCCACCGTGCGCGACAGGTCCACGCCGTCGAAGAGATCCTCGCGGCCGTGGCCTTCCAGGTCCACCAGCAGGCGCGGCTGGCCCGTCCACGGCGCGAGCGCCTGGACGAGCGTGGCCAGCAGCACGTCATTGATGTGCGCGCGGTAGCTCGCGGGGACCTGCTGCAGGAGCAGCCGGGTCTCCTCGGCGTCGAGCGACACGGTGACGGTGCGCGCCGAGCCGGAGGTGTTCTCCCCCGTGGCCTTGTCCTGAGGCAGGACGGTGGCCCGCATGGGCTGGTCCAGCCACCAGGAGGACTCCTGGGCGAAGGACTCGGAGCGGGCGTACTCGACCAGACGCTCGGCCCAGGCCTTGAACGAGGTGGACTTGGGAGGCAGGCCCACCGGCTGGCCACGGCGCAACTGGGCGTAGGTGGTCGCGAGGTCTTCCAGCAGCACGCGCCAGGAGACGCCGTCCACCACCAGGTGGTGCACCACGACCAGCAGGCGTGCCGGACGCTGGGCGCCGAGGTCGAAGAGGGCGGCGCGCAGCAGGGGCGGCGTGCTCAGGTCGAGGCGGGTCTGGACTCGGGTGGCCTCGGCCTCCAGGGCCGCGGGCAGCTCGGCGTCGGAGGTGGAGGAGAGATCCACGCGCACGAGCGAGGCCGTGGGGCCGAGTGGCAGATTCTCTTGTAGCCACGCGCCGGACTCGCCACGCACGAGGCTCATGCGCAGCGCGTCGTGGTGGTCCACGACCAGTTGGAGCGCCTTCTCGAGCAGGGCGGCATCCACGGCCTCGCGGGCCTGGAGCATCACGGCCTGATTGAAGTGACCGGGACGCGGCAGCTCCAGCTCCGTCATCCAGTGCTGGATGGGAGTGAGGGGCACGGGACCGGAGACGGGGCCCTGCTCGGCGATCACGCCCTGACCCTCGGAGATGGCGGAAGCCAGCTCGGCCAGGGTGGGGTGCTCGAAGAGCTGCTTGGGCGTGATGTGCAGGCCGGCCTGTCGAGCGCGCGCGACGATCTGCAGGCTGAGGATGGAGTCTCCGCCCAGGGCGAAGAAGTCATCGTGCAGGCCCACGCGCTCCACGCGCAGCACCTGCTGCCAGAGGGCGGCGAGCCGCTGCTCCACGGGCGAGCGAGGCGCGACGTAGGTGTCCTCGTTGACCGTGTGCTCCGGAGCGGGGAGGGCCTTGCGGTCCACCTTGCCGTTGGGAGACAGGGGGAAGGACTCCATGACGACGATGGCCGAGGGCACCATGTGCTCGGGCAGCCCCTGCCGCAGCGCCGAGCGCAGCGAGGTGGCCTCCAGCGTCTGGCCCGGCTTGGGCAGGACGTAGCCCACCAGGCGGGACTGGCCGGGCCTGTCCTGGCGCACCACCACCACGGCCTCGCGCACGGACTCGAGCTGCAGCAGCGCCGTCTCGATTTCACCCAGCTCGATGCGGAAGCCGCGCACCTTCACCTGGGAGTCCATGCGGCCCAGGAAGTCCAGGCGGCCGTCGGGCAGACGGCGCACGCGGTCGCCGGTGCGGTACATGCGGGCACCGGGCTCGGAGCTGAAGGGGTCGGGGATGAAGCGCTCGGCGGTGAGCTCGGGGCGGGCCAGGTAGCCGCGGGCCACGCCAGCACCGCCGATGTAGAGCTCGCCCACGGCGCCCACGGGCGTCAGGCGCAGGTCTTCGCCCAACACGTGCAGGGTGGTGTTGGAGATGGGCCGGCCGATGAGGACGTTGCCGACGGAGGGGTCGTCCGGAGCCACCTCGTGGATGCAGCAGCCCACCACCGTCTCGGTGGGGCCGTACTCGTTGATGAGGCGGGTGTTGGGAGCGTACTGGCGCCAGAAGGCGATGCTCTCGGCACTCAGGGCCTCGCCGCCGATGACGAAGGAGCGGGTGCGGCCAGCGGCCTCGTGAGGCTGGAGCTGCTGGGCCAGCATGGAGAGGTGAGTGGGGGTGAGCTTGACGAGGCTGAAGTCAGCCCCGGAGCGCAGCGTGTGCACCAGGCCTTCGAGTTTCTCGTCTTCGGGCACCAGCACTACGGGCCTGCCGGCGGCCAGGGGAGCCAGGAGGCTGGTGACGGTGAGGTCGAAGGAGACGGAGGAGTGGACGGGGGAGCCGGTGCCACCTTCCACGGCGTAGGCCTGGAGGGCCCACGTCAGGTAGTTGAGGACGCCGCGGTGCTCGACGAGCACGCCCTTGGGCCGGCCGGTGGAGCCGGAGGTGTAGATGACGTAGGCCAGGTGGTCGGCCAGGACGCCGGAGTCGACACGCCCCGAAGGCAAACGGGAGAGGGCATCGGCCTGGGTGTCGAGGCAGACGGTGGCGGCGGAGTGAGAGAGACGGCCGGCCAGGGAGGAGTGAGTGACGAGGGCCTTGGCGCGGCTGTCCTCGAGCATGAAGGACAGACGCTGGGCGGGGTAGGCGGGGTCGAGAGGGACGTAGGCGGCGCCGGCCTTGAGGATGCCGAGCAGGCCGACGACCAGGTCGGCGTTGCGCTCGAGGAAGAGGCCGACGAGGGAGTCTGGGCCGACACCCAGCGAGCGCAGGTGGAAGGCGAGCTGGTTGGAGCGGCGCTCCAACTCGCCA
Source organism: Archangium violaceum (assembly GCF_016887565.1). Classification (NCBI taxonomy): domain Bacteria; kingdom Pseudomonadati; phylum Myxococcota; class Myxococcia; order Myxococcales; family Archangiaceae; genus Archangium; species Archangium violaceum. Next base: position 6,102,498 of record NZ_CP069396.1, read on the forward strand.
AACGACAGACGCACGTCCTGGGAGACGACGGCGAGGGCCTCGGGGTTGCGAGAGGCCTGGGCCTCCAGCAGGTGGTGGACGCACAGCTCGCGGGGGAAGTCGGCGCGAGTGTCATTCCACTGCACCAGGAGCTGGTGACGCTCGGAGTCGGTGAGCAGGGGCAGCTCGCCCAGGCGCTGAGCGGTGCCAGAAGCCAGACCCTCCAGGGCGGTACGCCAGTGCCCCAGCAGCCGCGCGATGCCATCCGTGTCGAAGCGCTCGGTGTCGAAGGTGAGCCGCAGGCGCAGCCCGTCACCGGGTAGCAGGGTGGCGGTGAGCGGGTAGTTCGTCTGCTCGAGCATGCGCACGTCGCGCACTTCGAGCCGGTTGGATCCCTGCTGGACGGAGGAGTCGATCGGGTAGTTCTCGAAGACGATCAGACTCTCGAAGAGGGGCGAGCCGCGGGACACCTCGCTCCAGGACTGCACCTGGACGAGGGGGCTGTGCTCGTGCTGGCGCAGCTCGAGCTGCCAGGCCTGGAGTCGCTGCAACCAGGGCACCACGGCGGCGTCGGGACGCACCTGCACGCGCACCGGCAGCGAGTTGATGAAGAGGCCCACCATGGACTCGATGCCGGGGAGGGCCGGCGGACGGCCGGAGACGGTGGTGCCGAAGACGACGTCCTGCTCGCCGCTGTAGCGCCACAGGACGAGCGCCCAGGCGGCCTGGGACAGCGTGCTGAGGGTGAGCTGATGCTGGCGGGCGAAGGCCTGCAGCGCCGCGGTGGTGGAGGCGGACAGCGACAGCTCGCTCTCGCGCACCTGGTGCACGGCCGCGCCGATGCGCTTGGGCGCGAGGTCGGCCGGGAGCGGCGTGGGCGTGGAGAATCCCGCCAGGGTGCTACGCCAGAAGGACTCCGAGCTCGACGCGTCCTGGCGCCGCAGCCAGGCGATGTACTCGCTGTAGGCGGGGCTGGGCTCCAGGTGCGGCGGCTGGCCGACGCGGGTGGCCTCGTAGAGCGAGAACAGCTCCTTGAGGAGGATGGCCACGGCCCAGCCATCCAGCAGCAGGTGGTGGAAGGTCCAGAGGAACCGGCAGGCGTTCTCCCCGAGCTGGATGCAGGTGAGCCGCATGAGCGGCGCGCGGGTGAGCTCGAAGCCGCGGGTGCGATCCTCGCGCAGCAGCGCCTCGAGCTGGGCTTCCTGCTGCTCGGCCGTCAGGTGGCGCCAGTCCAGCTCCTGCCAGGGCAGCTCCACGCGCGGGCGGACCAGTTGCAGGGGCTGCGGCAGGCCCTCCCAGAAGAAGGCGGTGCGGAGGATGGGGTGGCGCTGCACGGCCTGCTCCCAGGCGCGGCGCATGGCGCCCAGGTCCAGCGGCGAGTGGATGGACCAGGTGAGCTGTTCCACGTAGACGCCCGAGCTGGGGGCGAGCACCGCGTGGAAGAGCAGACCCTGCTGCAGCGGGGACAGCGGGTAGAGGTCCTCGATGGCCGGCTCGAGCCGCATCAAGGATTCGAGGGTGTCCTCATCGATGCGCGCCAGGGGGAAGTCGGCGGCGATGGGGCGCGAGGCCTCGGGCGCGGAGCGGCCGGCGATGAGGGCGCGCAGCACGTCGCGCGTGGTGGTGGCGAGCCGCTCGATGGTGGCGTGCTCGTGGAGGTTGTCGCTGTAGGTCCACTTCAGCTCCAGGCGGCCCTCGAGCACGAGCCCGTCGATCTCCAGGACATAGGAGCGCGGACCCTGCTCGCTCTGGGTGGCGCCAGGGGACTCGCGGGCCGGGCCGAAGGGAGCGCTCTCGGAGGCCACGGCGTCGAACTGGCCGAAGTAGTTGAAGCGGACGGGAGCCTGGGGCAGGGCGCGCAGGCTCCGCGAGGTCTCATCCCCGCGCAGGTAGCGCAGCAGGCCGTAGCCCACGCCGCGCTGGGGCACCTGGCGCAGCGTGCGGCGCACCGCGCGCACGGCCTCGGCGGCCGAGGCCTTCACAGGCGCCTCCAGCAGCACCGGGTAGAGCGCGGTGAACCAGCCCACCGTGCGCGACAGGTCCACGCCGTCGACGAGCTCCTCCTCGCGGCCATGGCCCTCGAGGTCCACCAGCACGCGGGACTGACCGCTCCACGGCGCCAGGGTCTGTTGCAGGGCCGCCAGCAGCACGTCGTTGATGTGAGCGCGGTAGGCCGCGGGCACCTGCTGCAGGAGCAGCCGGGTCTCCTCGGCGTCGAGCGACACGGAGACGGTCCGCGCCGAGGCCACGGTGTTGGGACCCGAGGCCTTGTCGGTGGGCAGCGGAGCCAGGCCCTGGCGGCTCTCCGCGAGCCAGTAGGGCCGCTCGGCGGAGAGGGCCTCGGAGCGGGAGTACTCGACCAGGCGCTCGGCCCAGGCCTTGAACGAGGTGGACTTGGGAGGCAGGCCCACCGGCTGGCCACGGCGCAACTGGGTGTAGGCGGTGTCCAGGTCCTCCAGGAGCACGCGCCAGGAGACGCCATCCATCACCAGGTGGTGGACGGCGAGCAGCAGCCGTGCCGGGCGCTGGGCGCCGAGGTCGAAGAGAGCAGCGCGCAGAAGGGGCGGCGTGCCCAGGTCGATGCTGGCCTGGACGCGGGTGGCCTCGGCCTCCAGGGCCGCGGGCAGCTCAGCGTCGGAGGTGGAGGAGAGGTCCACGCGCACGAGCGACACGGTGGGGCCGAGTGCCAGGTTCTCCTGCAGCCACGCGCCGGACTCGCCGCGCACGAAGCTCATGCGCAGCGCGTCGTGATGGTCCACCACGTGCTGGAGGGCCTTCTCGAGCATGGAGGCATCCACGGCCTCGCGGGCCTGGAGCAGCACGGCCTGGTTGAAGTGACCGGGACGCGGCAGCTCCAGCTCCATCAGCCAGTGCTGGATGGGCGTGAGGGGCACGGGGCCAGAGACGGGGCCCTGCTCGGCGAGTACACCCTGGCTCTCTGAGACGGCGGAGGCCAGCTCGGCCAGCGTCTGGTGCTGGAAGAGGTGCTTGGGCGTGAGGTGCAGCCCCGCGCGGCGCGCCCTCGCGACGATCTGCAGGCTGAGGATGGAGTCGCCACCCAGGTCGAAGAACCCGTCGTGCAGGCCGACGCGCTCCACGCGCAGCACCTGCTGCCAGATGGCGGCGAGCCGCTGCTCCACGGACGTACGAGGCGCGACGTAGGTGTCCTGCTCGGCCGTGCGCTCCGGGGCGGGGAGGGCCTTGCGGTCCACCTTGCCGACGGGAGTGAGGGGCATGGCCTCGAGCACCAGGAGGGCCGAGGGCACCATGTACTCGGGGAGACGCTCGCGGACGAAGCGACGCACGTCCTCGGTATCGACGGTCTGGCCCGGCTTGGGGACGCCGTAGGCCACCAGGCGCTTGTGGCCCGGGGAGTCCTCGCGAGCCAGCACCACGGCCTGCTTGAGGGCGGGGTGCTGCACGAGCACGGATTCGATCTCACCCAGCTCGATGCGGAAGCCGCGCACCTTGACCTGATGGTCGATGCGGCCGAGGTACTCGATGTTGCCGTCGGCCAGCCAGCGCACCAGGTCGCCGGTGCGGTAGAGGCGAGCGCCGGGCTGGGAGGAGAAGGGGTCTGGGAGGAAGACCTCGGCGGTACGAGAGGGGTCGCGCAGGTAGCCGCGGCCGACGCCGAGACCGCCGATGCACAGCTCACCAGCAACGCCGACGGGGACGGGCTGCAACGAGGCGTCGAGGACGTAGACGCGCAGGTTGTCCAGGGGCTTGCCGATGGGAACGTTGACGGAAGAGGGAGGCTGACGAAGCACGCAGAGGGTGACGTCGTCGGAGCACTCGGTGGGGCCGTAGGCGTTGATCAGCGGGACGGAGGGGTAGGACTCCAGCCAGTGGCGGCACACCTCGGGCGGCAGGGCCTCTCCGGTGGGCACCATCCAGCGCAGGGAGGAGAGCGCCGGCCTCTGGGCACCGAGCGAGTCACCCTCTTCCAGCAGCACGCGGATGAGCGAGGGCACGAGCTGGACGATGGAGAGCTTCTCGTCCTGGATGGCGCGTAGCAGGCGGGCACCACTCTGCACCAGCTCGGTGGAGAGCACGTGCACGCGGCCGCCGACGAGGGCGGCGGTCACCATCTGCCAGATGGAGATGTCGAAGGACTGGGAGGCGGTCTGGGCCACCGTGTCGCGCTCGGTGATGCCCATGGCGCGGATGAAGGCCCAGGAGTGGTTGAGCATGCCCTTGTGCTCGAGCATGGCGCCCTTGGGCAGGCCGGTGGAGCCGGAGGTGAAGAGCACATAGGCCATGTGCTCGGGGCCGGTGCGGCGGGGCGGATTGGCGTCGGGGCCGGTGGAGGCGAGCACCTGCTCGAGCACGAGCACGCGGGGGCGCTGCTCGGCGGGGAGCTTGTCCAGTGCCGCGGCCAGGGCGGGCCGCATGGCCTCTGCGACCAGGACGTGGCCAGCGCGGCTCTGCTGGAGCACCTGGGCCATGCGCTGGGGAGGATGGTGCACGTCCAGGGGCATGTAGGCGCCACCGGACTTGAAGGTGCCGAAGAGGGCGGAGAGGAAGTCCAGGCCACGCTCGGCGAGCAGGGCCACCACACCCTCCAAGGCAACGCCCTCGGAGATGAGCCGATGGGCGACGCGGTTGGAGCGCTGGTTCAGCTCACGGTAGGTGAGGGACTGGCCCTCGCACGAGGCGGCGATGGCGTCTGGGCGGCGCTCGGCCTGGGCCTCGAAGAGCTCGTGGACGCAGGCGTGAAGGGGAGAGTCGGGCGTGAGGGTGGAGTTCCAATCCACCAGCAACTGCTGGCGCTCCTGGGCCGTGAGCAGCGGCAACGTGCCGAGCGTGTGCTCGGGGTGGGCGACGACGGCCTCCAGGAGGAGGCGGTAGTGCTCGGCCAGACGGGAGGCGGTGGAGGAGTCGAAGAGGTCGGTGTTGTACTCGAGCCAGCCGTTGAGCCCGTGCGCCTCTTCCATGAGGGAGAGGGTGAGGTCGAACTGGGAGGTGCGGCTGTCGACCTGCATCTGTTGCAGAACCAGCCCGGGCAGCGACACGGTGGGCAGGGGGTCCTGCTGCAGGACGAACATGACCTGGAAGAGGGGCGAGTGGCTGAGGCTGCGAGCCGGCTTGAGCTCCTCGACGAGCTTCTCGAAGGGGACGTCCTGGTGGGCGTAGGCGCCAAGGGCCACCTCGCGCACGCGGGCCAGCAGCTCGCGGAAGGAGAGCTGGGGCGAGAGCTGGGTGCGCATGACCAGGGTGTTGACGAAGAAGCCGATGAGGCCTTCGAGCTCCGGGCGATTGCGGCCGGCGATGGGGGTGCCGACGGTGAGGTCGAGCTGGCCGGAGTAGCGGCTGAGCAGCAGCTGGAAGGTGGCCAGCAGCACCATGAAGGGCGTGACGCCCTCGCGGCGGCAGAGCTCGTGGACCGCGCGGGTCAGCTCGGGAGACAGCGGCACGGCCTGCAGGGCGCCGCGGTAGGTCTGCTCGGGGGGACGGGGCCTGTCGGTGGGAAGCTCGAGCAGCTCCGGGGCGCCGGTGAGCTGCTGGCGCCAGTAGTCGAGCTGCGACTGGAGCACCTGGCCCTGGAGCCACTGGCGCTGCCAGGCGGCGAAGTCCGCGTACTGCACCGCCAGCTCCGGCAGGGGCGAGGGCTTGCCCTGGCGGAAGGACTCGTAGAGCGCGGCGATGTCACGCAGCAGCACGCCCAACGACCAGCCGTCGGAGACGGTGTGATGCATGGTGGGCAGCAGCACGTGCTCGGTGTCGCTCAGCCGGACCACCAGGCAGCGGAAGAGGGAGTCCCGCTCCAGGTCGAAGATGCGGCGGGATTCCTCGGTGGCCAGCCGCAGCACCTGCTGCTCGCGTTGCTCGGCGGGCAGGTGGCTCAGGTCCACGTGGCTCAGGGTGGCCAGGGGGCGGTCCGCGGCCAGCACCGGCTGGGGAGCGCCCTGCTCATCGGTGCGGAAGGTGATGCGCAGCACCTCGTGCCGGCGCTGGAGCGCCTCCATGGCACTCTCGAGGGACCGCATGTCCAGCTGTCCCGACAGCCGCAGGGCGGCGGGGACGTTGTAGAAGGGGTTGTCGGGCTCGAGCTGGTGGAGGAACCACAGGCGCTCCTGTCCGAAGGAGAGCGGGAGCACCTCGCCCTTGCGCGGCAGCGGGATGAGCGGAGAGGACTTCGGGCTGGACTCACCGCGGACGGCCTCCACGCGGGCGGCCAGCTTGGCCACGGTGGCGGCCTCGAACATGGTGCGCAGGGGCAGTTCCACCTGCAGGGCCCCGCGCAGGCGCGCGAGCACCTGGGTGGCCATGAGGGAGTGTCCGCCCAGCTCGAAGAAGTCGTCGTGGATGCCCACGCGCTCGACACCCAGCAGGCCGCTCCACAGTTGCGCGAGCAGCTCCTCCACGGGCGTGCGAGGCGCGACGTAGGCCACCTCCAGCTTGGGGCGGGCCGCGTCGGGCTCGGGCAGGGCCTTCCTGTCCACCTTGCCGTTGGGGGTGAGGGGCAGGGCGGGCAGCACCATGAAGGCCGAGGGCACCATGTACTCGGGCAGCCGCTGCTGCACGAGGGCGCGCAGCTCGGCCACCTCCACCTGCTGCTCGGGCCTGGCGACGACGTAGGCCACCAGCCGCTTGTCGCCGGAGCCGTCCTCGCGAGCCACCACCACACCGGCCTGCACCGAGGGGTGCTGGCCGAGCGCCGCTTCGATTTCCCCCAGCTCGATGCGGAAGCCGCGCACCTTCACCTGGTGATCCATGCGGCCGAGGAACTCGACGGTGCCATCGGCGCGCCAGCGGGCCAGGTCGCCGGTGCGGTACATGCGGGCGCCAGGCTCGGGCCAGAAGGGGTCGGGGATGAAGCGCTCGGCGCTCAGCTCGGGGCGCTCGAGGTAGCCGCGCACCACGCCGGTGCCGCCGATGAAGAGCTCGCCGGCGACGCCCACGGGCTGGGGCTGCAGCCAGGAGTCGAGGACGTAGAGGGCGGTGTTGGCGATGGGCGTGCCGATGGGCACCGGACCGGGCTGGGGGCCCACCTTATGGGTGGAGGACCAGATGGTGGTCTCGGTGGGGCCGTACATGTTCATCAGCCCGTCGGGCACGGCCTGACGCAGCTGCGAGGCGAGGGCCTCGGGCAGGGCCTCACCGCCCACCATGAGCCGCTGGAGGGTGGAGAGGGCCTCCAGGCCCTGGGGGTCGAGCGCGAGGGCGCGAGCGAAGGACGGCGTGCACTGCAGGTGGGTGATGGACTGCTGGCGCAGCTGAGCGGGGACGCTCAGGGAGGTGCCGGAGGAGTGGCGGGAGCGGGCGTAATCGTGCTCGCTGCGCTGGCGGACGGCGTCGAGGAAAGGGAGGCTGTCCAGGACGGTGTCGGTGGCGATGCCGAAGTCGATGAGGCAGCCCACCTCGTCGACGCCCACCTGGCGCAGGTGCTCCACCTTCTCGCGCACGGCGCGAGGAGAGCCGAACAGGCCGCTGGTCTCGAAGTAGCGCTCGAAGGCGCGGGCCGAGAGCATGTCGAGGTCGGCGGCGCTCAGGGCGGAGACATCGAGGCCGAGGCTCTGGCCCAGGCCGCGCATGAGGTCGGCGGAGCTGCGCAGGTAGTTGCGGAAGGGGACCTCGACGATGCCGCGCACACGGCTCTCATCCTCGTGGATGAAGGTGTGGAGCATGAGGGTGACATGACCCTCGCCGGGGTGGCCGGCCTGGCGCCACGCCTCTCGATAGAGGGCGATCTTGCGCTCGAGCTCGGGCATGGTCTGGCCGAGCAGGTGGGTGAGGAGGAAGGCGCCTGCGCGGCCGGCGGCCTTGAAGGTCTCGGGGTTGCCGGCGGCGGTGAGCCAGACGGGTAGCTCGGGCTGGATGGGAGGAGGGCGCAGGCGAACCTGGACGGGCTGGCCCTGGCCACCGGGGAAGGTGAGGGTCTCTCCGCGCCAGAGGCGGCGGACGGAGTCCATGCCCTCCATGAGCAGCTCGCGGCGGCGCTCGAAGCGCTCGGGGGCGAAGACGAAGTCGTCGGCGTGCCAGCCGGAGGCGAAGGAGAGGCCGACGCGGCCGCGGGAGATGTTGTCGACGAGGGCCCACTCCTCGGCGACGCGGACGGGGTGGTGGAGGGGAAGGACGACGCTGCCGGCGCGCAGCTGGACGCGCTGGGTGATGGCGGCGATGGCGGCGCTGACGACGGAGGGGTTGGGGTAGAGGCCGCCGAAGGCGTGGAAGTGGCGCTCGGGAGTCCAGACGGCCTGGAAGCCGTGGGTGTCGGCGAAGCGGGCACCCTCCATGAGCAGGCGGTAGCGGTCGCCCTGCTGCTCGGAGTCGTCGGCGAAGTAGAAGAGGCTGAAGGCCAGGGGCCGCGAGCGCCCGCTGCCGCTGGAGGCCGTGGAAGCGCTGGCGGTGGTGGACCCGGTGGAAGCGGAGAGGGCGGCGGAGACGGACTCACGCTCGCCGCGCAGCACCACGCGGAAGCCACGGCAGAGCGTCCACATCAACTCCAGGACGGAGATGTCGAAGGAGATGCTGGTGACGGCGAGCCAGGAGCCGGGCGCGGTGCCCAGGCGCTCGTCCATGCCGGTGAAGAAGTTGGCGACGGTGCGGTGAGGCACCATGACGCCCTTGGGCCGGCCCGTGGAGCCGGAGGTGTAGATGGTGTAGGCGACGTTGTCCGGGTGGGCGCCGCTGGGAGGAGGAGCCTCGGCGTGGGCGGCGGAGGGCGTGAGCTCCTCGATGAAGACGGAGCGGACACCCTGGGAGGGCACACTGCCGGTCAGGTGGCGCTGGGTGAGGAGCACGCGGGCGCGCGAGTCCTCGAGCATGTAGGCCAGACGGTCGTGGGGATAGGACGGGTCGAGGGGGACGTAGGCGCCGCCAGCCTGGAGCACGCCGAGCAGGGCCACGACCATGTCGACGGAGCGCTCGGCGCAGACGCCTACGCGCGAATCAGGGCCAACGCCCAGCGAGCGCAAGTGCCAGGCGAGCTGGCGCGAGCGAGCGGCGAGCTCGCGGTAGGTGAGGGACTCATTCTCGAAGGAGAGGGCGACGGCGTCCGGGGTGCGCTGGACCTGGGCCTCGAAGAGCTCGTGGACGCAAGCCTGCGCGTAGTCGCGGCGGGTGTCGTTCCACTCGACGAGGAGCTGGCGGCGCTCCTCGGGGGTGAGCAGGGGGAGGGCGAAGGCGTGCTGCTCGGGGTGGACGGTGGCGGCCTGGAGCAGGGTGCGGTAGTGGCCCGCGAGGCGCGCGATGGTGGAGGCGTCGAAGAGGTCGGTGTTGTACTCGAGCCAACCGGACAGGCCGCGCTCGTCCTCGACCAGGGACAGGGTGAGGTCGAACTGGGAGCCCTGGGTATCGGCCTCCAGGGAGCGCAGGGAGAGCCCCGGCAGGGACACGCTGGGGAGCGGATCCTGCCGGAGGATGAACATGACCTGGAAGAGGGGCGAGTAGCTGAGGCTGCGGGTGGGCTGCAGCTCCTCGACGAGCTTCTCGAAGGGGACGTCCTGGTGGGCGTAGGCGCCGAGGGAGACCTGGCGCACCTGGGCCAGCAGCTCGCGGAAGGAGATCTGGGGCGAGAGCTGGGTGCGGATGACGAGGTTGTTGAGGAAGAAGCCGATGAGGCCATCGACCTCGGGGCGGGTGCGGCCGGCGATGGGAGTGCCGATGCACAGGTCGAGCTGCCCGGAGTGGCGGGCGAGCAGGAGCTGGAAGGAAGCCAGCAGCACCATGAAGGGCGTGACGCCCTCGGCGCGAGCCAGCGAGTGGACGGCGCGGGCGAGCTCCGGCCCGAGCACGAGGGAGTGCTGGGCGCCGCGGTAGGTCTGCTCGGGGGGACGAGGCCTGTCGGTGGGCAGCTCGAGCAGGGCGGGGGCGCCGGAGAGCTGCTGGCGCCAGTAGTCGAGCTGGGACTGGAGGGCCTCACCCTGGAGCCACTGGCGCTGCCAGGCGGCGAAGTCCGCGTACTGGACCGGCAGCTCGGGAAGGGGCGAGGGCTTGCCCTGGGCGTAGGCCGCGTAGAGGGAGGCCACCTCGCGCACGAGCACGCCCAGCGACCAACCGTCGGAGACGGTGTGGTGCATGGTGAAGAGGAGCACGTGCTCGGAGTCGGACAGGCGCAGCAGGCTGGAGCGGACCAGCGGGCCCTTCTCCAGGGCGAAGGGGCTGCGGGCCGCCTCGGAAGCGAGCTGGAGGGCCCGCTGCTCACGCTCGGCGGGGGGCAGGGCGCTCAGGTCGACGTGGGAGAGAGGCACCACGTCGGAGGAGACGAGGGGACGGGGAGTGCCCTGGGCGTCGGTGCGGAAGATGGTCCGCAGGACGGAGTGACGGTGCTGGACCTCCAGGAGGCTGCGCTCCAGGGCCTGGACATGGAGCTGGCCGCTCAACCGCAGGGCGGCGGGGATGTTGTGGAAGGCGGTGTCGGGCTCGAGCTGGTGGAGGAACCACAGCCGCTCCTGGCCGAAGGAGAGCACCGTCTGGGCCTCTGGCGGCAGGGGCACCAGCGGCGGCTGCGAGGAAGGCGGCGCGAGCGGAGTGGCCTGCTCGGGCTGGGGCTCGGGAAGGAGCGACAGCACCTGGGCCAGGAGCTGAGAGACGCTGGGTCCCTGCACCAGGGCGGTGAGGGGGATGCTGAGCCCCAGGTGCGACTGCACCCGGTTGCGCAGCTCGATGGACATGATGGAGTCGAAGCCCAGGCTGCTCAGGGGCTGCTCCGGAGGGAGGGCCTGGGGGGTCATGCCCAACACGGTGGCGGCCTGTGCGTGCAGCCAGTCCTCCAGGTGGGCGCGGCGGGCGGTGGGCTCCAGCGGCAGCTCGACCCGGGACGGGGAGGCTGGCGAAGCGGCGGCACCAGGGGAGAGGGGACGGGAGAGTCTGGAGAGGAAGGGCTGCTCGCCGCGAGTCTCGAGCAGGGCGCGCAGCAGGGGCCAGTCCACGTCCATGACGGCGGCCTGGGGAAGGCCGGAGGAGAGGAGGGGGACGAGGGCGGAGAAGGCGCGCTCGGGGGACATGCCGCGCATACCGCGCTGAGCGAGACGGGCACCCTGGTTGCCCCGGGCGGCCATGCCGGCCTCGGCGAAGGCGCCGTAGTCGAGGCTCAGAGCGGGCAGGCCGCGGGAGCGGCGAGCATGGGCCAGGGCATCCAGGAAGGAGTTGGCGGCCGAGTAGTGGCCCTGGCCGGGAGTGCCGAGGAGGGAAGAGGAGGAGGAGAAGAAGACGAAGAGCTCGAGGCTCTCACCCAACAGGCGGTGCAGAAGCCAGGCGCCGAGGGCCTTGGGGCGCAGGACGGACTGAAGCGAGGAGCCCTGCAGGTGCAGAAGGGGCTCGTCCTCGGAGCCGAGGACACCGGCGGCGTGCACGACGCCGACGAGGGAGGGGTGCTCCTCGTCGCGGTACTGCTGGAGCCAGGAGGAGAGGGAGGCCTCATCGGCCACGTCGACGGAGGCCAGCTGCACAGTGGCGCCGAGGGACTCCAGCTCCCGCACGGCACGCACCTGGAGGGCCTGGGAGGAGTCAGCGGGAAGCTGCTTCCACTGGGAGCGAGGAGGAAGGGCCGAGCGGCCCATGAGGACGAGACGGCGGGCGCCATGGGAGACGAGCCAGCGCGCCACGCGCAGGCCCAGGCCGCCGAGGCCGCCGGTGACGAGGTAGGCGCCGCCAGCGCGCAGCTCGAGCGTGGACGAAGCGGCGGCCAGCTCGGGACGGGGCAGGAGGCGGGCCACCAGGAGCTGACCGCGGCGCGAGGCGACCTGGTCCTCGCGACCGCCGAGGGCGAGAGCGGAGACGAGCTGAGAGGCGGACTCGCGAGCGGGCACACCGGGCTCGAGGTCGACCATGCCGCCCCAGCGCTCGGGAAGCTCGGAGGCGAGGGTACGGCTGAGGCCCCAGAGGGTGGACTGGGCCAGGGCGGCCTCGTGCACGGAAGCGCCAGCGGCCTGGGCGCCGCGAGTCACCAGCCAGAGGCGGCCAATGCCCTCGACGCGAGAGAGGGACTGGAGCAGGTGAACCACGGACTCGCCGCACAGGGAGAGGGCGGCGCGCAGCTCGTCCGGGGAGGACTGGGGAGTCACCAGTGCATCCAGACTCCCGAGCCAGGCGACGTGGAGGGGCGCATCCCCGAGAGGAGCACGGGCCTGGTGCACCAGACGCGCCACGGCCTCGGAGTCACCCGGGGTGAGGGAGGAGCGGGAGGCGAGGGTGACGTGAGCGCCCCGGGAGCGCAGCTGCTCGGCGAGCGCCTCGCCCA